>NZ_JBQDJZ010000056.1:0-17994 GCF_052095765.1 Halomonas sp.
TACTCGACGGCTACGGGTCTGAGCGCACGATAAATTTTGAATAGCCACTTAAAGCAGCGCGGTTGGGGGTTCTGGGCAGTCGAGGTCAAGGATGCCGAGCCGTTTATTGGTTTTTGTGGACTACACGTACCCACTGCGACGCTGCCTTTTTCTTCGTGTGTCGAGATTGGCTGGCGGTTGTCGTCAGCTAATTGGGGGAAAGGCTTGGCATCAGAGGCTGCTCGTGGTGCGCTGCATGTTGCGTTTCAACATTGACGAGAGCAGTGGGGTATAAAAGCCTAACCAGTGCATTAAATTCGTTCCGGCCTGGTGGGCCTCCACCGGGTGCCCTAGCCGGGAGCCGTTTATACGGGCGTCCTGCAGAATGTTAAATCTCATTGATAATCATCTACTATGCAAATGGAATTAACCATGCTCAAAGAGGTTCAAGGTAAAAAGTTGTAATTTCACTAGGTGCTACCGATTTTAGTAGCTCTGTTAAGGGGGAGGTTTTAGATGACTCAGGTAGTTGGTTAAAAATACAAATCAAGCAAGCTATTGTCATCTCTTAAATAGGGGTTGCGAAGTAAAGGAGGGCGGATTTCGTAATCACTGATCGAGAAACTGAGCTGGTTGAGCGACTAATTAATTTACATGACGGAAGGAGCTGCCGGGAATTTAAATAAATATCGGCGCCGGCTAAAGAGTCGAATGACATTGGGAATATCACATGAAGATGTGTATCTGGATATGTGTCGGGATATAGAGAATGGAATGGGTGCGTTAGAAAGCAACGAGTCTATAGATTGCCTGCCGAGAAATGAATCCAAGTTAACGTTTTGTAAAGAAAAATACAGAAAAAGCGATATCAACGTATTTTGGGCAATTGGATTTGACTCGGAGACACTGAAAACTCAAGACGTGTTGGTCCAATGGTAAATGCATAACAAGGCCATTCACGGCGAGATCTACTACATTGCGGCTTCGCCTCCATTCAGGCGCTGCGACTGCCACGTTTGAGTAGATAGGCGCCGAGGTAGACCACTGCGAAGATCAGCCCCAACACGGCTGAGGCGCCGAAAACCTGACTGATATCGCCGGGCAGGAGTTCCAGAAAAGACGTCAGGAATTGGCCCAGGAAGATTGCCATCGTCAGGTAGGAGAGGTTGCGGCCGCGCACCGAGGGATGACTTCGCTCCACCGTTATATGGTTGAGCAAGGGGACCGAGAAGCCGAAGCCCATGCCGGACAGCGCTGCCCCGACACTCATCAGTGTCATGCTCTCGGCCTGCTGGAAGATGAACAGGCTGGCAGCATAGAGCAGGAAAGCCAGCACCAGGGTTGGCATCGCGCCCAGCGCACGCGATACCTTCGGCATCAGCATCGCCGCCACCACTGCGACCAGTGAGATGGCTGCCAGGAAGATACCGGTGGCCGTCTCACCCAGCCCGAGGAGGTTCAAGCGCATCGGTAGCATGACGATGGCGGTGAAGAACAGTGTCAATGAGATTACCGCTGCCAGGTAGACACTAGTGAGCGAAGCGGACCGCGCGCCACCACTGTCCTGTCCGGACTCGCCCTCAGGGGCGGGTGGTGACCGTCTCGGCACCATCATCCACAGCATGGCCAGCAGCCCCCAGGCCAGCAGGTACAGCAGGAAAGACAGCTGCCAGGCAATCCCCGCCAACACGCCACTGACGAACAGGAATATCACCCCACCAAGCTCGATGGACATGCCTTGTTGAGCGATCATCGCCAGACGCGCATGACCGTGATACCACTCGGAGATCAGCGTGGTGCCGCTCGCCATCACCAGCGCGGTCGCGCCCCCTAACAGGATGCGATTGGCGAACACTGCCACGGTGCCCTCCAGCAGCGCCCCGCCCGCGCCCACCAGGCCATACAGCAGCAGGCCACCAACCAGCGAGGGATAAGCCCCGATGCGATCGATCATGCGCCCGGCAATTGGTGCGAAGAGCACGGCGCCTAGTGAGGGAAAGGTGATCAGCCAACTGGCATGGTTCTCAACCTGCAGGGCTGAGGCGATGTTCAGTAGCCCCGGTGCCACCACAGTTCCCACCATGATGGTCAAAGTAGCAATGGCCAGCAGCGTGAAACGGCCAACGGCAGAGAGTGTTTGCGAGGGCTCGCGCATATCCTGCGCAGCCACTTTTGCCGTTGATGTCGTCATATAGGCTCCACTCGAAATCAGGCCCCATGTCGGTCGATGTCGTGCCTTCCTGCTGATGAGGTGCAGGCAAGGAAGTGGGAAAGACAGTAGAAGGTAACAGGGGAGGTTTAGTAGGCCGCTAGGCTAGTGAGTTCAGACTTATAATAGAAATATCAATATATGATATGACCTATACTGTTTATGTATTAATCGATGATGAGGTCTGACATGGAACTCCGCACGCTGAAAATTTTCGTCTCGGTGGCGACGCACAAAAACTTCTCGGCCGCTGCGCGTGAGCTGCATACTGTCCAGCCCGCCATCAGCCGCCAGATTGCCGACCTCGAAGATGAGCTGGGCGTGAGTCTGCTGTGGCGCAATACGCGGGAGGTGCGTGTCACGGCGCCGGGCGAGGCATTGCTGGAAGAAGCGCAGCGTCTGCTGGCGCTGGAGGCGCATGCACGCAAACGCGTGGCGATGGCCGCCAGCGGCCAGACCGGTACGTTGCGCATCGGCTACATGAGTTCGGCCTGCGCAAGCTTCGTGCCCGGATTGATGCGTGACTTCGCCGCCAATCACCCCGAGGTGAGCCTGTCATTGCATGAGATGACCGCCCAGCAGCAGTTGGATGCCTTCGGGCGTGACGAGATCGACATCGGACTGTCGCGCCCGCTCCCAATCGAGCAGCGCGACACTCTGACTGCCCTGCCGGTTTACGAGGATGTGCTCATGGCGGTCGTGCCGGAAGGTCATCGTCTGGCGCATCGCAAGCGGCTCGCTCTTAGCGAGCTGGAGCAGGAAGACTTCGTGCTGTTTCAGCGCGGGCAGGCAACGGGGCTGTTTGACCAGATCATCAGCGCCTGTGGCGATGCCGACTTCTCTCCGCGCATCCAGCGCCAACCGGCATTGATGCAGACCTTGCTCAGCGAGGTTGCGGCTGGGCTCGGGATCGCCATCGTGCCCAGCTGTATTCGCCGGCTGCAACGTGATGGCTGCCGGTTTATCCCATTGCGCCCGGCACTCGGGGCGGTGCCGCTGGAACTGCACTATCCGACAACACCGGGCCGGCCGGTGGTCGAGGCCTTCGTCACTCTGGTCGAGAAGCGCCTGCCCGCCATCCGCAAGCAGATGGAGTGATGCTCAGGCGGTGACATGGACGGTTTGGTTAACAGTTCAAAAAAACCTGATCGAAGGCTTGATTACTTCGTTGAGTTGCCACTTGGCCTGTTCGTCATCCAAGCCGATGTCAGTGGGGTGGCCGAGCGTGGCGCGGTCGTTTATCTCGCTTTGTAGTGCGTGAATAAACATGGCGCTAAAGCCCGACGCATGGCAAAACGCCACTAGTTTATGGTGCTCCAGCTTGCGGTAGAAGATGGCGACCTCGCTGGTGAGAAACAGTCCGCTGGCAAACAGGAATTGGCCCGCGGCGGGGTTTTCCACCTGGGGTTGTGCTGGCTCTTTCAGGCGCCACATGTAAGGAATGGCCGCCACCAGAATAACTGATGGCATTAGCAGTTTCCCAGCGTTGGTGCGAGGCGTGTCCGGTATTGTGCTGGCGAAGTTGGCAGCGTACAGGCCAGCATGGCGGCAGCCACCAATAGACGCCCGCCGGAGTGCCTCGATGTCGTCAGCTTCACTATGCATCGCGGAGATCCGCTGTGTCAGAGGGGATGATGGCGCCTAATGCCCACCTGAGGCCGTTTGGCCAGTGGCTTGCTGCAGCATGAATAATATTAATGCTGGCTATGAAAATCATCAGCTTGCTTCATGATCCTGGGGCTTCGATAATCCCTCTCATTACTTCGTCAGTGGCTTACCTGCGGGGCAGTAGGTGCAGCACGGGTTTCTTTTGATATTAAATCTGACGAAGCTGAATGAATAACGACTGATTGGGTCGCCGATGTCGATCCGGGGAGTCATCACGAAAGGCTACTCAAAAATGCCTTAGGTTCATGTCTCTGGAAACAAGGTGGCAATTCCGTATGAACAAAAATTTTACATTTAGTGTTAAGAGTATTCGTTTCGATGAGGATTATCAGCCATCGGACACTACCCGTATCACGACCAATTTTGCCAACCTGGCCAGAGGGGAGATGCGTGAAGAAAACTTACGCAACACCCTGCGTATGATTGACAACCGGTTCAATGCCTTGGCGGATTGGGATAACCCGAATGGGGATCGTTATGCGGTCGAGCTTGATATTATTTCTGTTGAGATGGCAGTTGATTCGGCTTCTGCTGAAGAGAGCGCTCTTCCCATCATTGAGGTGCTGAAAACCAGTGTTGTCGATAAAAAAGACAACCAACGCATTGAGGGGATCACGGGGAATAATTTTTCTTCGTATGTGCGAGATTACGACTTCAGTGTGGTGTTAAAGGAGCACAACAGGGATCAAAAGGAATTCAGTATTCCGAGTGATTTTGGTGTGCTACATGGCCAGCTTTTCAAAGCCTTTGTAAATTCTGATGTGTACAAAAAGAATTTCAAAAAGCCTCCTGTTATTTGCATCAGTGTGTCCAGCACTAAGACGTACCACCGGACAGAAAACAGCCACCCGGTGCTGGGCGTTGAATACCTTCAGGACGAGCACTCCTTGACGGATGATTACTTCAGCAAGATGGGAATGAAGGTTCGCTACTTCATGCCGCCGGGTAGTGTCGCGCCTTTAGCATTCTATTTTAAAGGTGACTTACTTGGCGATTACACCAA
This sequence comes from Halomonas sp., assembly GCF_052095765.1. GTDB lineage: Bacteria > Pseudomonadota > Gammaproteobacteria > Pseudomonadales > Halomonadaceae > Halomonas. Next base: position 4,860 of record NZ_JBQDJZ010000056.1, read on the forward strand.
TCTTGAGCTTATCAGCACGATAAGTACGATGGACACGTTCCAGAAGATCTATCGCCCGGAAATTTACAATGCCAATTCTGCGGCGGGGAAGTCCTATCAGCCGTGCTTGAAGCAGCAGGACTACTCACTGACTCGCATCGTCTATGACAGAGAGGAGCGCAGTCAATTGGCGACCGAGCAAGGGAAATTTGTTGAAGAGAACTTCATCAAACCCTACCGGAATATTCTTGAGCAATGGTCTGCTAACTACGCTCTTTGATCCACCCATTACGAGATTTTCCATCATGGCTAAGCTGTTACCTACCTCGACTGCTGGCAGTCTTCCCAAGCCGTCCTGGCTTGCACAGCCGGAGGTGTTGTGGTCACCCTGGAAGTTGCAGGATGAGGAGTTAGCGGAGGGCAAGCAAGACGCATTGCGTTTGGCACTGCATGAGCAGCAACAGGCGGGTATTGATATCGTCAGTGATGGCGAGCAGTCGCGCCAGCACTTTGTCACGACATTCATTGAAAACCTCAATGGCGTTGACTTCAATAAGCGTGAAACGGTCAGGATTCGCGACCGCTATGATGCCAGCGTCCCTTCGGTGGTGGGTGAGGTGTCTCGCCAGAAGTCTGTCTTTGTTGATGACGCCAGGTTTCTACGTCAGCTGACCACGCAGCCTATCAAGTGGGCGCTACCCGGCCCCATGACCATGATCGATACCCTTTACGACGGCCATTACAAGAGTCGCGAAAAGCTGGCGTGGGAGTTTGCCAAAGCCCTGAATCAGGAGGCGCGCGAACTGGAGGCAGCCGGCGTAGATATCATTCAGTTCGATGAGCCGGCATTTAATGTGTTCTTTGATGAGGTGAACGACTGGGGTATTGCCACACTGGAGAAAGCCATCGAGGGGCTGAAGTGCCAGACTGCCGTGCACATTTGCTACGGCTACGGGATCAAGGCCAACACCGACTGGAAGAGCTCCCTGGGCACCGAGTGGCGCCAATACGAGGAGGTGTTCCCCAGGCTCCAGAAGTCTAATATCGATATCGTCTCCTTGGAGTGCCAAAATTCTCGCGTTCCCATGGAGCTTATCGAGCTTATTCGGGGCAAGAAAGTCATGGTTGGGGCGATTGACGTGGCCACCAATACCATTGAGACGCCGGAAGAGGTAGCCAACACCCTGCGCAAGGCGCTTCAGTTTGTGGACGCTGAAAATCTTTATCCTTGCACCAACTGCGGTATGGCGCCATTGTCTCGCCAAGTTGCCCGAGACAAGATGAACGCTCTGAGTGCAGGGGCGGCCATTGTGGTTGAGGAGCTCACCAGTTAAGCCTGCTTGGCGGCAGAAACTGAGTGAAATACCTTCATCTCAGCCGCGGAGTCTGCCGACTATGTTGGCAGACTCCGGAGGCTAACCCCCGCGAGTTTCATAGGGGTTACTGACACTTTCCTTCTCTGCTATTTCTTGGCGTGCCTGTTCGCCCAGGTACGTTTTCAGCTGCGTAAGCGCTTCGGGTGTCCAGTCAGGCGCACCGGCTACCGAGACCCAGCCATTAATGTAGTGCTCTGGCGCATAGACATGTCCATAGCCAAGAGGCGTCTCCGTGGAGAGAAACATGTCAAAGGCGAGCTGCACAAAAGAAACGACCGGATACCAGCGCAACGCTGGCGAGACGTCAGGCCCGCGAGGGTTCTTCAACCAGTCGGGGCTGCGATAGAAGGTGTGGGGGTTGAAAAAGGTGATGGCGTCACTGGCGTATTGCAGATAGACAAAACGCACCCGACCCCATGGCGCATCTGCGGGAACAGGCGAGCCATTTTGGTTCATGAAGCGAAACAGGCGGTTATCCCGAAACTCAGGTAACCATTCGGGTGTGCCAGGAGCACGCTCCTGCGTGACTCTTTGCCAGGTTAGGCTAGCAAAGGGCGGGCCGCTCCACAGGGCGCCATCGATGGGGTCGCCAAGTAGCTCGAACAGCTCGAATGAGCGGGCAGAGTTCATGGCGCCAAGGCTGAGGCCATGTAGATACAGGCGTGGCCTTTCATCACGTGGCAGGCTTGACCAGTAGTTATAAATCTCGCTGAACAGCGCCCGAGAGGAGTCCATGCCATATTCGGGGTGCACGGTTAACGACAGTGGGCTGGAGAGGTAGGAATACTGCATTGCCACACTGGCAATATCGCCGTTTTGCAAGTACTCGATGGCATTGATTGCCGCCGGATCAACCCACCCTGTTCCCGTGGGGGTGATGATAACCAGCATGGATCGATCGAACCCGCCAGCACGCTTCAGCTCAGCCAGTGCTAATTGGGCGCGCTCTGTGACGCTATCGGAGCTTTGCAGCCCGACATAGGTGCGAATGGGCTCCATGGCGGGTCTGCCAGAAAGCGCTTGAATATCTTGTGCCCCTGGCCCTGACGAAATGAACTGGCGGCCTGTGCGACCCAGCGATTGCCAGCTCAGTAGAGAGTCTTCGCTACCGCTGCGATCTGCACGAGTGGGCTTGGAGTACTCGGGTTCCAGCAAGGCGTCGTATTGACGAAATGACGCGTCTAGCAGGGGGAAAAGCCCTTGGGCCAGAACGCCGTTTGCCAGTACCCAAACCAGGGTCAAGGCAATGATGGAGCCGAACAAGGTGGCTGCCCGGCGGGGCAGGCGGCGCTCAACACGGCGGATCAGGAAGCGGGCCAGCTGGATCACGCATCGGCCGATGGCGATCAGAATGAAAAAACAGGCAAGAGCGGCAAGGCAGACTAGCCATAATTTTGCGCTGTCGAGCGGCGCCATGGACATACGCGAGCGAATAGAGTTTTGCCAGCCAACCGCATGCCACAGGCAGAATATGGCAAAAGCCACGCAAACGACACCCAGAACTATCGTCGTTAGACGTAAAGCGCGTCCTCGCAGAGGGCGGAACTCCAGATAATGCCAAACGGTTTGTAGTGCGGCACCCAGAGCATACCCCATGGTTGCGGCAATACCCGCCATGAGCCCCTGCATAAGCGGTGGGCGTGGGATCATGGATGGTGTGAGCGCCGCAGCGAAGCACAGGATGGCCAGGAGCAGCCCCACCCGACTAAGGGGAGACAGGAATCTCCGGGTACCCGAGACAGTGGGGTTATCCGCTGGGGATGTCAGGTCGTCGGTTTTTGCTGAATCGCGCATAATGCCGCGGCTCCTAGATACATGATAATTATCAGATAATAGCGACAGAGGTGGTTATTAACCAGGGCGCGAATGGTCTGGTGCCTTATCGCATGTGCATCTGGCTCGGTATCAAGTGGCTGGCCGCCGCCCCTTTCGCTGAATAAACTACTCTAAACCACATCGCGGGAGATCAGGGTGCATATTACCCAGCTGAGTATTTACCCGGTGAAGTCGCTGCGTGGCATCACCCTTGAAGAAGCGAAGCTTGCCGAGACGGGGCTGGCCCATGATCGGGAGTGGATGCTGGTAGATAGCGTGGGGCGCTTTGTGACCCAGCGTGAAATGCCGGCCATGGCGACGATCAGTGTGTCTCTTAACGCCGAAACGCTGCGTCTTGAGCATCCGTCACGCGAGCCGCTTTGCGTGCCGCTAGGCGAGCCTGATGAGCTGGGCGGGCGCCCGCGTCGCACGGTGTATGTCTGGCAAGACAGCTGCGAGGCACTGGATGAAGGCGATGAGGCCAGTGCCTGGCTGACGGCGGTGCTGGGTGACCTCAAAGGCAGCCGGTTACGGCTGGTGCGTTTTGCGCCGGAGTATCGCCGAGCAGTGGAGGCGGATTTTCTTGGCTCGGATGAGCAGGCGCATACGCGCTTTGCCGATGGCTATCCGCTGCTGGTGGTCAATACGGCGTCGCTGGACGCGTTGAATGAACAGCTGGTGCAGCAGGACGTGAAGGCTGTGCCGATGAGCCGCTTTCGTCCGAATATTGTGGTAGAAGGCACGCAGGCCTTTGCCGAGGTGGAGTGGGCTGAACTGGCGGCGGAAACTGGCGTACGCCTGGGCCTTCGCAAGCCGTGTCAGCGCTGCAAGATTATTACCCAGGATCAACGCACCGGCGAGGCGCCGGTGCCCAAGGAGCCGCTGCGTTCGCTGGTGCTGATGAACACTCAGCCCGGCTGGCGGGGTGCGTTCTTTGGCCAGAATGCCATTGTGCTGAGCGGCGCGGGTACCACGCTACACGTTGGCCAGTGCTTAGCGGCGAGATAAGCGGCTACACCACCTTGCCACCCAATACGGCTTCGACGTGCTCAAGCGCCACGTCATGGCCTGCCTGGTTGAAGCTGGCCACCCCTTTTCTGTGCACGACAATATCAAAGCCCTTGTTATAGGCATCAATAGCGGTATGCAGGATGCAGATGTCGGTGCACACACCAATCAGGTGTAGCTCGGAAATACTGCGCTCGCGTAGTTTGAGCTCCAGATTGGTGCCGGTGAAGGCGCTGTAGCGTGTCTTGTCGAAGTAGTGCACCTGGGGCAGGTGACAGTTTTTTTCATACACCTCGGCCAGCTTACCGTACAGAGCGCGGCCGGGGGTGCCCATGATGTTATGCGGCGGAAACAGCTTTGACTCTGGATGATACGGGTCATTTTCTTCATGGGCGTCTATTGCGAAGAAAACGTCGTCGCCGGCCTGAATAAAGGACTCAGTGATGTCAACGATGCTGTCTTCCAGCACTTGCCCGGGTATGCCGCAGGTCAATTTGCCGTCCGTGGCAACGAAGTCGTGGGTGTAGTCAATATTCAGCAGGGCTTTCTTGCTCATCTGTGTAAACCTCTGATCAATGCCGCTATCGGTAAGTGTTTGTCCAATATACCAACTTGCCTTCCACCATAGCGGAACCCCGTGTCGGCAGAAAGTAGTAGCTGTGCCTGGTCAGCGCCACAGCCAGTGCACCATCAGCGTGCTCGAAGGCGTGGCAGTTCGGCCCACCGGGTGGTCCAGCGTGGTGTACGGTGAGCGCAACGCAGTTGCCAGGCAGCGCCTGGGCTGGGTCTACCGAAGGTGATGGTGTCGCGGCCCATCTTGGCGTTGAGCGCGTCCAGTGTGGCCATCAGCCGCTGACGGCGCTGGCGCTCGTGCTGTTTCTGGTGTGGGGCTTGATCCGGGCAGGTGTCGAGCAGGGAAAGCTGTTGGCGATCGGCGTCAATCAGGTCGAGCAGCACGACACCGGCTTTCATGAACTGGAAACGCGGGCGGTAGACTGCCTCCAGGGCTAGGCTGGCGGCCTGCAGAATATCGCGGCTGTCGTCGCTGGGCTGTGCCAGTTCGACGATTAGGCTTGGCGAGTACTGCGGCAGGTCGGCGCGGTGGCGGCTGGTTTTGAGAAATATCTGAACGGCGTGCGTCAGGCTGTGCTGGGCGCGCAGTTTTTCAGCGCTGCGCTGGGCATGCTGGCGGATAGCCTGATGAATCTCGCTGTACTCGGCGCTGGGGCGGCCAAAGGAGCGCGAGGTCATGATGCGTTGGCGCGCTATATTGGGGGCGTTCATGTCCAGGCAGGGAATGCCACACAACTCAAGTGCGGTGCGCTCTACCGTGACCGGGAAATGCTGGCGGATCTGCCTGGGTCTGGTGCAGGCCAGCTGCCAGGCCGTGGTCAATCCCAGTGCTGCTAGCCGTTTGGCCAGGCGTGGGCCCACACCCCAAACGTCGCCTAGCGCAGTGCGCTGCAGCAGCTCGCGCATCGCCATGCTGTTGTTGTGCAGCACGCAAACGCCGGCGTACTCGGGAAGCGTTTTGGCAGCGTGGTTAGCCAGCTTGGCCAAGGTGCGCGTTGGGGCGATGCCCACGCCCACGGGAATGCCGGTGAATTGACGTACTCGCTGGTATAGCTCATGGCCATGCGCTTGCAGCTGGCTGTCAGTCAGACCATTGAGGCGCACAAACATCTCGTCGATGGAGTAGGGTTCCACCTCGCCCGACAGCTCTTCGAGTACTTGTTGCACGCGCGCCGACATGTCGCCGTACAGCTCGTAGTTTGACGATAACAGCTGGATTTGGCCACGCTCCAGGTGGTTGCGCAGCAGGAAAGCGGGCGTCCCCATCTCGATGCCCAGGGCTTTGAGTTCATTGGAGCGGGCAATTACGCAGCCATCGTTGTTGGACAGTACGCCCACAGCACGGTTTTCCAGCTGAGGCTGGAATACGCGCTCGCAGCTGACGTAGAAATTGTTGCAATCGATCAAGGCGAACATGGCTATACCGGATATTCATGGATTACTGAGCGCACCACGCCCCACACCTGGCAGTCGAGGTCAGTAAGGGAGATTGGCGCGTAGGCTGGATTGCCTGAACACAGATAGGGTCGCTTGTTGATCATCTGGTAACGCTTCACGGTGATTTCACCGTCAACCATGGCAACCAGGATATGCCCGGGGCGCGGCGTGATGGAGCGATCGACCAGCAGCAGATCGCCGTCTTCGATGCCCAGCGGCCCCATGCTGTCACCAGTGACACTCATGAAGAAGGTGGCGGAGGGGCGCTTCACTAGCCGCTCGTTGAGATCCAGAGTGCGGCCGTCGTAGTCTTGGGCAGGGCTAGGAAAGCCGGAAATGCCGGCGCGGGTCAGCGCCAGCGGATGAGGTAGCGGCAGTGCGGGCGGTGCCGGGTGTGCGGGTATGGGGTACATGGCGCTCTCCTGTGTTTGCTGTTTATTTATACAGCTTAGTGCGAGAGGGCGCTACTCGCAGGTGTTGTTATCAGTGACAGGGATTTATTTCAGCGTGTCATTTTCTCCAGCCCATGGCTGGCCCTGTAGTGCTCAAAAGCCGCCAGTGTTCCTCCACCTATCTATTATGTATGTGTAGAGTGAGTCTAGGCAGCGAGGCTGCGATGGTATCGCCTGTGCTTTCGAGGAGGTTTATAGATGGAGCATGAAAAAACGACTGATTTCTTCGGCAAGGCAGTCATTGAAACTGAGGCGCTGCCGATAAAGCTGTGGCTTGAAGCCGATCAGCTGGATGAGGGCGCGCTGGACCAGGCCCGGGATCTGGCCAGTTTGCCCTATGCGTTTCGCCACATTGCCATCATGCCCGATAGCCATCAGGGCTACGGCATGCCCATCGGGGGTGTGCTGGCTACCCGGGGAGCGCTGGTGCCCAATGCGGTTGGCGTGGATATCGGTTGTGGCATGTGCTCGTTGCGCACCAGTCTTGAAGAGATCGATACAGATGACCTCAAGGCCATTCTGGCTATTATCCGCGAGACGGTGCCGGTGGGCTTCGCACGCCATAAGACGCCTCAGGATGAGGCTTGGATGCCTGAACGCAAGGGTGAGCTACCCATCGTCGACCAGGAATACGACAAAGCGCTGTATCAGGTCGGTACGTTGGGCGGGGGTAACCATTTCATTGAGGTGCAGAAAGGGTCAGATGGCCATGTCTGGATCATGATTCATTCGGGCTCTCGTAACCTCGGTTTTACGGTAGCCAACCATTATCATGAGGTGGCAAAGCAGCTTAACGATGCGGCGGGAGAGTGCGTCCCTGAGGACCTGGCACACTTGCCGGAAGCGTCCGAGGCCTTCGCCCTGTATCGCGATGAAATGAATTACTGCATTGAGTTTGCGTTAGCTAACCGGCAGTTGATGATGGAGCGGGTCAAGGCGGCGTTTACTGAGGTGCTGCCTAGTGTCGAGTTCTCGCATTTCATCAACAAGCCGCACAATTTCGCCGCTGAAGAGGAGCATTTCGGCGAGCGGGTAATCGTGCACCGTAAGGGAGCAACGCGGGCCAGGGCCGGTGAGTGGGGGATGATTCCGGGTTCCCAGGGCACACGCTCCTTTCTCGTCAAGGGCAAGGGGGAAGCCTACTCTTTCGAGTCGTGCTCACACGGTGCCGGGCGTGTCATGAGCCGAGCCAAGGCTCGTAAGACGCTGGATTTCAAGGCTGAGGTGGAAAGTCTCAAACAGCGCGGTGTGCTGCATGCCATGCGCGGGCGCAAAGATCTGGATGAAGCGCCGGGCTCGTACAAGGATATCGATACGGTGATGCGTAATCAGACAGACCTGGTTGATGTACAGGTCGAGCTGGAGCCGCTGGCTGTGGTCAAGGGGTGATTTGAAATCAGCCACAACGTCAGCCACAACGTCAGCCACACAACGAGAGTGCAGCCTTGATCATTTCCGCCTCTACCGATTACCGCGCAGCAGCCAAGCGTCGGCTGCCACCTTTCCTGTTCCACTATATTGATGGCGGCGCTTATGCCGAGCATACGCTCAGGCGTAACGTTGCTGATCTGGCGGATGTCGCGTTGCGCCAGCGGGTGCTGAACGATATGGCGCAGCTGAGCCTGGAAACGCCGCTGTTCGATGAAACCCTGGCCATGCCGGTGGCGCTGTCGCCGGTAGGGTTGACCGGCATGTATGCGCGGCGTGGCGAAGTGCAGGCGGCGCGTGCGGCAGATGCTCAGGGCATTCCCTTTACCTTGTCTACGGTGTCGGTGTGCCCGATTGAAGAGGTCGCGCCGGCCATAGGGCGGCCCATGTGGTTTCAGCTGTATGTGCTTAAGGATCGTGGCTTCATGCGTAATGCGCTGGAGCGGGCCAGGGCGGCAGGCGTGAAAACACTGGTGTTTACCGTCGACATGCCGGTGCCCGGTGCTCGCTACCGTGATGCCCACTCAGGCATGAGCGGTCCGAATGCCCCGCTGCGAAGGGTGTTACAGGCCATGACTCATCCGCGCTGGGCCTGGGATGTGGGGCTTATGGGCAAGCCGCATGACCTGGGTAATATCTCGGCGTATCGTGGTAATCCGACGGGGTTGGCGGACTACATGGGCTGGCTGGGTGATAACTTTGATCCATCGATTTCGTGGAAAGACCTGGAGTGAATCCGCGAGTACTGGGATGGCCCTATGATCATCAAGGGGATTCTCGATCCGCAGGATGCCCGCGATGCGGTCAGTTTCGGCGCTGATGGCATTGTGGTGTCCAACCATGGTGGCCGTCAGCTGGATGGCGTGCTGTCCAGTGCCCGTGCGCTACCGGCGATTGCTGATGCGGTAAAAGGAGATATCAGGATCCTGGTCGACTCGGGTATTCGTACCGGGCTGGATGTACTGCGCGTGTTAGCGCTCGGGGCCGACTGCGCGATGCTGGGCCGCGCCTATATCTATGCGTTGGCGACCGACGGTGAGGCGGGCGTGCGCAATCTGTTGTCACTGATCGAGAAGGAAATGCGTGTGGCCATGGTGCTGACTGGGGCCAATACGGTTGACGATATCAATGCTGATCTGCTGGTGCAGGATTTGCAAGAGACGCCAGGCTAACCATCGAGGGAGCTGCACTAGCAAAAAATGCGGCCACCCGGGAGGTTCCGGGTAGCCGCAGATTTCAGCTCACTGTCAGATTTAGACCGAGGCTCAAAGGCGGGCTTCGACAGCGTCCAGGAAGCCTTGCATGTCGACGACCTGCTCGGTTTCTGGCGTAGTGGTCTTGCCTTTCAGGTCGCCGGTGATGATGCCGTCTGCCACGGTGTCGATCAGCGCTGCTTTGAGTTTGCTGGCGTAGTTCATCAGCGCCGTATTGTCATTGCGTTCGCCCAGAGTTTCCAGCGCATTGGCCACGGCGAAAATCAGCGCAGATGAGTTGAAGTGCGCTTCTTTGCCATCGGTTTCCAGGTATTTCAGGAACAGGTCGTGTGCCGTGCCGTGGGGCGCTTCGAACAGCATGGTGCCGTTCTTGCTTTCGATGATTGAGCTGGCAGTGGCCAGGCTGCCGCCAAGTGCTGCGGAAATGTCCGAGAAGATGTCGCCGTCTAAGTTCTGTGCAGGGTACAGCGCGTTGCGGGGCGGGTCAGTGATCATCTTGATCAGCTGGCTGGAGGGCCGCATGATCATGAACGATGGCGGTGGCGTGTCGGCCTTGGCCAGCTCGTAGCGCACATCAGTAATGATGGTGCTGAATACGTCGTCGTAGTCCATGTATTCGCGCTTGAGGCCGAAGTAGACTTCCTTGCCCTTGCGTGACGCATCGCGGAACACCTGTAGCACCCAGTCGTTGATCGCCGCCCGGTCGTTGGACATCAGCAGAATCGGGTCGCCGCGCTTGACGCGTCGGGCGTGCCGTTCTTCGCCATCAACAATAACCTTGAGGATGCCATCTTCTGCTGCAGGCTGGTTAAAGCTGCCGTATTGGTCGCCGCCGCCGGCGCTCATGCGTGAAATCGAGACTTGGGCCTTGCGCTCGGGAATACCATAGCGCTTGAGCTGTTCGACCAGCTTATACAGCTTGCGGCCGGTGTTGTTGTCTGGCACGCCCCACAGGGCACGCTCTGGCGGGTTAGCGACCAAACGAGCGGCCTGGGCGTCAATCAGTTCATAGTGATAGCTCAGTCCCAGCGCTTCGGCCTTGGACTGATAGTTCTGTTGGTAGATTTCTTCGATAGCCGCGCGCATTACTCCGTCATAGCCAGCGATGACGGTGTCTTTGAGGCCCAGATAGATATCACGTTTTTCATCCAGTGCGCGCTGGAAGAAGCGGTGTGCCCAGGCCTTTACGTCGCCCAGATCGTTGGTGGCCAGCAGCCAGGGGTCACCCTTGTTGACCTCGCGGCGATGGAGTTCCACCGGATCGCCGCTGGCACCTACGAACATCAATTTGATAATGCCTGTCGCGTCGGACAGCGCGCTGTTGCTGTGTTTGATGCCACCCGTGTCCATGGTGTCGACTTCAATATCTCGGCCGATCCACTCAGGTGTGTTGACCTTGAGGTTGCGGAATTCGATGTCTTCGCGGGTGATGTTGCCGCCGATACCTTTACGGATCGCGCCGTTGGGCGACTTGGTGGCCAGCGGGTGCAAGTTGGAGGCGTCAAGCTCCGGGTGCTTGGCCAGCATCTCATCCAACTGACTGCGGTTTACTGTCATGCCAGCATTCTTGATGCCGACACCGTGCTTGTTGAGTGCTTCGATGGCATCGATGACGGCCTGGCCGTTGGTCACCAGCCGATTCTCTGCGGTCAGGTCGATTTCTACCAGGTCCAACGCTAGCCGGGAGGTGACGAAGGTGTCCAGAATGCGTTCGAAAGCGACCTGGGCCATCTCGTCACCATGCAAGATAACCAGAGGGGCTGCTACTGAGATTTTGTTGCTCATCATGCTACCCGTTGCTGAGGTGTAAAGCGGCGCACCGCCGAAATGATAACAGGGTACTCCTGCCGCCTGCGGTTCTCCAGCGGCTGGCTGTCAGGCTGGAGGCTCCTGGTGGCCAGCCGGCAGCGGCTATGGGGTCCCTGAACGCGCTCTTAGCGTGTCGTTGTGCTGAGCTTCAACTTTTGTCGCTGTTGGCCTTTTTGGCTCGATCACGGGAGGTGTCGCTGGCCTCGGGCACCGTGAGAGTCAGGTTGGTGGGAAACAGGAAGCTGGCAGACACCGCAACCAAAGCGGCGATCAGCGTGCCCAGCACATAAAGCACTAGCACTGAGCGGATATGGGTGGGCTGGCGGCGTCGATGGCCGGTCTGAGCCGAATGATGAATAAGTAATAATTAACGGAGATTAAACGATTTTTGTGGTTTAGACTGTTTCCAGGGGCGAGCCAATATGCTTTTCCTAAAGTAGAGATCCTAAGATTTGTTGTAGGATGATACAGGCTCTGCATATCAGATATAGTGAGATCAGAGTCGTTGTTCCTGATGATAGCCTGAGCTTGAAATTTCAGCTTGAAACGACAGTCTTATACGAATCGCTTCAAGCGTTGGATTGCTAACGCACAACTGAGGTATGCCAATGAAACGTCACGTATTTTCCGCCGCTACGTTTTCAGGTGTTCTGCTGGGCGCCGCCATGTTTGCTGCACCTGCCATGGCTGAAGAAGAAACCTTCATTACTATCGGCACGGGCGGACAGACCGGTGTCTACTATGTGGTTGGTCAGTCGGTGTGCCGCCTGGTAAACCGCATGGAAGATTCCAACATCCGCTGTAACGCGCCTTCCACCGGTGGCTCGGTGGCCAACGTCAATGGCATCAAGTCTGGCGAGCTCGACATGGGCGTTGTGCAGTCTGATGTGCAGTACCAGGCGTTTAATGGTACCGGCAACTTCGAAGGCGAGCCCTTTGAGAACCTGCGGGCAGTCTTCCGCGCTCACGGCGAGCCGCTGACTATTCTGGCGCGTACCGACTCTGGTATCGAAACGCTGGACGACTTGGCTGGCAAGCGCTTCAACATTGGTAACCCTGGCTCCGGCCAGCGCAACACCATGGAAGTGGTGATGGATGCCAAGGGCTGGGACATGGACACCTTCTCTCTGGCCTCACAGCTTGATGCTGCCGAGATGGCGTCAGCCTTATCAGACAACAACATTGATGCCATGGCGTATGTGGTTGGCCACCCCAACGGCTCCATCCAGGAAGCAACCACCACGGTCGATTCGCGTCTGATTCCGCTCAATGACGAAGCCATCCAGGGCATTGTTGAGGAATATCCCTACTACTCCGCATCCGTGATTCCCGGTGGCCTGTACAAGGGCAACGATGAGGGTGTCGAAACCTTCGGCGTGGCAGCGACTTTCGTGACCACGGCTGACGCCGATGACGAGGTGGTTTACACCACCGTCAAAGCGATCTTCGATAATTTTGACCGTTTCAAGAAGCTTCACCCGGCGTTCGCCAACCTGGAGCCTGAGGACATGGTCAGCTCTGGCCTGTCAGCCCCACTTCATGACGGTGCTGCGCGCTACTACCGTGAGCAGGGCTGGATCGAGTGATCGTCATTTTTTGACGTGATTGAACAGCCAGGTGGATAACTGGTGCGCGGCTCCTGTCCTGGAGCCGCGCATTTTATTGAAATGGCCGGAAATTTTTCAAACGGCCGGAAAGCCGGAGTTTAGCCGGTATTTTTCCCACAGAATCAGGGCATGCTGATGACTGAAAACAATAAAGGGCCGTCTAGCACCGAGATCGACCTGGAGGACATGGTTGCCTCGAGCGATTCGGGTGCGCGAAAACCGCTCGGTATGCCGGGCAAGCTGCTGGTCAGCATCGCTGCGCTATGGTCGCTTTTCCAGTTGTGGATCGCCTCACCGCTGCCTTACATGGTGAAGTTCGGTGTATTTAACGCCACTGAAGCGCGTTCCATACACCTGGCTTTTGCGATGTTCCTGGCTTTTATGGGTTCTTCGTCACTTCACGTGGATTTGGCCTGATCGAACAGGCGGCCCACTGG
>NZ_JBQDJZ010000057.1:0-17777 GCF_052095765.1 Halomonas sp.
CCTGCTCGACATTTTCCTGAGCCTCCCCGCCTGCCACCATAATCACAAATTCACCACGGCTCTGGTCCGGGTCATCGCCAAGCCGCTCGGCCAGCTGTGCAGGCGTACCATCAAGAAACGTCTCGAAGCGTTTGGTCAACTCACGTGCCAACACCACCCGCCGCTCGCTTAGCGTCGTGGCCAGATCATCCAGCGTTGCACGAATACGGTGGGGCGACTCATAGAACACCAGCGTTTCCTGACGCTCGGCCAACTCGCCAAGGCGTTTGCGCCGAGCGCCTCCCTTGGCGGGCAAAAAGCCCGAGAACAGAAAACGGTCTGTGGGCAGGCCCGCTGCCGAAAGTGCCGCTACCAGAGCGCAAGGACCTGGCACCGGCGAAACGAGGCGTCCCCGACGGCGCAACTCGCGCACCAACACAAAGCCGGGGTCGCTGATCAGTGGGGTACCCGCATCGGAAACAAGCGCAATGTCATCACCTGTCAGCAACCTGGCATCAAGCCCATCAACGCGCTCAGCCTCGTTATGCTCATGCAGCGACAGCATGGGTCGACGAATTCCCAGGTGGCGCAAAAGTCCTGCACTATGGCGCGTATCCTCAGCAGCAATCAGCGCGACCTCGCCGAGCAGGCGGGCAGCACGAGGCGACAGATCCTCGAGATTCCCAATCGGTGTGGCGACCACGTACAATGTCCCCTCGACTGCGTCTGGCATTTTGGTTCCCTGATGATGTAATCCCGGCATAAAGGAAGGCTATAGGATGAATAAAGGGCTAATGACAACAACAACCCGCGGTTTTATCGGCGCCCTGCTGACCGCACTGTTTATCTCTGGCTGCAGCATCGCACCCAGTATGACCGAGCGCCTTCCTGACCAGGACCCGGACCAGCTGCTTAGCCAAGCCGAGCAGCAGGAGCCCGGCCAGGCGGCACGTTCCCGCCTTGACGCGGCAGACATCCTAGCACGTCAGCAGCGCAGACCGCAGGCGCTGGACGTCGTGCGCAACATCGACGACTCCCTGCTCTCCCAGGACGACCGCGTGCGCTGGGCACTGTTGCTGTCTGATCTGGGTGAAACCCAGGGCGACCCTAACGCCGTCATCCGCGCAGGCCAGCTGCTCAGAACGATTAAGCCGCCACAGGAACAGGCTAACCTGCTGCTGGAGCGCCTTGGTCGCGCACTGGCCACTACTGACAGGCCGCTGGAATCTACTGCGGCATTTCTACGCCTGCAGCAAGCCACCGAGCGCGAAGACCTCAACGATGCCATCTGGGAGCAGCTGGTACAGCTGTCACCGGGCGATCTTGACCGCCTCAGCAGCGATAACAGCAACCTGACCCAGGGCTGGCTTGAGCTGGTGGCCACCTACCGCAGCGGCAGCAGCAGTATTGATCAGCTGATGGCCAACATTAACAGCTGGCGCGAAAGCCGTGGCAGCCACCCGGCAGCCCGCCAGCTGCCCAGCGATATTGCTGCCTTGCGCGATCTCGATATTGAGGATGTCACGCATATTGCGGTTTTCCTGCCCGAATCAGGCCCTCTTGCAAAAGTTAGCGAAGCGCTGAAGCGCGGCATCCAGACACAGCATGATCAGCACATGAATAGCGGCCAGAGCGCCCCCAGCCTCAGCTTCTATGATGCCTCTGGCGACAACCTCGACAGCCTGTATCAGCAAGCTGCCGCTGCCGGCGCCCAAGTTGTGCTGGGACCGCTGTCCAAGGACCAGGTTAGCGCGCTGGAGCAACGCGACAGCGTCCCGCTGCCCACCCTGGCGCTCAACTATGGCAAGGCCGATCGCAACCGCGCCCAAGGTCTTTACCAGTACGGCCTGTCCGCTGAAGATGAAGCTCGCCAGGCAGCCAGACGTGGACGTGAGGACGGACACAACAGCGCAGCGTTGCTGGTTCCTGACAACGGCTGGGGACGCCGGGTCGGTGAGGCATTCGCCGACAACTGGCGGGAAGCCGGCGGCGAGGTGTCACGGGTAGTTGAGTACAATCCGGCAAACGCCGCCACCGAGAGCACCCGTCGCGCAGCGTCTTCACCGCAGTCTGACATGCTGTTCCTGCTGGCCCTGCCTGACTATGCACGCCAGGTACCGCCAACCCTGAACTACTATAACGCCAGCGACCTGCCCGTATATGCCACCTCACACCTGCACGAGGGAACTGTCCAGACACGCCTGGACAAAGATCTCAACGGCATCATGTTTGTTGATATTCCGTGGCAGATTCCCGAAGCAGCAACCGGCGGCATCGACTCGCTACCCTTCTCGGAGAGCTACCGTCAGCTGCGTGAAAACTCAGACTCAGGGCTACTGCGCCTGATGGCCATGGGCGTTGACGCCTATGAACTTGGCTCAAACTTGACATACTTCCAGGCAATTCCAGGCAGCCAGCTGCAGGGCGCCACCGGCAGCCTGAGCGCCAACCACGACGGCCGTATTCAGCGCCAGCTGCCGTGGGCCCGCTTTGAAAACGGCATACCGGGGCCAATCATTGACACCAGCCTATTTGGCACTGTCGACGGAAACGGCCAGACCGCCGATGACTCAGCCCTCTGATGCCCGTCAGCGCGGCGCACTCATCGAGCAATATGCCGCGCAATGGCTGACTGCCAGAGGGCTGGTGCTGGTTGCAAGCAATCAGCATGCCAAAGGTGGTGAGCTAGATCTGGTCATGTACGATGGCGACACTCTAGTATTTGTTGAGGTTCGCCATCGGGCCAGTAACCGGTTTGGTCATCCGCTGGAAACCATAACGCCACTGAAGCAGCGCCGTCTTATCAAGGCGGCGCGTTTTTATCTCCACCGGAACGGGCTATCATGCCTTTGCCGCTTCGATGTGCTGGCCGTCACCGGCCCGCCAGACCAGCTCCACTTCGAGTGGGTAGCCAACGCCTTCGAAGCGTTCTGATCGCACACTGACCAGGAAGCCACGATGGATTTCCAGACTCGCATTCTCGGACACTTCAACGCCAGCATCGACACCAAGACGTATGCCAGCGAAGTCCTGCCGCCCTTCATCGAAGTAGCCAGCCAGATGATGGTGCAAAGCCTGATCAATGAAGGCAAAATTCTTGCCTGCGGCAATGGCGGCAGCGCTGGCGACAGCCAACACTTCTCTTCAGAACTGCTGAACCGCTTTGAGCGTGAGCGGCCGAGCTTGCCAGCCCTGGCGCTGACCACTGATACGTCAACGCTAACCTCAATTGCCAATGATTACAGCTATAACGAGGTGTTTTCCAAACAGATTCGCGCACTCGGCCAGCCCGGCGACATCCTGCTGGCCATCTCGACCAGCGGCAATTCAGCAAACGTCATCCAGGCCATACAAGCAGCCCACGACAGGGAAATGACAGTCGTTGCCCTGACAGGACGCGACGGCGGCAACATGGCCTCCCTGCTCGGCCAGGAAGACTGTGAGATACGTGTACCCGCCACCTCCACAGCGCGCATCCAGGAAGTCCACCTGCTGGTGATCCACTGTCTATGCGACCTTATTGATGAACAACTTTTTGGTACAAGCGAGTAACCCCATGTCAACCAAACATATTTTTGCTATTGCACTTGCCACCATGCTGATCAGCCTTGGCGGCTGTGAGGCCATCACCACGGCCAGCAACCCTGATGTTGTCAGCGAAAATTATGGCGAACGGACCCGCGGTGCAAAGGTGGAAGACGACTCTATCGAAGTCAAAGTCAAACACAATCTGAAGCGCACCGACGCACGCCTGGCCGATGCACACATCAATGTCGATAGTTTCAACGGCGTCGTGCTGCTGACCGGCCAAGTGCCCAGCGAAGAACTCAGGCAGGAAGCGGAGCGGATAGCCAGCGAAGTGCGCAATGTGCGCCGGGTACTCAATGAGCTCAGCGTGGCTGCCAACTCGCCGGCTAGCCAGCGGCTCAATGACACCTGGATCACTACCCGCGTACGCGCCACCCTGGCTAGCGATAACTCCATTGACTCCAGTCGCTTGCGGGTAATCACAGAAAACTCTAGCGTCTACTTAATGGGCATTGTCAGCCGTGGCCAGGCCGACCATATCGTTAATGTGGTGACCAGCGTTGGCGGCATGCAGCGCGTAGTCAAGGCGTTTGACTACCTGAACTGAGGCACAGAGCGTCATCAAAAAACGGCAGATCAGTTAATGATCTGCCGTTTTTTTCTTATGCTGGTTGTTATGCTAAGAGCCTGCCTGGCGACTTCTCACGCACCGTCTTGACGCTCTGGTATTTCGACATGACCAGCCACCTCACGCCTTTTGATCTTGCCCTGGCAGACGGCTTACCTAACTGGCCAGCCAGCTTACTTGATCACACGCAGCGAAGGACGCCCACCGGGCTTCGGGCCTGTTTTTTTGCCTGCGTTGTCGCTCTCTTTTCTGCCGCTGCTCTTATCGACATCGCTATCCTTGCCGACATCGCTGGCCTCGAGCTCTTCCTGGGCGGCTTCATCATCGCCCACCAACCCCAGGGTCGGCTGACGTTTGGCGCCATCCGCATCAGGCTTGGCTGACGGCATTTCAGGCTCATGGCCGAACACCATACCCACACCGTTTTCCCGCGCGTAGATTGCCAGCAGCGCCTGCATAGGCACCATCAAACGGGTCGCTTTCCCACCAAAGCGGGCCGAGAAGACAATGGCATCATTGT
Organism: Halomonas sp.; assembly: GCF_052095765.1. Lineage (GTDB taxonomy): Bacteria > Pseudomonadota > Gammaproteobacteria > Pseudomonadales > Halomonadaceae > Halomonas. Next base: position 4,656 of record NZ_JBQDJZ010000057.1, read on the forward strand.
TCATCTCAAACTCACCCACCGCCGACACACCGATATTGAGCACTATCTGGCCGTTGGTCACAAAGTCTCGCGGCACCTCGACGCCTTCCATTTCGGCATCAACAACAACCTGAGGCGTCAGGTCGTTATCGACAAGCCACTCATAAAGCGCCCTGGCAATATAGGGTCGACTTGAATTCATCAGCTGCTTCCTCCGGCTTGGTGAGTGGTCCGCATGGGCAGCAAAAGAACGCTGCCCAGACAACTTCCAGACCATTCTCCAGTTTCAGATCATGGCCCGCACACCAGTTTCAGACACGCATTTCACGCTCAAATTCCGTCAGCGAGCTCTGAAAGCCTTCGCGCTCAAAGATCCGCTCCATGTATTCCAGCACCGGCTTCGCCTTGCTCTCGGAAAGCTCAACACCCAATATCGGCAAACGCCATAGCACCGGGGCCAGACAGCAGTCGACCAGGGTAAACTCATCGCTCATGAAGAACGGCCGCTCTTCAAAGATTGGCGAGATTCCGGTCAGGCTCTCTCGCAGCTCCTTTCGCGCCTTGTCAGCTTCTTTCTTGGTGCCGGTGAGTATCTTCTCCATTCGCGAGCACCATTCGTACTCAATGCGATGAATCCACAAACGGCTCTGAGCGCGCGCCACTGGATATACTGGCAACAGCGGCGGGTGCGGAAAACGCTCGTCAAGATACTCCATCATGACCTTGGACTCGTAGAGCACTAAGTCACGGTCATACAGCGTAGGGACGCTGTTGTAGGGGTTGATGTCGGCAAGTTCCTTGGGCCGGTTTTCATCGGCAACCTCGATGATGTCTACCGCTACCCCTTTCTCGGCAAGCACGATCCGAACCCGATGGCTTAAATGATCCTCAGAATCCGAGTAAAAAATCATTGATGACCGCTTGGCCACTACACCCATGGAAAAATCCTCGTAACTGGTCGTGTACTAGATGATAACACGCCATGTCAAGTGCAACGCAGCGCCGGAATCATACCGACATAAAGAACGCAGAGGGCGCACGACCTGAGCCGTGCGCCCTCTCTTTCACTGGCACTCACCAAAAATCAGTGAATATCGCGCCAGTACTCACGCTTCAGAAGATAGGCAATAACGCCAAAGATGAAGATAAAAATCAGCACCTTGGGCCCCAGCGCCTGGGCTTTGAGCTTGGAAGGCTCAGCTGCATATGCCAGGAAGTTGGTGAGATCATAGATCGCATCCTGAAACTCGTCAGGATCCATCTTGCCTGGCGACGTGACCTGCAGCGTACTGCATGACTGATACTTTCCGGTCAGCGGATCAATTTCCGCCCCGGGGATCGGTCTGCTTGAAGGAGCACAAACCATTTCCTGCACGCCCTGCAGCTCTTCGAGCACGTTGGGCATGGCGACCAGCGGGAACACGGTGTTGTTGACCCCGGTGGGACGCGACGGATCACGGTAGAAGCTCAGCAGGTAGGAATATAGCCAGTCAGACCCACGCAGACGCGCGATGAGCGACAGATCCGGCGGCGGTGCACCAAACCAGCTTTCAGCATCATCTTTGCTCATGGCGTTCTGCATCTGATCGTTGTAGCCAACCGACTCAGCAAAGATCAGGTTCTCTTCTACCAGATTCTGGGGAATGTCCAGATCCTCGGCAGCACGCGAGAAGCGCTGAAAGTTAAGAGAATGGCAGCCCATGCAGTAGTTGACATACATCTTCATGCCACTTTGCAACGACGCCTTGTCGTAGAGGTCAGGCTTCATCGACTGGAGGTGAACGCTATCACCGGCCGCAAAACCGACCATCGGCACCAGTGCAAAGAACAGTGCAAACAGTTGTTTTTTCATTAGCCAGTCACCCTTTCCGGAACGGGTTTGGTCTTCTCCAGCCGCGTGTAAATCGGCATCAGTACGAAGAAGGCGAAATAGATGACGGTACACACCTGGGCCAGAACGGTCCGGCCTGCGCTTACCGGCAACACACCCAGCACACCAAGAATGACGAAGCTAACAGCAAACAGCAGCAGCATCACCTTGGACATCCAGCCCTTGTAGCGCATGGAGTTCACTGGGCTACGGTCCAGCCAAGGCAGCACAAACAGCACCGCAATGGCCGCGCCCATGAAGACCACGCCAAGGAACTTGGCATCCAGGCCAAACACCGAGAACGTTATCGCGCGCAAGATCGCGTAGAAAGGTGTGAAGTACCATACCGGGGCAATATGGTCTGGCGTCTTCATGGAGTTGGCCGGTTCAAAGTTCGGCTTCTCGATGAAATACCCACCGCCCTCAGGGAAGTAGAAGATCACCACACTGAAAACAAACAGGAAGACCGCAACACCCACGATATCCTTAACTGTGTAGTAAGGATGGAACGGAATGCCGTCCAACGGCTTGCCGGTTTCGTCCTTTTTCTTCTTGATATCAATGCCATCAGGGTTGTTGGAGCCGACTTCATGCAGCGCAATGATGTGCAGCACCACCAGAGCCAGAATCACGATAGGCAAGGCCACGACATGCAGGGCGAAGAAGCGGTTCAGGGTGATACCTGAAATCAGGAAGTCACCACGCACCCACTGAGCAAGATCAGGGCCAATGCCAGGAATCGCCGAGAACAGCGAAATGATAACCTGAGCACCCCAGTAGGACATCTGACCCCAAGGCAGCAGGTAGCCCATGAAGGCTTCCGCCATCAGCGCTAGATAGATTGCCATCCCGAAGATCCACACTAGCTCGCGTGGCGCCTTGTAGGAGCCATACAGCATGCCGCGGAACATGTGCAGGTAAACCACGATAAAGAAGCCAGAGGCGCCTGTGGTGTGCATGTAGCGGATCAGCCAGCCCCACTCCACATCGCGCATGATGTATTCAACAGAGTTGAATGCCCCTTCAGCGGAAGGGTTGAAGCTCATGGTGAGCCAAACACCAGTCAGTATCTGGTTGACCAGCATCAGCAGCGCCAGCGAACCAAAGAAATACCAAAAGTTGAAGTTCTTAGGTGCGTAATACTTCGCCAGATGGTCGTTCCACATCTGGGTAGCCGGGAAGCGGTCATCGACCCAGCGCATCAGACCACGCTCCGCCTTGTCCTTATTGGGATTAGCCATCAAGCAGCCTCCTCGTCTTCACCGATCACGATGACAGCATCGCTTTCGTAACGATACGGCGGGATGACCAGATTGGTTGGCGCCGGTACGTTGACAAACACTCTTCCAGCCAGATCAAAACGCGAGCCATGGCAGGGGCAGAAAAAACCACCAGGCCAATCACTGGCTCCCACGTCTGTCGCATTAGGCTCAGGCTTGAACAGCGGCGAGCAGCCCAAGTGGGTACAAATACCGATGATCACACCTAACTCAGGCCTAATCGAACGCATCGGACCCGAAATATAGGTCGGCTGCTGTGGCACCTCCGAATCCGGATCAGCCAACAAGTTGCCAGTCAGTGCCTCAGTGCGCTCAATCATTTCCGTTGAGCGGTTCAACACCCAGACAGGCTGGCCACGCCACTCCACGGTCATGCGCTGTCCCGGCTCCAGTTTGGAGACATCCGCCTTGACGGAGGCTCCCGCTGCTCTTGCCCTAGCACTAGGCTGCCAAGAGGCTACAAAGGGTACCGCTATCCCCACGGCACCTACCGCACCTACTACGGTAGTGGCCCCAACGAGGAAGCGGCGTCGGCCTTTGTTCACGCCGTTATCTGCCATCTTCAGGTTTCTCCCATCAGCTTACCCGTTATTGATCACAAACGTCCGGCTGCTCACGATCACGGATTTTCAAATGCCATGTATGGTAAAAAAACGCGCCGCCTGGCACAAGGTGAAGTCAGCCCATTACGACTAAATCCTTGTTCCATGACACGCTTTAACAAAAAAACGCCCAGGTCCAAGACCCAGGCGTTTTTCCAAAGCGTGGCGTAACGGGTACTTAACGCTTGGAGAACTGTGGGCGGCGACGTGCTTTGCGCAGACCAACTTTCTTACGCTCAACCGCACGCGCATCACGAGTGACGTAACCCGCTTCACGCAGCGGCGCACGATAGTCCTCATTGTACACCATCAGTGCACGCGTGATGCCATGGCGGATAGCGCCCGCCTGGGCGGAGCCGCCTCCACCTTTGACAGTGGCATACACATCAAACTGCTCCAACGTTTCAGTCAGTTCGAGGGGCTGACGCACCACCATCCGACCGGTAACGCGGCCAAAGTAATCGTTAAGCTCACGATTATTGACAATGATCTTGCCGGAACCCGGCTTCAGAAAGACGCGCGCAGTAGAAGTCTTGCGGCGTCCGGTACCGTAATACTGTTGTGACATGGCGAAGACTCCCTCAGATGTTCAGTGCTTGTGGCTGCTGGGCGGTATGCGGGTGTTCGCTGCCAGCGTACACCTTCAGCTTGGAATGCATGGCGCGACCCAGCGGCCCCTTGGGGAGCATGCCTTTGACCGCAGTCTCGATAACGCGCTCTGGGGCGTGATCGATCAGCTGCTCAAAGCTCATGGAGCGCAGACCACCCGGATAACCGGTGTGGCGGTAATACATCTTGTCGCTGGTTTTGTTGCCAGTAACTTTAACCTTCTCGGCATTGATCACGACGATGTAATCGCCAGTGTCAACGTGCGGAGTATATTCCGGCTTGTGCTTGCCACGCAGGCGGCGGGCAATTTCAGTCGCCAGGCGACCGAGCGTCTTGTCAGCAGCATCGACGATGTACCAGTCGCGCTGGACGGACTGCGGTTTTGCAGTAAACGTCTTCATGTGTGAATCACCAGAAATAATGCATTGGGTCCTTACGCCGTAAATGGCGGGACCATCCCTATTTTTCTTGGTTGCCAGTGAAAACTAACAACGTCAGTCACGGCAACGGTACAGCGAGCGCGCATTCTACATTAACGCCCGGCCTTGAGCAATGACATATCACCTATCACCAGACACTTCCCTGGCATCCGGCGCATCAGGGTCTATGCGGCTGCGACAGGTAGCTGTGCGACTGCATTTCCAGCAGCCGTGACAACGTACGCTGAAACTCGAACTCCAGCCGCCCATCGGCATACAGCTGGTCGACCGGAACCTCCGCAGACATCAGCAGCTTGACTCCCCGATCATAGAACTCATCCACCAGGTCAATAAAGCGCCTGGCCTGATCGTCGTGACCGGCCCTCATGCGCGGCACATTCGAGACCAGCACACTGTTGAAGCGGCGAGCCAGCTCAATGTAGTCATTCTGGCTGCGCGGCCCGTCACACAGCTCTCTGAACTCAAACCACACCACATCATCACTCAGCCGACGCGCGTGCATCTTGCGGTGGTTGATCTCGAGCTCCGCTTCCCGCTGACCTGTTGTACCGGCTACTTCCTGAAAGCTGCGCGCCATTTCGCGTTCTGCGGACTCATCCAGCGGCGAATAGAAGATCCTCGCCCGCTCAAGCGCCCTCAACCGATAGTCCACGCCGGAGTCAACGTTCACCACCTCACAGTGGCTCTCAAGCAGCGCAATGGCTGGCAAGAAGCTCGTGCGCTGCAAACCATCACGATAAAGGTCGGCCGGTTCGATATTCGAAGTCGCCACTAGCACCACATCCCGAGCAAACAGCGCCTCCAGCAGATTGGCCAGAATCATCGCATCGGTAATATCACTGACGAAAAACTCATCAAAACAGATGACCCGAGCTTCCTCGGCAAAGCGCTGTGCCACCAGCTGCAGTGGGTTGTGCTGGCCCTTGACGTTTTCAAGCTCAAGATGGACGCGCTGCATGAAACGGTGAAAGTGGGTGCGCATCTTGTCTTCGAACGGCAACGACTCATAAAAGCAGTCCATCAGATAGGTTTTGCCGCGCCCTACGCCACCCCAGAAGTACAGCCCCGAAATCGCTGGCAGCCGCGACTCTTCAGCCGCCTCACTGTGTTGACGCTGACCCAGAAAACTGCGCATCAGCGACCTCACCGGCCGCAAAGGCGCGCTCGCCTTTTTCTTTTCATGTGGCGCGGCGAGCAACTCGTCATACAGTCGCTGGAGGTGATCAACCGCATTCGCCTGAGCGGCATCATGCACAAAACCATCCCGTGCCAGATCTGCCTCGAAACGCTGACGAGGTGTCAAAGGGCGATGTATCGCCGAAGCCTCCGAGCTCACACTATTATTCATTAAAGCCGACCCTGCTCATTGCTTCAAAAAGCACATATCATACGCTCCCTGCCCGCCCTTCGCATCGTTCATTCGGCGTTGACCCTGCTGCCAGGGTCGGCACTATAATAGCCGGTCGGATATAGTCGACTGACCAGAGTTCGCCGACTGCCCCCGTGGGCACTGCGACCGCACCTCAGGAGTAAATCGTGGAAGCAAGCAACATCAATCTTGTGCTGATCATCGCCTGCCTCGTTGCTGGCAGCGGCATCGGTGCCTTGGGATATCACCTGCTCGGCTCCGGCGCTCGCCAGTCCCAGCTGTTGCGCCAGCGTCTTGCCGAAAAGGAACGCCAGCTCAACGAAGTGCGCTCAGGCCTGGGTGGCCACGTCGAGCGCCTGGCCAGCATGGCTCAGAAGCTCAACCAGGACAGCCAAGCCTTGTTGCAGGAAGTCAATGATGCTGGCACCTGCCTGGGCATGGAGCCGCCAGCCGACTTGGCGACAGCCGCGGAAACCCGCAGCAAAAAAGCCGAACTGTACAGGCCACGCGACTACGCCGAAGGCAACAGCGGCACCCTGTCGGAAGACTTCGGGCTCAAGCAGCAGCCTGCCGAAAACACCCAACAACCTGCCAGCCACTGATCCTGAGTTCTTCTCAGGTCAGCAGCGCATCAATAGCCGAATTAGCTGAGCAACCATCACTGCCCGCCAAGGCAGTGATGGTCAGCCACAGGGACGGCCTGTCGCAGACATAGGCAGACTGAGATAGTGGCTTGATAACGGCTCAGGCCGGATTATCGATATCCACAAACCGGTGTTCAACGCCAAACTCCTTGCCTAACCACTGCCCCAGCGCACGGGCGCCAAAACGCTCGGTCGCATGGTGACCTGCAGCCAGGTAATGAATCCCCAGCTCGCGGGCCAGGTGGGTAGTACGCTCAGAAATTTCGCCGGAAATGAACGCATCCATGCCCGCCTCGGCGGCAGCAGTGATCATGTCCTGAGCGCCGCCCGTACACCAGGCAATACGCCGAACCTCATGGCCCTGGGGCGCCTCAATCAGCAGTGGTGTACGCTGCATACGCTCACTTACCAGCGTCGCCAGGTCTCCTGGCAACATTGGCGTAGACAACTCTCCGTGCCAAAGCAGCCCAAGCCCCGTGTCGTCATCCAGGCAGCCCGCCACCTCAAAGCCCAGGTGCTGGCCAAGCAGGACGTTATTACCCAGCTCAGGATGCGCATCCAGCGGCAAGTGATAGGCCAACAGACCGATATCATGGTTCAGCAAAGTAGCCAGCCGCCGGCGCTTCATGCCAGTGACCGCCACCGGCTCGTTTTTCCAGAAATACCCGTGGTGCACCAGCACTAGGTCCGCCTTCCAGGCGACCGCCTCATCCAGCAACTCCTGACAGGCGGTCACCCCGCTCATCACACGGCTCACCCGCTGACGGCCTTCAACCTGAAGACCGTTTAGGGTGTAGTCCTGAAAGCGCTCAGGGCTGAGCCGTCGGTTGCAAGCGGCCACTAATTCCTCACAGCTGATCATCATGCCTCCAGACGCAATCAGAGATGAAAATGTTACACTTGGCGCAATAGGTCAGCGCCAATTACTAGCGGCATTCTACCCGCCCCTTTCGGGCACAGCGCATACGCCTGGCCAGAACACGCCTGGCTAAGCTGCGTTACCCAACCCGCAGTAACAAGGAATACCGCGAATGCAACGCGCCCTCTCTTACCTGTTGCCCGTCCTTATCGGCCTGCTGATTGCCGTGGTATTGCTCAACACCTTCCCTGCCCTGCTTGGACGTCAAGCCCCTGAGCCACAACCCCAAATACAGGTGACGCCTCCCAGAATAAGCGACCCAGCACAGCAGGCCGCCGACACGCTGAGCAAGGAGGTGACATCCCGCCCCGCGCTCGAGCTGCATCAAGCGCCGCCGATCGATCGCAACCAGGGTCCCGTCAGCTATGCCGCAGCGGTAGAAAAAGCCGCCCCGGCGGTGGTCAATGTCTACTCATCACGGGAGGTCGAACGCAAGTCGCACCCCATGCTGTCAGACCCTTTCTTTGAGCAGTTTTATGGCGAAGACCCACCTGGGCGCCAACGCATGCTTTCCAGCCTGGGGTCTGGCGTCATTGTCAGCGAAGACGGCTACGTGCTGACCAACCACCATGTGGTCAACGATGCCGATCAGATTCAGGTCGCCCTGCGCGACGGCCGTGAAACCCTAGCAGAAGTCATTGGCACCGATCCGGAAAGCGACCTGGCGGTGCTGCGCATTGATCTTGATAACCTGCCAGTGATTGAGCTGACAGATTCCTCGCAAAGCGCCGTGGGCGACATTTCGTTGGCGATTGGCAACCCATTCGGCTTTGGCCAGACCGTCACCATGGGCATCATCAGCGCCACCGGACGAAACCACTTGGGCCTGACCGCCTATGAGGACTTCATCCAGACTGATGCGGCCATCAACCCCGGCAACTCAGGCGGTGCACTGATCAACCCTGAAGGTAACCTGGTGGGCATTAATACGGCCATTTTTTCGCGTAGCGGCGGCTCGCAGGGCATCGGCTTCGCCATTCCCACCAACCTGGCGCGCAGTATCCTGGAAGAAATCGTCACCCAAGGCCGGGTCATTCGCGGCTGGCTGGGCATTGAAGCCCAGGAGCTCTACCCGGAACTGGCCAGTTCATTTGGCCTGGAATCCCTTGCTGGTGTCATCATCGCCGGCGTTGCCCCCGGCGGCCCGGCCGACCAGGCCGGGCTGATGCCCGGTGATATCGTGTTAGAAATCAATGGCCGGTCAACAATCGACCCCAACCGCACCATGACCGACATCGCCGCCGTCAAACCAGGCACCCAGATTCCAATCAGTATCGTGCGCGGAGGCGAGCGCCTGGATGTCACTCTCGATGTCGCCGAACGCCCAACGCCAGCCAGACTGACCACGCGCCCTAACGACAGCGAATAGCGAATAGCGAAACACGGCCGCTGAACCGCATCAGCCGGTTGCGTCACTGGTCATTTTGAGCGAATGCATGTCCCGGGGTACCGCGCCCAGATCCTGCCAGTTTTCCGGATGACAGCTGAACAACAAGATCTGATGGCGCTGGGCGGCATCGAACAGAATGCGCTTCATCTGCTCACGGCGCACCTGGTCGCAGTGGACCAGCGCATCATCAAGGATGATCAGAGTAGGCCGCCCCGCTTCCTGCAACAGATCAGCGTAGGCCAGACGAGTGATCAGGCCCATCTGCTCGCGAGCGCCGAAACTTAGCGCGTCCAGATCGTCCCGCTGCGGCTGACTGCCACCTTGACGAATCAGGGTGTTGGGCCTCAGATCATCATCCACACTAAGCTCGGCGCCAGGAAATAGCAGCCTCAGGTAGCGATTGAGGTGCTTTTGCAGCGGCGCCTGCAAACGGCGGGTGACCGCCTGGCGCTCGGCCTTCAGCAGATCAAGCAACAGGCTCAGCGCGTCGGCACGACGCCTCAGCTCAGCATGGCGGCGCTGCTGACGCTGGTGTTCTTGGCGGGTGTTTTCGCGTGCTTCCTCTAGCCCCTGGGCACCCAGCGTGTCCAGCCGCACCTGCAGATCATTGATCTCAGTAGCGCGCGCTGCGGCCTGCTGCTGCATGGACTCGGCGGCCCGAGTAAAGCGCTTCACGTCCTGCTCCAGCACCTCGGGATTGGCAGCATCAATGGCATGCTGACGCTGTTTCAGCGAGGTTTCCAGCCGCTGGGCCTCGGCATTGAGATCCGTCAACGTATTGCTGGCCTGTTCCTTGCGCTGCTTGCGGTCCGGCGCGCTGATGTCATCCTGCAGGCGCTGCCACTCAGCGGTAGCACTCGCCAGTGCCTGTCGGGCCAGGCTCAACGCACTGGCATGCTGCGCTGCCGCGTGCTCAGCAGCTTTAAGTTGCTGTGCAGCATTTTCCAGAGCGACCTGGGCCTGAGCCTCATCAGGCAGATTCATGCCTTCCCGTGCTGCTGGCAGCTGATCGAGCTCAGCGGCCAGCGCTTCGCGGCGCTGCTCGGCCAGGTGATGCTGGCTTTCCAGCGCCTCTACTCCGCCAGGTGCCAACCCTTCCAGCTGCGCCTTGTGCTGTTGTACCTGCTGTTCGAGCTGTGTGGCACGACTGGCTTGCGTCTCGGCACTGGCCAGATCGCTGACGCCCAGCCGCTGCAGCAAGTCATCACGCTCAGCAGTAAGGCGCTGCTGATCACGGTGCAGCTCGGCAACATCGGTGCCACCGGGCTTGATGGTCAGAGCACCGATGCCAGGAATCCGAATCTCGCCGGGCTCCAACAGCAATGCCTCACCTGATCCACTCAACGGCCGATCATCAAGCATCAGCTGCTGGCCCTCTTCCAGCAAATAGCCCAGCCGGGTAGCCAGCGCCTGCTGCTGAATGGTCAGCTTGCTGAGCTCTACCTCCAGCCATTTAAGCCGTGCCAGACTTTTCTCGTCCACCCGGCAGGCTTGGTGTTGCTCAGCCAGATACTGCCGGGACGCAGTCAGCTCGCGGGCTTTCTCAAGACTGTCTGCCAACTGGCCAATGTCTTTCGCCAGACGGGCGCAATCCTGCTCCAGCGACTGGCGACGGGCTAGATTGCGGGAAGCCTTGAGCAGCTGCTCCGCCTTCTCATAGGCCGCATTGGCTTCCTGTACCCGCCGCTTTGCCGGGGCACTGCGAGTCTCGTGCTGCGCCAGCTGCTGCTGGGCCTGCTGGCGGTCTTGGTGGCGTTTTTCAAGCTGGCGGGCCTGGTTTTCAAAATCCTGCAGCTGCTGACGGTATATCTGCTGGTTGCGCTGGCAGGTTTCCAGCTCGCGATGCTGCTGCAACTGGAGCTCCTGCAGCTTGTGCACTTCATCCAGCTGCTGCCGGCCGAGCTTGGCTTTTTCCTGCTGTTCTTCCCAGGGTCGCGCCGCATCAATGTCTTTCTGTAGATGCTGCAGTTCGCCCAAGCGATCAACGCGCTCATGGTACTGATCGACCTGCCCGTCAAGCCTGGCTAGCTCGGCGGCATGGGTTTCACACTGGTGCTGAGCGTCACGCAGCTCGCCGGTGGGCTTGCCGGTGCCGGTGAGCAACTTGCTACGCTCGCGCTCTACCTGGGCGATCAACACATCACCACCGCTGCTAGCGATACTGCCCATGGCGTCGCCCAGGGCTTGATCAACGTTTTGGTTCTGGTTCTGGTTTTGGCTGAAAGTCTGACTAAGCGCCGACTGCAGGTGCTCGCCAGCGTAGCCCACCGACTCGTGCATTTCCTGAACGGCGCCCTGCTCCACCCATAGCAGGCCAGGAATACCCCAATGCTCGGCCTTGCTGGCGCCACGGCCAGGAATGTCGTAACCCAAGAGCTCGGCCAAACGGTCGTCAGCCTCATCGCCGCTATAATGCTCACCGCCGCTGGTGAGATCGCTGCGCTGGCGATGCAGGAAGCGCTTATTCAGCGTCCAGCGACTGCCCTGCCAGTCAAATTCCAGCAACACCTCCGGTGCCGCCGAGGAGTCGCCCCAGGGCTGCAGGTCAACAAGGGTGCCGGTCTTATAACGCTCGAAAAATGCCGCGCGGATGGCACGTACCAAGGTGCTCTTGCCGGACTCATTGGGGCCAACAAACAGGTTGATGCCGGCATCAAGGTCGTTGATTTCCAGCGGGGTGCGAAACTGTTGGAAATATTCAACACGAACACGTGTCAGCTTCATGACTGCTCCTCCGCTGCACCGGACACTGGCCGTTGGTCACGCAGTAGACCAGCCAGTATGCCCAACGCTTGGCGGGCGGTGTCAGCCTGTGCATCGTCACCTTCCTGACGCTGCTGTAACTCGCTGATCACATGGCCCACGTAGCCGTCGGCGCGAAGCGTGGCGATATCTTCCGCCGTTGGCACCAGTGCCAGCTCGGCCAGATGCACCTGCAGGCTGCGATGGCGCCCGGCGGCAGCACCCAGCGCCTGCTCAAGGCGCTGCTGACCGGCAAGGTCCAGCTCGCCGCTCAAGGTGAGGTCGACCACCGACATGGCTGGCAACGCCCCAAGCTCATCAAGCAGCGCATCAAGATCAGACGCTACCGCCAAGCTGCGCCGCCACTGATACCAGCTATGCTGGCCGATGGCTCGGGGTATTACCCGCGGCTCGGCCCCGGGGTGATCAATCTCGACCAGCAGCGCCTGACCGGCACCGTTGTCCTTGAAACGTTCCTGCTCCGGCGTACCACTGTACCAGGTGCGCGCATCAATCTGCTTGAGGCCATGCCAGTCGCCCAGCGCCAGGTAGTCAAGGCTCGCACGACTGGCGCGGTCGGCGGCGATGGGGTTGGGCGAGTCGGCCGACTCGGGCAGCTGGCCCTCCACGCTTCCGTGGGCCAGACCGATACGTACCAGCCCTTCCTTGGTATCGACGCTATCAAACCAGGCAGTGAGATCGTCATGGGTCTGGCGCTGGGTCAGTGGTGCCGGCAGGATGGCCATACCCGTGTCGTCCAGCACGCACACCTCAGGTGTAATGAGTAGATGGACATTGTCCGGCATAGCCCCAATACGCTCAGCACGGCTCCAGATACTCTCCGCCAACGCAGCATCATGGTTGCCCGGCAGCATGACCCAAGGGCCGGTATAGGCACTCATGGCCTGAAAGGTGCGATGCAGAGTGCGATCACTGAGCGTCTGAGCATCGAAAATATCACCCGCCACCAGTACCGCACCCACCTGCTCCTCAGCGGCCAGCCGCGCCAGGCGCTCCACCGCCACATAGCGCGCATCCGCCAGCATCGCCGCATCCTCGGCCGCAAAGCGCGAATACTGACGGCCAATCTGCCAATCAGCCGTGTGCAAAAAACGCAGCATTCAAGACCTCCTCTATGCCCAAGAAACCAGCCTGCCTGAACTTCATGCCTTCACCCAAGCGCCTGCGCCGCCATCGCTGTCTAACGACATGCACCGGTTTTCGATAGGGGTCGGGAAGGCTTTGCCTCCCCGCCCTCCGAACCGTGCGAGCGGTTCT
>NZ_JBQDJZ010000058.1:0-17766 GCF_052095765.1 Halomonas sp.
GAAAGAATAGATTCGGGATGGAACTGCACGCCTTCAATATCCAGTTCCCGATGGCGCAGGCCCATGATCAAGCCCGGCGTGACATCGTCATCATCGGTCCAGGCAGTCACCTCCAGGCACTCGGGTAGGCTGTCCTGCGCCACCACCAGAGAATGGTAGCGCGTCCCCGATAGCGGGTCGTCGAGGCCTTCAAACACGCCCTGACCCTGATGACGAATTGCCGAGCTCTTGCCGTGCATCACCTGAGGCGCGCGCACCACCTGGCCACCGTATACCTGGCCAATGGCCTGATGACCAAGACAGATACCAAGAATCGGCAGACGTCCAGCAAAGTGACGGATGGCATCCAGGGAAATACCCGCCTCATTGGGTGTGCAAGGGCCAGGCGAGATCACCAGATGACTCGGCGCCAGCGTCTCGATATCAGCAAGGCTGATGGCGTCGTTGCGATAGGTAATCACCTCAGCGCCCAGCTCACCCAGATACTGCACCACGTTGTAGGTGAAACTGTCGTAGTTATCGATCATCAGCACCGTGCTCACACTAACCCCCTGTTTTTATTTATGGCAGTGCCGAGACACTTCCGACTTTAGACTGATGTTTGACCCTGATATCTGCCTGCAACCAGCAAGCCTGGGCAGGGAGCAGTTTCTATGGCTCGAGATTATCCAATCCGCGCTCAGCCATGGCGACAGCACGGAACACCGCACGGCCTTTATTCAGGGTTTCCTGCCACTCAAGCTGCGGCACCGAGTCGGCGACGATGCCTGCCCCGGCTTGCACATGCAGCTGGCCGTCTTTGATCACTGCGGTACGGATGGCGATAGCAGTGTCCAGATTGCCGTGCCAGGACAGATAGCCCACGGCACCCGAGTAGACGCCTCGCTTGACGGGCTCCAACTCATCGATAATTTCGAGAGCGCGAACCTTAGGCGCACCGGAAACGGTACCCGCCGGAAAAGTAGCACGCAGCGCATCCATGGCCGTCAGCCCGGGCTTGAGCTTCCCAGTGACATTGGAAACGATATGCATGACGTGAGAATAACGCTCTACAACCATCTTCTCAGTGACGCCCACCGAGCCCGTTTCGCAAATGCGACCCAGGTCATTACGCCCCAGATCGATCAGCATCAAGTGCTCGGCGACTTCCTTGGGATCAGCCAGCAGCTCAGCTTCCAGCGCCTGGTCTTCCTGTTCGTTACGCCCGCGCACCCGGGTACCAGCGATCGGCCTCAGGGTCACCTCACCGTCCTCAAGGCGTGTCAAGATCTCCGGCGACGAACCGGCCACCTGGTGGTCGCCAAGATTAAGGAAAAACATGTAAGGCGAGGGGTTGAGGCTGCGCAGCGCCCGATAAAGATCCAGTGGCGGCGCCTGGTAGGGAATCGACATGCGCTGGGACGGTACGCACTGCATCACATCACCGGCCAACACATATTCCTTGATGGTCTCCACGGCAGACTTGAAGCCATCTTCGGTAAAGCCTGACGTGAAATCGCCCTCTTCCACGCCAGCCCCTCCGCCGCCAGAACTACTCGCGTTGATGGTCGCGCTGCGCAGGCGTGACTCCAGGCGCTCGAGACGCTGAACCGAGCGATCGAACGCCGCTTCGTCGGCAGGATCTGCATGCGTCCAAAGCGTTAACCGACCCGACAGGTTATCGAACACCACCAGCTCGTCGCACACCATCAACAGGATATCCGGCACGCCGATGGGATCGGGCTTAGCCTGTGCATCGGAGTCACGCAGTCGCGGCTCGATATAACGAATGGTGTCGTAGCCAAAATACCCCACCAGACCGCCATCGAAACGCGGCTGATCATCAAGCTTTGGCACCTTGAAGCGGGCCTGGAAGTCTTCAATCCAGCTCAGCGGGTCGTCAACGCTTGCGGCGCCCACCACCTCGTCATCGATATAGTGGCGCACCTCAAAACCGTGTACCTCAATACGCTCACGGCACGGCAGCCCGATGATCGAGTAGCGCCCCCACTTCTCACCGCCTTGCACCGACTCAAGCAGAAAGGTCCAGGGCGCATCGGCCAGTTTCAGGTAGGTTGATAGCGGGGTGTCGAGATCCGCCAGGACATCGCGTGTCACGGGGATCCGGTTGTAGCCGGCCTCGGCCAACTGCTGAAAACGTTCAAATGTCATCATGATGCACTAGTCGCTTTACTAGAATAGAGTCGATGGAAATGTCACACACCGGCAGCCTGCCGGACACGGGCATCACCATCGCCAGCCACCATGACGGAGACACAGCGTGGAGCGGGCTGGAGTAAGGCAAAGCAGCAGTGCTTGCATCATGAGGTATCCTTCACCGGGTAAGGTCTGCCACAGACGTTCATGACAATTGGCTATTGAACAACGTCGCCCAATAGCTTGCTGTAAAGAACGCTAAACGAGTTGTGCCAGCGATTCAAGCATGCCATCTGGTTGGCTCAACCCTACTGGCTCGCCATGATTATACCCGTAAGGCACCGCCAGAGTACGAAAGCCAGCCGCTTTACCTGCCATTACGTCATGACGGGAATCACCAACCATTACGCAGCGCGTCGGAGCTACTGAAAAAAACTCTGCCGCATGCAGCAGTGGCATGGGGTCAGGCTTGCGCTCTGCCAGGCTATCGCCACCCAGGCAGAGCGCAAAGTGGTGCTGCAGAGCAAAATGCTCAAGCAAGGGAGCAATGAAGGCTTCGGGCTTGTTGGTGATCAGCACTAGCGTAAGACCTGCCGCGCGTAAGCCATCCAGCGCCTCCCGGGCGCCGGGATAAAGGCGCGTTAGCTTACAGGGCGCGCGGGCATAGTGATCAAGAAAGGCGGCGTGCGCTTCATCCAGCCGTGCTTCACTGACGGCTTGACCAGCTGTGTCTACCAGGGCGCGCTGCATCAGCACCCGAGCACCGTTACCTACCCAATGGCGCACCCTCACCATACCAGGCGCCGGTAGCCCTAGCTGGCGCATGGCGGCGTCAACCGCAACAGCCATATCCGGTAAAGAGTCCATCAGAGTGCCGTCGAGGTCGAAGGCGACCAGTTGCACGTTATCAAGCAGTGGATGCATCAGCGGTGCTCTATAGATAGATAGGTAGTGGGCATATGAAGTATGCCCAATGATAGGCTAGGAACCAGCTTTCGACTATGCCAGTCACTTTCAATAATGAGGAAGAGCTCGTGAAAAAACCAACAATCGTCGTCGTCGGTGGCGGTGCCGGCGGCCTGGAGCTGGTCACCAAGCTGGGGCGGCGACTCGGGCGGCGCAAACAGGCCAGCATTGTACTGGTAGATCGCAACGCGACCCATATCTGGAAGCCCCTGCTGCACGAAGTGGCAACCGGTGTGCTGGACTCAGGAGTTAATGAAGTCTCCTATCAGGGGCACGCCCTCAGCAACGGCTACAGCTTCCAACGCGGCACCCTATGCAACCTGGACCGCGAAGCGAAAAGCCTCAGCCTGGCCCCAATAATGGACGGCGACGAAGAAATCCTACCTTCTCGCACTCTGCACTACGACTATCTGGTACTAGCCATTGGCAGCGTCAGCAATGACTTCGGCACACCGGGCGCCACGCAATTTTGCCACTTCCTAGATAGCCCGCAGCAGGCAGAAGGCTTCCGCAAGGATATGCTGAATACCTTCCTGCGCTATCAGGCGTCAGAACCCGCGCCCGACTCAACACTGACGGTTGGTATCATTGGTGCCGGTGCCACAGGCATCGAGCTGGCCGCCGAGCTGTATGAGGCCACCGGTATGCTGCATAGCTACGGCTTCACCCAGCTGGAAAGCGACCAGCTCAAAGTCCACCTGATCGAAGCGTCACCCGCCTTGCTGGGCATGCTGCCTGAAAGAATCGGCAATGCCGTGGGCAAGGAGCTTGAGAGCCTGGGCGTCACCATCCACCTCAATACCCGGGTGACTGAAGTCAAGAAAGACGCCATTGTGACCGCGGACGGCGAAGAGCTGGAGGTCGATTTAGCTGTATGGTCTGCTGGTATCAAGGCCCCAGACTTCCTGTCCAAACTGGGGCTGAGTGTTGAGCACAACAACCGCATAAAGGTTCACGACACACTGCAAAGCATTGATGATGAAAACATCTTTGTTCTTGGCGACTGTGCCAGCTGCCCACAGGGCGAAGGTGGAAGCGTTCCTCCTCGGGCCCAGGCCGCTCACCAACAAGCCAGCCGACTGTACTCAAACCTGCGCGCCAGGATGGCAGGCAAGCCGATGAAATCATTCACCTTCCGCGACCACGGCTCGCTGATTTCCCTGGCCCACTTTGATGCCATCGGCAACTTGATGCGCGGCAAATCAACACGCAGCCTGTTTATAGAAGGCCACCTGGCACGCTTCTTCTATGCCTCGCTGTATCGCATGCACCAGCGTGCCATTTTCGGCACCATCAGAACAGGGCTGATCATCATTGTGGATCGCTTGAACCGCTATCTTAAACCACGACTCAAGCTGCACTGAGGTAAAGCTCAAACAGGCGCAACGCTACGGCTGATCAGCCACTTGCGCTTACCAGCCGCGGGCAAGCACTTAACCGCGGCCTCCAGCTTGAGCGCCTCACTACGCGTACCCACCTCCTCATGGTGCACCAGCACAAGCGGCCCTTTTCCTCGCAGCGCCTTGGCACCACGACCGGTGCCATGTTCGCCCAGGCGTCGCTGTACATCGGTGGTGATACCGGTGTACAGCGCACCCGATGCCGTCTCAATCAAGTAGAGATGCCACACAGACGCCACCGGCTCACTCAAGATAGCGTGGCCAGTTGCTTATGAAAGTCACGGATCACACTATCGTAACGGTTGGCGTCGGCCTCATTGCGCGCCTTGAATACCGCCGAGCCAGCAACGAAGGTGTCGGCCCCAGCAGCGGCGATCTCGGCGATATTGTCCACCTTCACGCCACCATCGATTTCTAGGCGAATGTCTCGCCCGCTGGCGGCAATTCGCCGGCGCACCTCGCGCAGCTTGTCTAGCGTTGAAGGAAGGAACGACTGTCCGCCAAAGCCGGGATTGACGCTCATCAGCAGAATCATGTCGACCTTGTCCATCACGTAGTCCAGGTACGACAGCGGCGTAGCCGGATTGAACACCAGCCCAGCCTGACAGCCGCCGTCGCGGATCAGTTGCAGCGAGCGGTCGATATGGTTCGAGGCTTCCGGATGGAAGGTGACATAACTGGCCCCGGCATCGATGAAGTCGCCAATCAGTTGATCCACCGGGCGCACCATCAGATGCACATCGATTGGCGCGGTAACGCCGTGCTTGCGTAGCGCCTCACAGACCATGGGGCCAATGGTCAGGTTCGGCACATAGTGATTGTCCATCACATCGAAGTGGACGATATCCGCCCCTGAGGCGAGCACATCGTCCACCTCCTCACCCAGGCGGGCAAAATTGGCCGAAAGGATGGAAGGCGCAAGGCGGAAGTCGGGGCGTGAATCGGTCATGGCGGGGCATTTCCTGTCAGTCACTGAGCCAAAAACGGGTATTTTAACAGCTCACGGACGTTGCTGGTGAAACTTGCTTAACACCACCCAACCGCCGGATAGTAACGACAGTGACACCTTAGTCATCACAGCCCATACTTCAAAGACAAAACCGCTGATAAAAAGGACAAGTTCATGGCCCAGTTTCTGTTTACCGCCCGCTTCCGCAGGGGGCTATCTTCAGGGCTAGCCACCGGCCTGACCACTGGCCTGCTGGCAAGCGCCCTGCTGCTCTCCTCACCGATAATGGCACAGCAGGCGATCCTCGAAGGCGAGCGCTTTCATCCGCAAGAAAGCACCCACGGCATGGTGTCCACCAGTCATTTCCTGGCGTCTGAAGTGTCCCGCGACGTACTGGCCAAAGGCGGTAATGCCGTAGACGCTGCCGTTACGGCCGGCTTTGCGCTGGCGGTGACCCAGCCACGCTCAGGCAATATTGGCGGCGGCGGCTTCATGCTGATTTCTGATGAAAGCAGCGCCGAGGTCATCGCCATCGACTATCGCGAAACGGCTCCCGCCTCGGCCACTGAAACCATGTTCCAGGATGAAGACGGCAATGCTGTCACCGAGCGCTCACGCTATACCCACTTAGCGGCTGGCGTACCAGGCACGGTCGCCGGACTCGCCTTGGCACTGGAAGAGTACGGCACCCTGAGTCTGGCTGAAGCGCTGGCCCCGGCCATACGGCTGGCCGAAGATGGTTTTGCGGTGCCGCCGCGCTTCGTCAAAGGCCTTGACGATTCCCGCGAACGCTTTGAGCCCTGGGACGCCAGCATGGCGACCTTCTTCAAAGAAGACGGCTCGTCCTACGAAGTGGGTGAGATCTTTCGCCAACCGGCACTGGCCGCCACTCTCAAGCGCATTGCTGAGCATGGTGCCAGCGAGTTCTATGAAGGTGAAACCGCCCGTCTGATTGTCGCCGAGATGGAAAAGCACGGCGGCCTGATGACCATGGAAGATCTGGCCAGCTACACACCGGTGATTCGCGAACCCAGCCACGGTACCTATCGTGGCCATGACATCTACGCCATGAGCCCACCCTCCTCCGGCGGCGCCCACATCGTACAGATGCTCAATATCCTGGAAGACTATCCGATTGGCGAGATGGGCTTTGGCGCTGCTGACACCATGCATGTCATGGCCGAGGCCATGAAGCGCGCCTATGCAGACCGCTCCGAGTTTCTGGGCGATACCGACTTCGTCGAGGTGCCACTGGACGGCATTACCTCCAAGGAATATGCCGACGAGCTGCGCACCCTAATCGCTATGGACCAGGCCACACCCAGCGACACCATCAAGGCGGGCAACCCCGCAGCTTATGAGTCCAACGAGACCACCCACTTCTCGATTGCCGACGATAACGGCCTGGCAGTGTCCAACACTTACACCATCAACTTCAGCTACGGCTCGGGCATCGTGGTAGAAGATGCCGGTTTCCTGCTTAACAACGAGATGGATGACTTCTCCGCTAAGCCCGGCGTCCCTAACGCTTATGGTCTGATCGGCGGCGAGGCCAACAAGGTAGAGCCCGGCAAGCGAATGCTCTCATCAATGACCCCGACCATTGTCAAAAAGGATGGCAAGAACTTTCTAGTCACCGGCAGTCCCGGCGGCTCGCGCATCATCACCACCACACTGCAGGTACTGATGAACGTGATTGACCACGACATGAACATCCAGTCGGCAGTCAGCGCGCCGCGCATGCACCACCAATGGCTGCCCGACGAGATCCGCGTTGAGGCTGGTTTCAGCCCAGACACTCTGAAACTGCTGGAGCAACGCGGCCATGCCATCAGCCTGCAACCCGCCATGGGTGCCGCCCAATCCATCGTGATTGATAATGACGTCTTTTATGGCGGCGCTGACCCGCGACGCTCCACGTCTTCGGCGATCGGGCTGTAGTCCTGAACCCAAGCCTGACCCCAAGCTTGAACTCAAGAGATAAGTGCGACGCTATTGAAAGGCAGTCGAACTGCCAGCCGGGTACTGATAAGCACCTCGGCCCAGACGGCCAATCAATAGCGTTCACCAATACAGCACAGTATGCCCACGATGAACGGCGCTATTTGAAATCGCAGTCGTGAGAATAGTATGAATCATATAGGGCAATTTGGCTGACTGAGCCACCCCTTGCTTACCACCTTTAGAACCGCCATGAGAGACCAAGAATCGGGCCTTGCATGTTCCAGTCAAGCTTTGTGCCGTCATCCCTGTAATCGAAATCCAACCAACGGTAACCCGCAGACAGGAAAAAGCTATCGTTTATCTGGTAGTTAGCGGTAAGTAACGCCTGAACGGTATGCTCCGATCCCACACCAAAACCGCCAACATCAAGATAAGCGATGGTTGACCAGCGCGGCGCCAACTGGATATTGCTTCGCATTGCCAGGATTGGGTCGGTAAATGTTTTTTCGACGCTAGCTCCAAACACCTCTCCTGCGTTGACACTGGATTTGATGTTCCAGTGCCGCGCCCCGGCCAACACGTCTAGCGCCCAGGATTTCTCTTGAAGAACGCGCCACCCAGCGGCCAAGGTCATGGAACGCTGCTTCAGCTCACCCTCGGCCGAAATGCCTGGCGGGATGTGACCCTCTCGAGAACTGGAGGAGTAGCTGACATCTGCCAGCATCACCAAACGATCCTTACGGGCAAAGCCTGACAAGAAAAACGCCCCATCAACATCTTCTCTGCTTTCGGAGAAGCTTCTGCTGAACGAGAGGTTCGGCGCGCCTGTAAAAGGGGTAAAGTTCCCGTTAACGCCAATCGCCCAGATATAGGGTGTTACTTGCCCGACCCATTCATCCTGCGCGGCGGCAGGCAAAGCGGCAAGAACCGGAAAAATCGCAAGCGCATATGAAATAACATGTTTTCTTGGCACAGACTACCTCATCGAACGGGTTGTCATTACGGCATTCTGGCCAGTGACAGCAGCTGCTCCAAGAATGTCCGCGCAGTAAAATGAAAGAAAATGCTATTTTCATCGTTGACCACATGCCCTCTGGCTGCCCTCCTCGATTGAGGACTGCCTAAGCAAAGCGAAAAAACCGTTGAAAAAAGCAAAACGTGACTGTGAGTTACTCCTCCGTCAGCAACCTTACCCAGCATTAGTGGACACCAGCTCAAGCGATCGCTTGAGCCCCGAAAGCCTCTGGGCTGATCATTCCGAGAATACTGTGACGTCGCTGCTGCACATTACGCAAATCAAAGAATCTTCAGAGCGGACAGGGTGCTCTGTCACTGAGCTGCCTCAATAGCCTTATTCTATATCAGTATAAAAATCACCTGATCAATACCCCTTGTGACTGATATCTTAGGGCATCGATTCACTTCTAGCCCTGAGGTTATCATGTCATCCACACTGCCTTTCCGTCGTTCACTTCCCGCTCTGGCCATCGCTCTCGGGTTGGGGCTTGGCATGGCGTCGCCGTCCATGGCGGAAGATCGCGAGCTACTCAACTCATCCTACGACATTGCCCGCGAGCTGTTCGCCGAGGTCAATCCGCTGTTCAAGGCCAACTGGGAAGCGCAGAACGAAGGCGACACTCTGACCATCAAGCAGTCCCACGGCGGTTCATCTGCCCAGGCACGCGCCATCTTGCAGGGCCTGCGCGCCGATGTAGTGACCTACAACCAGGTTACCGATGTCCAGGTGCTGGCCGATGAAGGCCTGGTTGCCGAAGACTGGCAGCAGCAGCTGGCCAACAACGCCTCACCCTATTACTCCACCACCGCCTTTCTGGTGCGCAAGGGCAACCCCAAGGGCATCGAGAGCTGGGACGACCTGGCCGCCGAGGGCGTCGAGCTGGTGTTCCCCAATCCCAAGACATCCGGCAACGGGCGCTATACTTACTTAGCCGCCTGGGGTGCTGCCGATGAGCAGTTCGACGGTGATGAAGAGCAGATACAGGCCTTCATGGGCGACTTCCTGGGCAACGTGAAAGTGTTCGATACCGGCGGCCGCGGTGCTACCACCAGTTTCATCGAGCGCGGTATCGGTGATGTGCTGATCAGCTTCGAGTCCGAGGTCAACAACATCCGCGGCGAGTACGGCAGCGATGATTACGAAGTCGTAGTGCCGCCGGTCAGCATCCTGGCTGAGTTCCCGGTGGCGGTGGTCGAGGAAAACGCCGAACGTAACGACAATCTGGACCTGGCTCGCGACTACCTGGACTTCCTGTATAGCGAAGAGGCGCAGCGCCTGCTGGCTGGCTTCAACTACCGGGTAAACAACGAAGCCGTGGTCGAAGAGTTCGCCGACCAGTTCCCGAATACCAAGCTGTTCAAGGTCGAAGACGTATTCGGCGGCTGGGACCAGGCCATGGAAGCCCACTTCGCCAGCGGCGGTCAGCTCGACCAGCTGCAGCGTCGCTGAGTCCGGACGGCATAATCCATGAGCGCACCCGCCCTCTCCTTCACTCCAGCGCGCCCCATGCAGGTGCTGCCGGGATTCGGCCTGTCTCTGGGCATCAGCCTGACCTTTATCTCACTGGTGCTTCTGCTGCCCCTGACCGGCCTGGTAGGCCAGCTTTCTGAACTCTCGCTGGCCGAGTACTGGCAAGTGATCAGCGAGCCAAGGGTGGTGGCCAGCTACCTGACTACCATGGGTGCAGCAGCGGCGGCAGCGCTGGTCAATGCCGCCTTCGGCCTGCTGCTGGCCTGGGTGCTAGTACGCTATGAGTTTCCCGGCAAGCGCCTGCTTGATGCCCTGATGGATCTGCCCTTTGCGCTGCCCACCGCGGTGGCCGGCATTACCTTGGCCACGCTGTATTCCAGCAACGGCTGGATGGGCAAGCTACTGGCACCGCTGGGTATCGAGGTGTCCTATACCTGGCTCGGCATTGCGCTGGCTATGGCCTTCACCAGTATTCCCTTCGTGGTGCGCACGGTGCAACCGATTCTTGAAGACCTGCCCATTGAGGTGGACGAAGCCGCCATGACGCTTGGGGCGCGCGACGGCGTAGCCTTTCGCCGCGTGATCCTGCCGCATCTGTGGCCGGCGCTGGTGACCGGCACCGGGCTGGCTTTCGTGCGCTCGCTGGGCGAGTTCGGCGCAGTGATATTTATCGCTGGCAACATGCCCTTCGAGACCGAAATCACCTCACTGATGATCTTCGTCAAGCTGCAGGAATACGACTACGCCGGCGCTTCGGCCATCGCCTCGGTGGTACTGGCGACGTCTCTGATGCTACTCCTGGTCATTAATCTGTGGCAGGGGCGCTTCATTCGCCGGCTGCATGGAGGCAACGGCTAATGCAACGCATCGGCGACTCCCCAACCCTGCGTAGGGTACTGATCGGTACCGCAGTGACGCTTGCCGCGCTGTTTCTACTGTTGCCTCTGATAGCCATTTTCAGCCAGGCATTCGCCAAGGGGCTGGGCATCTTTGTGGCCAACGTGACCGACACCTACACCCTGTCGGCCATCGGCCTGACGCTGTTCATCACCGTGCTGACCATTCCCGTCAACCTGATGTTCGGCGTGATGCTGGCCTGGCTGGTGACCCGCTTCAACTTTCCCGGTCGGCGCTTGCTGCAGACCCTGATCGATATCCCCTTTGCGATCTCTCCGGTAGTAGCCGGCCTGGTGTACCTGCTGCTGTATGGCCGCAACGGCTGGATCGGCAGCTGGCTCGACGGCCACGATATCCAGCTGATGTTTGCCTGGCCCGGCATTTTGATGGTGACGATTTTTGTCACCTGCCCGTTTGTGGCCCGGGAGCTGATTCCGCTGATGCAGGCCCAAGGCTCCCGGGACGAAGAAGCGGCGGTAACGCTTGGCGCCTCGGGCTTTACTCTGTTTCGCCGAGTCACCCTGCCCAATATTCGCTGGGCGCTGCTGTATGGCGTGATCCTGACCAACGCCCGAGCAGTAGGTGAGTTCGGTGCAGTATCAGTGGTGTCAGGCGCCATCCGCGGCCAGACCAATACGCTGCCGCTGCACGTCGAACTGCTGTATCAGGACTACAACACTGCTGGCGCCTTCGCCTGCGCCGCCCTACTAGCCCTGATTGCCCTGCTTACACTGGCCGCCAAAGCCGGCCTGGAATGGCGCACTGCGCGTCGGGAGAGCTTGCCATGAGCATCCGTATCGAGAATATTCAGAAACATTTCGGTCGCACCTGCGCCCTGTCGCCGATCAATCTGGACATCCACGACAGCGAATTGATCGGCCTGCTCGGCCCGTCCGGCTCAGGCAAGACAACGCTGCTGCGCATTATTGCTGGGTTGGAAAATGCCGACTCACACCCAGCTGCGCGCATCCACTTTGGTACGCGCGACGTCACCCGGGTGCACGTGCGCGACCGGCGCATCGGTTTCGTGTTCCAGCACTACGCGCTGTTCCGCCACATGACAGTGGCTGATAACGTGGCCTTCGGACTGACGGTGATGCCGCGCAAATCGCGCCCTTCCAGCGCAGAGATCCGCAGCCGAGTCTATCAGCTGCTGGAAATGGTGCAGCTCGAACATCTGGCTGGACGCTATCCGGCTCAACTATCTGGCGGTCAGCAGCAGCGTATCGCGCTGGCCCGGGCACTGGCCCTGCGCCCCGATGTGCTGCTGCTCGACGAGCCGTTCGGTGCGCTGGACGCCAAGGTACGTCAGGAGCTACGCCGCTGGCTGCGCCACCTGCATGATGAACTGAACTTCACCAGCGTGTTTGTCACCCACGATCAGGAGGAAGCCCTCGAGCTGTCCGACCGCGTCGTAGTGATGAGCAACGGCCGCATCGAGCAGATCGATACCCCCGATGCGCTGTATCGCGCGCCGGCCAACCGCTTCGTGTTTGAGTTTCTTGGCGACGTGAATGCGCTGGAAGGCGAGGTGCGCGGCGGCGTGCTGACCTGCGGCGATGCCAGACTCAACGCCGACCTGCCCCAGGGCCACCAGACATTGCTGATGCGTCCCCACGAGCTGACGCTGAGCCAGTCACCCTCCCCCGACGCCCACCTGCCGGTCACCGTCACCGCCGTGGTGCCGATCGGTGCGGACCTGCGCGTTGAGCTGAGCGCCGACTGGTTACCCAAGCCTTGGCTGGTCAGCGCCCGCCATAGCGATTTGGCCGGGCTCTCGCCCCAGCGTGGTCAGCGCCTGTACGTCAGGCCGCTGCAGTGGCACCGCTTTGATAGCGACGGCCAGCGCCTGGCAGCCCCCGCCGCGCTGCGCCTCAGCGCCTGAGGAACGGGCAGCGGCGGCGGGCACAGTAAAGCAGGACAGCCCCCCGGTCTGCTGCTACGCTCACACTCTGGCTTAACCATGCACAATAAGGAGTGTTCCATGGCAGCACGACGTTTCGCCTTGCTGATCTGTCTTGCCATCACAGTAGCTACCAGCGGCTGCGCCAGCCCTCACTACCTGCAACCCGCGCCCAAGCGCACTACTGCAGTGCCGCTGGTCGGCCAGGGGCAGATGGTCACAGTCAGGACGGTGTATGAACCCCAGAGCAACATTATCGGCACCCGCACCGGCAATGACATGTCAACGTCAATCATCACCATCGAGCCGGCCCAACTGAGGGCCAGCCTGCAAGCGGAAGCCGAGCGCGCGGTGCGCGACATGGGTTTCACCCCCACCGCCACCAGCTCAGCCAACGGGCCAACGTTGACTCTGACGCTGGACACCCTGGGTTACGGGCGCGGCACAGGTCGCCCGCTGGTAGACGAGGCAAGCATTCAGGCGATACTGGTTGCCGAAGCAGTCAACCAGGGTATCACCTACACTGGCACCTATACGGTGACCCGCAACCAGAGCTTTGCCATTGGCATGAGGCCCAGCAAGAAAAGTAACTTGGCAATGATTGAAGGGCTGCTGGCCGACGCGATGAACCGCGCCTTCAGCGACCCGGAGCTGGCTGGCGTGCTGGGCCGTTAGAAAGCGCCATATTGCGGGCCGCGCCTCACCAGCGACCAGGTATGCTCACGAAACCTGCTGCCAGGCTCCTCAGTGCCATCATCGAGGTGCTCAAGGCGAAAATTGGGGGCAAACAGCTGCTCCACTTCCGCATGGCTCACCGAGTAAGGTGGGCCTCCCCTATCTCCCGGAGCACGCGTCAGCCCTACCATCAAGCCCTTGGCGCCTGGCGGCAACAGCTGCGCCAGATGGAAGGCATAGCGCTGACGGGCGGCCTTGGGCAAAGCCACCAAAGCGGCGCGGTCATAGAAAGAGCCCACCCGGGCAGCTTCGCGAATATGGAAATGAAAGATGTCACCGCACCACAGCTCCACGCTGCCCTGACGACTGATATCAAAACTGTTGTGACGATAGCGGGAAATCTCTCCCTCACCGTCAGCCAGGAACTGCTCAATAGCCAGCGGCGCAAGCTCAATACCCAACACCGGGTAGCCCTGGCCTGCCAGCCAGCGCATATCGAGACTCTTGCCGCAAAGCGGTACCAGCACACCGCTAGAAGGTGAGACCTGCAGGTTATGCCAGTGGCGCGTCAGGGCAGGGTGCACCTGAGTTCGATGAAAACCGGTACGCCCTTCTTCCCAGCGCCTGAGCCACTCCTCGCTCATTGCTTCAGAACCAGTTAGCGTTGCGACGACGGCGACGTGGCAGATGCGGCACAATCAACCCCAGCAGCAGACCGGCACCCGCCACTCCCCCCCCGTAAATGAAGTAGCGCATCAGAAGGTCTTTTTCTTCCGTATTGAGATGGGCTTCCAGCTGGCGCACTCTAGCCTGGGCGGCATCGGCCTCTGTGGCCAACTCATTGTTCTGCTTTTCCAGTTGAGCAATGCGCTTCTCGCGAATTTCCAGCGTCTCGTTCAACGAGCCAAGACGACCATCCCAGGTGCTATTGATACCGGCCAGCTCGCTGGTCAGGGTTTCAACCCGCGCTTCAAGCTCAGGCACCCGGGCCTGAGCGCTGGGAGTTTGCTGCAGATCGCTGCTGGGCACCCAGACTTCGTCCCCGCCCTCACTACGCACCTGGGTGTAATCTCCGCTGGTGTCTAGCACTGTCACCGGCGCACCGGCAGCCAGGCGACCAACGATTCGGTAGCCGTCAGTGGGGCCGCTTCGTACGAAGGTCGTGATATCGTCAGAAACCCAGCTCTTATCTGCGCTGTCCTGCTGAGCCTGGAGAGGCAACGCCAGGGCCAGCGTCAGCGCCCCCAGCCCGATCGTTCTGATGTGTTGCATCATGATTGCGTCGTCCTGATTTTTCCTGGCTATCCAAAGCACTTCATTCAAGGCACGTCATAACGTCATTGGTACATGGATACATTGATACGCAGAGAATTTGGTACGCGCATATTTTACGGCGAAATCGACCTCTAAGCCATGCTCATGAAGCGCAACACATGCCATGGGCGACATTATACTGGTAGAAGCTTCTGTCACTGGCACTTGCCAAAAGCTCGTCTCACGGCCCCTGGCGGTTACCCACAGCTTCTGTGGATAAGCATCAGGAAAACTCTGGCAAACCGCTCTCAGACCCGCATAGCGGCGACGGCTGCCAAAGTCGCTCATTTTTTGACCAGTCGATTTTACCACCGGCTTGATCACCGAGGCACGCACGTTAGCGGCAAGCGTAACATAACAGCCACGGGCTCTGCCGCTGGCAAACTAGCCCCGGCAGCAAGCCCTGCGTATAATGGCTAACCTTGTCCCTGCAGGCATTCGGCCTTCAGTAACACCAAGAAATTGCATCAAGCCTATCCACTTGCTGTTGGCGCCCACAGGGTTCGCCATGGCCCCGGTTCTTATAAAAGTGATATGACGAAGAAGCTCTTCATCAAAACACACGGCTGCCAGATGAACGAGTATGACTCCGCCCGTATGGCGGATCTGCTCGGCGAGTCGCACCAGCTCGAACTCACCGACAACGAACAGGATGCCGACGTCATCCTGCTGAACACCTGCTCGATTCGCGAGAAAGCCCAGGAAAAAGTGTTTCATCAGCTGGGCCGCTGGAAAAAGCTGAAAGCGGCAAATCCTGATCTGGTGATCGGTGTGGGGGGCTGCGTGGCCAGCCAGGAAGGCGAGGCAATACGCAAACGCGCACCCCATGTGGACCTGGTGTTTGGTCCGCAAACCCTGCACCGGGTGCCGACCATGCTGGACGCCAGCCGCAACGACCAGATTTCCGTGGTCGATGTGACCTTTCCCGAGATCGAGAAGTTCGACCATCTGCCCAAGCCCAGTTCCGACGGCGCCACGGCCTTTGTGTCGATCATGGAGGGTTGCTCGAAGTACTGCACCTTCTGCGTGGTGCCCTACACCCGCGGCGAAGAAGTCTCGCGGCCTTTCGAGAAGGTCATGGATGAGGTGATCCATCTGGCCGACCAGGGTGTGCGCGAAGTCAATTTGCTGGGCCAGAACGTCAACGCTTATCGTGGCGAGAACATGATGGGCGACGAAATCGACTTGGCTGAACTGATCAGCTGCGTTGCCGCCGTGGATGGCATCGACCGAGTGCGTTTCACCACTTCGCACCCGGTAGAGTTTACCGAGAGCCTGATCGACGCCTACCTGGATATTCCCGAGCTGGTCAGCCACCTGCACCTGCCGGTGCAGTCGGGCTCCAACCGCATCCTGAGCGCCATGAAACGCGGCCACAGCGTCGAAGAGTACATCGACAAGATGGAACGTATCCGCGCTAACCGTCCAGATATCAGCTTCTCATCAGACTTCATCATCGGCTTTCCCGGCGAGACCGAGGAAGACTTTGAAGCCACCATGAACCTGATCCACCGCATCGGCTTTGATCATTCTTTCAGCTTTGTCTATTCACCACGTCCGGGCACACCGGCGGCCGAGCTTGAGGACGACACGCCTGAGACCGTCAAGAAAGAACGCCTAGCCATTCTGCAAGCGCGCATCATTCAACAGACCGCGCAGATCAGCCGACGCATGGTAGGAAGCACCCAGCGCATCCTGGTCACCGGATTCTCACCCAGGGACCCGGGGCAGCTATCCGGGCGCACCGAGAACAACCGCGTGGTCAATTTCCGCGCGGCCAACCCCACCGAGCTGATCGGTCACTTTGTCGATGTGATAATCAACGAGGCCTTCCCAAACTCGCTGCGCGCCGAGTTGGCTTCCCCCGAGCGCTTCTGACACGCTGCGCTGTTGCGACACACCACGCATCCTGCACGTCATATTGCCCCGGCACCCGCTGGGGCAGTAAGCTGGATGCCACCACACCTTTATCCATGGGCAGTCTGTCTTGAGTCAGTCAACCACTCCGGTCAATCGCGTCACCACTCTCAACCTGGAACCCAATGACCCACGCCGTCTAGCCAACCTGTGCGGACAGCGCGACGAGCACCTGCGCCTGATTGAGTCGCGCCTGGGCATTACCCTGCGCAATCGCGGCAATGCGTTTCAGCTTGCCGGGCCGGCTCACCGGGTCAGGGCCGGTGCCAACCTGCTTGAGCACCTATATCGCGAGGCCGAGTCCAGCGAGCTCAGTCCCGAAACTCTGCACCTGTACCTGCAGGAGTCAGGAGTTGAAGCCCTGGAAGAAGACGAAGGCCACCAGCACGCCGAAGTGCTGCTACGCACACCGAAAATGCTGATCAAGCCGCGGGGTCTCAACCAGCAGTCCTACGTCACCAGCATGCGCGCCCACGACATCAACTTCGGGATCGGCCCGGCGGGTACCGGTAAGACGTACCTGGCGGTGGCTGCTGCAGTTGAAGCACTGAACCAGCAGCAGGTGCGCCGCATCCTGCTGGTGCGCCCGGCCGTCGAGGCAGGCGAGAAACTGGGGTTCCTGCCTGGCGACCTGGCACAGAAAATCGACCCCTACCTGCGCCCGCTGTACGACGCCCTCTACGAGATGATCGGCTTCGAGCAGGTGGCTAAGCTAATCGAACGCCAGATCATCGAGATCGCTCCGTTAGCCTATATGCGTGGCCGCACCCTGAATAATGCCTTCATCATTCTCGACGAAAGCCAGAACACCACCCGCGAACAGATGAAGATGTTCCTGACCCGCATCGGCTTCGGCTCCACGGCAGTGATTACTGGTGACATCACCCAGGTCGACCTACCCAAAGGCCAGAGCTCGGGCCTGATCCAGGTGCTGGAAGTGCTGCGCGAGACGCCGGGCATTGGCATGACCCACTTCTCGGCCAAGGATGTGGTACGCCACCCCTTGGTACAGCGCATCATCGAAGCCTATGACGTCTTCGAGGCCGAGCAAGAAGTGCATGAACGTGCCCAGAAAGAGGCACGCCAGCAGGAGCGCGAGGCGCGCCGCTTCCGCCGTGAGCGCGACGAGGAGACCGACCGGTGAGTGCCGAGCACCTTGACCGCCCGCAGGCCCGCA
>NZ_JBQDJZ010000059.1:0-17694 GCF_052095765.1 Halomonas sp.
AATATAGGCCTCCACCGTCGGGCCACCGTCAAAAATATCGATATAGCCTTCCCAGCGCAGCCCCTGCTTCTTGAGCATGGCCAGCGCAGGACGCGTCTGCTCGTGAACCTGTCCGATGCAGGCCCGGGCTTCTTCAGAGAGGAAGGGAGTGTAAATCGGGAACTTGGGCATCAGCTCGCCGATAAAGCTCTTCTGCCCTAAGCCAGTGAGCCGGTCGGCTTCTTCAAAGGCCAGCGGAAAGAAGTGGCTACCCAGACATTCCCAGAACGGGCTCTTGCCCTCGCTGTTGAACACGCCGCGCATCTCGGCCAGCACCTTTTCGGGAAAGCGCTGACGAAACTCGGCCATAAACAGCCAACGCATAGCTGACAGCAAAGCGCCGTTGCGTTGATGGCGACGATCGCTACCGCGATAGTCCTGGCGTAAAAACAGCGAGGCCACCTCAGCATCGCCGGTGTGATCTGAGCTCAGCGACAGGGTGTCGATGGTGCGGTGCAGGCCCAGCTGCACCGATGAGTGGGCCAGATTGCCCACCCGGTAATGATAGAAAGGAACATCACGCCCCACCTGGCTTTCAATCGCGCAACAGCCCGCCAGCCGACCGGCCTCTTCGTCTTCCAGCACGAAGAAGTACAAGCACTCCTCCGCGGGCGTGGTGCCATCAAAGGCTTTGACAGCAGTCTCAATCTTACGCGCCAGAAACTCGCGTTTATCCGGCAGCGAGGTAAAGCCCACACCGGTTTCCTGTGCCAGCGCGTGCAGTTGGTCCAGGTCAGTCGAGGCAATCGGTCGAATGCGCATTACAGCTCCCCCTCGTCATACCCGGCATCATGGCCGTCGCCGGGCAGCGTCAGCGGCGCGGCCAGCACAGCGCGGCCTTCCTCAACACCCAAGATGTCAGCATGCTCCGGCGACAGCATCAGCTGGCCGGTAGGCGACAGCGCATAGCGCGTTACCAGACAGCGGAACCCTTCCAGCCGCTGATTTGCCACCATGGCGGGCTCGGCATCGGGCAGTGAGTGGGCCGGACGGATACGCACCGGATGCCAGGCCGCCCGGCGCACGCTCTCAAGACGGCTGCGCTCACCCTTGATGACCGGACCAGCATCGAAAATGTCCACATGGCGCGAACGCAGAAAGCCTTCACCCAGCATCTCCTCCAATGCGGGCTCGTGGTCAGGGTGCTCGCGACCAATGGCGGCACGCGCCTGGGGGGTCAACAGTGCCAGATACAGCGGAAACTGGGGCATCACTTCAGCAATGAAACTCTTCGAGCGCACCCCAGCAATATGATTGATTTCCTGAAAATCGCGCATGAAAAAGTGACGACCCACACTGTTCCAGAACGGCGACTCATCGTCCGCATCCAGATAGCCGGGAAACGCCAGCGCCAGCATCTCAGCAAAGCGCTCAGGATACTGGGCAATGAACATCAGCCGCGCCCGACGCAGCAGGCTTTCGCCGCTGGTGCCACGGTAGCGCGGATCCAGTGAGTAAGCACACAGCAGACTGGTATCTGACACCTCATAGGACAGCGCCAGGGTCTGCACTTCACGGCGCACATCGAGCTGCTGCGAGGCATGAATCAGCGTTTCCTGACGATAGGTGTAATAAGCCTCATGGGCGCCGGCCTGGGCGCGGATAGTCGCCGTGCCCACCACCAGATCACGCTCAAGGTCTTCAAGCACATAGGTGTAGTGCTCGTCGCCAGGAAAGTCGACCCCGGCCCTGAAGGCACGCTGGGAGCGCGTAATGCGCTCCTCAAGACGATCGCGGTGGGTCGGCAGATTGGTCAGGCGCGGCGTGGCAGTGCCTGCCAGCCGCTCCAGGGCCGGCAGATCTGCCGGCCGGATCGGTCGAACAACCAGCATGGCATTCCCTCCAACGGTGGTCTGGGGAGCCGTGGCATGTAGGGCACCACTCACTTGGCAGTCTTCTGGGCGGCCGCCTTATCGGCAACCAGCCGCTCAATGGCCCGCTCCAGACGCGCCATGCCTTCGGCAATATCGGCCTCAGGCACCACCAGAGACGGCGCTAGACGCAGCACGTTGGGGCCGGCTACCAGCGCCATCACGCCTTCCTCGATGGCAAGCGGCAGAATGTCCTTGGCGCGGTCCTGATATTCGGTGCTCATCTCGGCACCCATCAGCAGGCCCATGCCGCGAATTTCCTTGAACACACCATGCTTGCGGTTGATGGTTTCCAGATGCTCGCGAAACAGCTCATGACGCTTTGCGACGCCTTCCAGCACCTCGGGGGTATCGATATGCTCCACCGCCGCCAGAGCGACGGCGCTGGCTAGCGCATTACCGCCGTAGGTGGAGCCGTGGGTCCCGATACCCATGGCCGGGGCAATGCGATCAGTGGTCAGCATGGCACCCACTGGGAAGCCGCCGCCCAGCGCCTTGGCGGTGGTCAAGATGTCAGGGGTGACGTCATACTGCATGTAGGCATAGAAGGTGCCAGTACGGCCAACGCCAGTCTGTACCTCGTCAAAAATCAACAGCGCATCATTGGCGTCGCACAGCTCGCGCAGGCCTTCAAGAAACTCTGGGGTGGCCGGAATCAGGCCGCCTTCGCCCTGCATTGGCTCGACCATCACCGCACAGGTGTTGGCATCCATCAGCTCGCGCACGCTGTCGAGGTTATTGAACTCGGCATGCACGATGCCACCGGGCACTGGGCCAAAGCCTTGAGAATATTTGGGCTGGCCACCGACACTGACGGTAAAGAAGGTACGGCCATGGAAAGACTGGCGGAAAGAGATAATGCGGTCCTTTTTCTCGCCATGCTCGTTATACGACCAACGCCGCGCCAGTTTGAGCGCCGCCTCGTTGGCCTCGCCGCCGGAATTACACATATAGACCTTGTCAGCGAAGCTGCGCTCGACCAAGGTGCGGGCCAAGTTCAGCACCGGCTCGTTGGTATAGACGTTGGACAGGTGCCACAACTTGTCGGCCTGCTCCTTCAGCGCATTGACCAGCACCGGGTGGCAGTGGCCCAGCGCATTGACCGCGATACCGCCGGCAAAGTCGATGTACTCTTTACCCTGCTGGTCCCACAGGCGGCTGCCTTCACCGCGCACAGGAATCGCCTGTTGGGGTGCGTAGTTCGGCACCATGTACTGATCAAAATCGCTACGCTTGGGGGTATGGGTCATGTCAGGCTCCATTGAGTCCTTTAGGGGTTATGTTGTTTAAGGCTCCCTCGAGTA
The DNA here is from genome assembly GCF_052095765.1 of Halomonas sp. Taxonomy (GTDB): domain Bacteria; phylum Pseudomonadota; class Gammaproteobacteria; order Pseudomonadales; family Halomonadaceae; genus Halomonas. The sequence continues at coordinate 3,215 of NZ_JBQDJZ010000059.1, forward strand.
TAGGGAGCACGCGTGGCCGAGACTTTCAGCAATGTGACGGCAACTTGTGAAAAGTGGGACTCCGCCCCCACAGCGCCACATTCTAAAGAGCAAAAAAAGGAGCCTAAGCATGTTCAACACCACCGCTTGGAACCGAATACGCTATGGACTTTATGCCCCAATCTACGATGCGGTGGCCGACCGCACCTTCCGTCAGCCGCGCTGTGAGTCGCTGGCTCAGGTGGAGTGGCAGCCCGGCATGCGTGTGCTACTGGTGGGCGCTGGTACCGGTCTGGACCTGCCCTGGCTACCAGAGGATATCGAGGTGCATGCCACCGACCTCTCTCCGGCCATGGTACGGCGCATCAGCCAGCGCGCTGAAACACTGGGCAAAGACGTGCAGGTAGCAGAGATGGACGCCGAGCAGCTCACCTATCCTGACTGCCATTTCGACGTGGTGATCATGCATCTAGTGCTGGCAGTGATGCCCGACCCAGCGCGCGGCCTGACAGAGGCTCACCGAGTACTGAAGGACGGAGGCCAGCTATCCGTGCTGGACAAGTTTCAATCAGACGGACACCCTGCAGGCATGGCACGACGCGCCCTGAATGCCATCACCACAGCTATCGCTACCGATATCACGCGCCAGGCCCGCCCACTACTGAAAGAGGCCGGCTTCATGATTGAGCGTGACACCCCAGTGCTGCTGGGCTCGCTGATTCGCGCGCTGCTGGCGCGAAAACCGGCGTGCAAGCCTGCCCGAGCGCCAGAACAGTAAATTACTAGCGCCGTGTCGAACGCCTCTGTTTTGAGCGACCCAGTGTCTTGCCTGACGCCGTCTTGGCGAGCCCTTTCCTGTCTGCACTGGACTTTTTTGAATCCGCACGCTTTTGATTTGAGCGTTTTTGAGCCGACCGCTTCTGAACGGCCTTATCATCTGCCGTCCTGCCAGCTCCCGCTTTTCCCTTGGCGGTACGGCCACGCTGCCCGGTCGGCCCGGGCTTAGCACCCGCCGGCTTTTCCGGCCTGGCTCGACGCCTGGACACCGACGCCTCTTCGGTCTTGCTCGAATCACCGAGCATGCTCTCCAGGGTAACCATCTCCTGGCGGCTCAGTTCACGCCACTGGCCAGGGGCCAACCTGGCCAGATGGATATTCATCAACCGCACTCGCCTGAGATAGGTGACGTCATAACCCAGGTATTCGGTCATACGGCGGATCTGGCGGTTGAGACCTTGAGTCAGCACGATGGTGAAACTGTTGGCTCCAGTCTGACGCACCGCGCAGCGGTTGGTCACGGTGCCCAGAATCGGAATGCCCGCCCCCATGCGGTCGATGAAATTTTGGTTGATCGGACGATCGACCCGAACCTGGTACTCCTTCTCGTTGGCGTTACCGGCACGCAGGATCCTATTGACGATATCGCCATCGTTGGTCAGTAGGATCAGGCCCTGGGAGGGCTTGTCGAGTCGCCCGATGGGAAAGATGCGCTGGGGGTATTTGACCGCATCGACGATGTTGGTGGAATCGGAGAGATCCGTCGTACAAGTCACCCCGACCGGCTTGTTGTACAACAGATACACCGGCCTGGGCTTGGCACGCAGCGGCTTGCCGCGCACCGTAATATGATCGGCATCTGTGACCCGCATGCCCATCTCAGCGCGACGGCCGTTGACCTTGACGGCGCCTGCCTCGATCAGACGGTCAGCCTCGCGGCGCGAGGTTATGCCAGTTTCGCTGATGAACTTGTTGAGACGGGTATCGCTGTTGTCCAGAGCCATGAAAAAACCGTAAAGAATGAGGCAAAACGCAGCCAGTGCCACAGACTGCGCGAGTGGGTATCGGTTAATGGTAGCGCCCCCGGCCGCCAGAGCCCAGCGAACCAGTCTAGCTCAGCGCCTGGCCAGCACCATCCATACACCGAAAATCACCACAACACTGCCGATAACCTCCGCCAGCAGAATCGGATCGCCCAGCAACCACCAGGCACCAATCAGCGTGTACACCGGCAGCAGGTTGAGATAAATAGTGGCACGCGTCGGCCCAAGCTCAGCCAGGGCGTTGTTATAGAGCAGCAGCGCAATCACCGAAGGGAAAATACCCAGATAAGCCAACCCGGCCAGCTCAGCTCCACTGAGTGTCGGCACGATATGCCAGGCGCCTTCCATCAGTGCAATCGGCGCCAGCACCAGGTTGGCGATGACCAGCATCACCAGCAACCCACCATAGCGCGGAAAACGCGCCATGTGCTCCTTGACCAACAGCGAATAACCCACCCACACCAGCACCGCCAGCAGCATGATCAAATCGCCCGGATTGATGCCGCCAGGCATGCTGACGCTGCTTTGCGAAGATGTGACCACCACCACCGCGCCAACAAAGGAAGCCACCACACCAACCCACTGGCGGGCCAGAAATCGCTCACTGAGCAACAGCGCGCTGAGCAACAACGTTACCACCGGAATCAAACTTTCGAGAATGGCCACATTGGTGGCTGAGGTGAACTTCAGGGAGGCATAGATCAGCGCGTTGAAAAAGGTCACCCCGGACAGTGCCAGCCCCAGCAAAGGCCGCCAGTGGTGAACAAACACCGGCCAGTGGCGGCGCATCTGCCCCCAGCCCAGCGGTAGCATCACCAGCAGTGCAATAAACACCCGGCCCAGCGAGATGGTAAAAGGCGGCAGCTCAACCAACGCTTTGCCGACCAAGATGTTGCCAGAAAAAATGGCCACTACCAAAAGCAGCAGCAGATGCGGTCTAAGCGCACGCATGAGGAAAGCTCCGTTGAAACAGTTCAGATCGGTTCAGAACAGCCAGAGCATGGCAGAAGCGCGACGATCTAGCTAAGCCGCTCTTCCCGAGGGGTCATGCCAAAATGGTTACGGTACGCGGTCGAGAAATGGGCCGCCGAGGAAAACCCGGTATAGAGCGCGATATCGCCTGCGCTGCGGTCGCTTTCACGCAACAGACGTCGCGCCTCCTGCAAACGCAGGCTCAGGTAGTAGCGGCTGGGCACGGCCTGCAGAAATTTCTTGAATAGCCGTTCCAGCTGGCGCCGTGAAATACCCAGATGCCCTGATAGCTCATGGGTGGTCAGCGGTTCTTCGATGTTGGCCTCCATCAGCGCCAGCGCATCGACCAGGCTCTGGGGCGCATGCCGAAGCCGCGTGCTCATGGGCACTTCCTGGGGCTCATCACCCATGCGAATCCGCTCCAGTACAAAGTATTCTGAGATGCGCTGCGCCAGCTCACTGCCGTGCTGGCTGCCAATCAGCGTCATCATCATGTCCATAGCCGCCGTGCCACCACCGCAGGTCAGCCGCTCGCGATCAATCTCGAACAGCTGGCGCGACAGGCGTATCCCGGGGTACTCATCAGCAAAGGCAGCGAAACCGGGCCAGGGCAATGTCACCCGATACCCCTCCAGCACACCGGCGCGTGCCAGCACCTCAGTGCCACCACCAATGCCCGCCAACACCACACGAATGGCACTCAGTCGCTGCAGCCAGTCAAGCAGACTCTCGGACACGCTGCCTAACAGTGGCACGGGCGCGCACACCATCAGCATATCCAGCGGCTCCGCAGATTGCCCCACGACTGACTGGGGCATCAACATCTGCCCCGAGGCGCTGACCACCGGGCGTTCATCGAAGGCAAAAGTCGAGAGCCGGTACAGCGTTCGCTCGGCCAGCCGGTTCGCCACCTGCATGGGTTCAGTGGCACAGGCCTGGGCTAGCAGCGAGAAGCCGGGCAAGGCCACTACGCCAACATGGCGCACGATGGTCGACGGCTTACGCAAGTGATTTACAGCTCTACCACATCAAACTCTGCCACCGGATTGGCCTCAGCGTCATAATCCACATCATCGCGCTCGAAGCCAAACAGCTTGAGGAACTCGTGCTTGTAGCCGGCGTAATCGGTGATATCGAACAGGTTCTCGGTGGTCACCTGAGACCACAGCGTCTGACAGGCCTGCTGGACATCATCGCGCAGCTCCCAGTCATCCAGACGCAGGCGGCCTTTTTCGTCGGTGGCCATGACCTGCTGCCCCGGAATGTACAGACGCTCACCAAACAGGCGGTTGAGCTGATCAATCGTGCCTTCATGCAGCCCTTGCTCTTTCATCACCTTGTAAACCATGGCGATATACAGCGGCATCACCGGAATTGCTGCACTGGCCTGGGTGACCACCGACTTGAGTACCGCCACATTGGCGCCGCCACCGCTGGCCGAAAGGCGCTGGTTGATTTCTCCGGCAGCGCGATCCAGATCTTCCTTGGCCTTGCCCAGTGCACCGTGCCAGTAGATTGGCCAGGTGATTTCTGTACCGATATAGCTGAAGGCAACACTGCGTGCGCCCGGCGCAAGAACACCGGCGCTGTCCAGGGCATCGACCCACAGCTCCCAGTCTTCGCCGCCCATCACGATGCGCGTATCTTCAATTTCCTGCTCGGTGGCCGGCTCCACCTCAGCTTCGATGATGACGTCCTTGTTGGTGTCGATGGCGGTGGCGCGATAGGTCTCGCCGATCGGCTTGAGGCTGGAGCGCTTGAGCTCGCCAGAGTCCGGCAGCTTGCGCACCGGCGAGGCCAGCGAGTAGACCACCAGATCCACCTGCCCCATATCCTGCTTGATCAGCTCAATGGCCTTGTCGCGCGCCTCATGGGAGAAGGCATCACCATTGATCGACTTGCTGTACAGCCCTTCGGCCTTAGCGAACTTGTCAAAAGCAGCACTGTTATACCAACCTGCCGTACCGGTACGCTTTTCAGTGCCGGGCTTTTCAAAAAACACGCCCAGGGTGTCGGCGCCGTAGCCAAAAGCTGCGGTAATGCGCGCCGCCAGGCCGTAGCCGCTAGAGGCGCCGATCACCAGCACTTTTTTCGGGCCGCTGGAGGCGTCCAGTTTGCGAGCCCGAGTGGCCTCGATCTGCTCGAGCACATTCTTCTCGCAGCCAACGGGATGGGTAGTAGTGCAGATGAAACCGCGTACTTTGGGCTTGATAATCACGACAGACCTCTTCTTCTGTTCACAGCTAACTGGACCACCTAGCGCTGCCGGGTGACTCGATAGTGAGCATTCTAGCGATACTCACTCAGGCTGTCCGCTCTTGAGAGATAACGGTGCCTGATGCAGGATGTTTGCATATTCACGAGGACACGCTATGAACGCTCAGGATCTCGTCGACCAGCGCGGCGATTTGTGGCTGGCACTGGCACCACTTTGGCTGGACCGCGAGCCACGCGAAACCGACTATATTCGGATGATCGAGGAAATCGAGCGCCACAACTTCACCCTCAAGGAGCTGGAGTGGATCTTCCGACTGGAGCTGGCTCCGGTGATGTCGCGCCGGCAGATGTCGCTCGTGGGTGAATGGAAGCATCGCGATGATTACCAGCTGATGCGCCAGCTAGTCGGACACAACATGCGACTGAAAGGCTGGCGGCGCAGCTGGTGGGCGCTGTTCTCAGGCATTACCACCATGATGGCCCGACAGCGCTGGATCGAGCTGATGGAGCGCCTGATGATTTCACGCGGAGAAGTCGTTCCATGAGGCCTGGGGTTTCAACCCAGAACCCAAGGCACAAAACCCAGACGGAACACCGTGGTTAACGCTCCTCCAACGCCCGCTCCAGCGGCTCCAGCATATCCACACGTTCATCGCGTGGTGAAAAACGCCGCACCACATGGCCATCCCGACCAACCAGAAATTTGGTGAAATTCCACTTAATCATCCGTGTGCCCAGCACGCCGGGCGCTTCACGTTTCAAAGCGACAAACAGCGGGTGAGCCTGACGGCCATTCACTTTTATCTTGTCCATGACGGGAAAGGTCACGCCATAGGTGTGGGCGCTAAAAACGCAAAAGCCCTCAGCAGACTCCGGCGCCTGGCCGGCAAACTGGTCGCAGGGAAACGCCAGCACCGTGAACCCGTGATCACGATAGCGCTGATAAAGCGTCTGCAACTCGCGCAACTGAGGCGTGAAACGGCAGCGGCTGGCCACATTGACAATCAGTAGCACCTGACCACGCAGCGCACCCAGATTGAAAGGTTCCTGTTGGGCGGTGCGACACTCGAGATCGTGAATATTCATCATGGCATCGTCCTGCAGCTGATGTCCTTACGATGCCACGGCACCTCTTCCTTCGCCAGTAATTGCGGCGCTATGTCACTTGTCCCGCTCAGGCGCTGTACTATCCTAGCTCGACAGGCTGCGCCATCCTACGGTGCCATCCTGAAACTCAGACGCTTTCACACGTCATAAGCAAGGATCTTAAGACCATGCGCCACCCGATATCAGCACTGCTCTGCTCGCTCTTGCTACCCACGGCTGCCCTGGCCAACACGGCAGCCTCCGAGCTGGAGGTCAACAACGCCTTTGCCCGCCCCACGCCGCCCGGCGCCACCAATGCGGGCGCCTATGCCGACCTTCGCGTTACCGGCGATCCGGTAACGCTAGTCCGCGCGCATTCGCCCACCAGTGACGTGGTAGAACTGCACATCATGCGCATGGAAGACGACACCATGGTGATGCGCCAGGTAAAGCAGATTGATATTGACCAGGATAACCCGGTCAGCATGCGCCCCGGCGGTGGTTACCACCTGATGCTGATCGGCCTTGAAGCCCCGTTGACAGAAGGCCTGAAGTTTCCCATTACGCTGGAGTTCGAAACGCTGGAAGATATAGAAGTAGAATTTGAAGTCGCACCCTTGGACGCTATGCCAGGCGCCTAGCTAGTCGTCGCCCACACAATACGCGCCGCAACCAGCAACAACATTACGCCGGTGGCACGATTGATCCAGTGAGCGTGGGTCTGCAGCCAGGGCAGCACCCTAGAGTGCGACAGCCCCACGGCCACCAGCGTATACCAGCCGCCGTCAATAACCATAGCGGTCAGCACGATGATCAGCCTCGCCATATCGCTCATGCCGGGGGTGACAAACTGGCTGAGCAGCGCAATGAAGAACACGATAAGTTTCGGATTACCCAGCGCCACCAGCATCCCATCTCGCGCCGCCTGCCAGCGGTTCGCTCGGGCTGGGTGAGCCTCCAGAGCATTGGCTTTGCTGGCACGCAGTGCCTTGACGCCTAGCCAGGCCAGATACAACGCCCCACACCAGGTAATAGCGCGGAACAGCAGCGGCGTGCGCTCGATCAGTTCACCCAGCCCCCAGACCGTCAGCAGGGCATAAAAGCCCACACCGAACGCGTGCGAGACACCAGTAATCACACCAGGCAGCCGGCCGCCACCCAGTGTGTGGCGCAACACCACCGCCAGGCTCGGCCCTGGCGACATGGCGCCCATGGCACAAATCGCGGCCAGCGACATCCAGAGTGTCAACGGCATTGGCAATCCCATCAGCTCCAGGCTGAGTCAGTTGAATCAACGATGATACTGGCCTTCCCGCTCGGGCTGCCACAACACTGACTCAATACGCAGCGTAATCGTCTGACCACCGGGTAGCGGCCATTCGATGGTCTCGCCAATGCGCAGCCCCAGCAGGGCCGCACCTACCGGCGCCATCACCGAAATGCCATCTTCAGTAACAGCCAACGAATGCGGATAGACCAGCGTACGCTTGAAGCGCCGATCTTTTCCGATATCAGTGAACTCTACTTGACTGTTCATGCTGACCACGTCATCAGGCATGCTTTCAGGGTCCAGCACGTCGCTGCGCTCCAGCTCTGCTTCTAGCGCCTCAGCCACATCCAGGCCGGTCTCGGCATCATCAATCAAACGCTGCAGCCGCTCGGCATCAAGCCGGTTAATAATCAAGGGGGAACGCTTAGCCATAGATACCTCCTGCCGATACTCGGCTTCACAGCCGCGAAACGAATCTCCAACAAAAAAGCCCCTCGCCCAGAGACAGGCGAAGGACCGACATTAATTATACTGTACGTCATCACGGCAGCTATGAGTAGCAACGCAAGGAAAGCGGCACTGCCAAACGGCACAGATATCGGGATGAATAAAACGAGGATGGAAGTCAGCTTCTTAACATGCTGATTTCAATGGTGCCGGTGGTCGGACTCGAACCGACACACTGTTTCCAGCGGCGGATTTTGAATCCGCTGCGTCTACCAATTCCGCCACACCGGCAACGGAGGGGAATTATACGCAGCTGTCGGCACAGGTCAATCGAAGACCTGACGTAAAGCGTGAAAAACGGTATCCTGCCGACCTGGCCGGACAGCGGTTTGGCCGCTTCAGACGCCGACTCACGGACCGACCCTTCATGCAGCGCGCCGATTTCCATTACGAACTTCCTGAGCCACTCATCGCTCGCTACCCATCCCAGCAACGCAGCGATTGCCGTCTGCTGTGCGTGGATGGCCAAACTGGTGAGTTCTCGCACCAGCGTTTTCTTGCCCTGGTTGAGAAGCTAGCACCGGGCGATTTGTTGGTATTCAACGACACCCGCGTCATTCCAGCCCGCCTGCATGGCCACAAGGCCAGCGGCGGCAAAGTAGAGATGTTGCTAGAGCGCCCGCTGGACGCCCATCGCGGCCTCGCCCACCTGCGCTCAAGCAAGTCGCCGAAGCCAGGCACCGAGCTGGTTTTCGAGGGCGGCATTAAGGCCGTGGTCGAAGGACGTCGCGAAGCGCTGTTCGAACTGCGCTTCGCAGGTGAGACACCGCTGATCGAGCTACTCGAACGTCATGGCCATATGCCGCTGCCGCCGTACATCACCCGCGAAGATGAACTCTCCGACCGCGAGCGCTACCAGACAGTCTATGCACGCCGTGATGGCGCCGTGGCCGCACCCACCGCCGGCCTGCACTTCGATGAAGCGCTGCTCGAAAAACTGGCCGCCAAGGGTGTCGAAAGTGCTTTCGTCACTCTGCACGTGGGGGCCGGCACCTTTCAACCGGTGCGCGCCGACGATATTCGCGACCATGTCATGCATAGCGAATGGATTAACGTCGACGAAACCGTCTGCGATCAGGTGCGCTCCGCCCAGGCCCGAGGCAATCGAGTCGTCGCCGTCGGCACCACCAGCGTGCGTTGCCTGGAGTCCGCCTGTCTGAATAGTGCTGACGGCCAGATTGCCCCTTATCGCGGCGATACCGATATCTTTATCTACCCGGGCTATGAGTGGCGCATCGTCGACGCCCTGATCACCAATTTTCATTTGCCGGAATCGACCCTGCTGATGCTGGTGTCATCCTTCGCCGGTTTTGACACCGTGATGAGCGCCTATGCTGAGGCCGTCCGCGAGGGTTACGCCTTTTTCAGCTATGGCGATGCCATGTACCTGACCCGCAAGACGCCCTGAATTGAGAGACTTCATGCGAAACGAATGTTTCATGAATTTTGAACGCCTGGCCACTGATGGCCGGGCACGCCGCGGACGCCTGACCTTCCCGCGTGGCACAGTGGAAACTCCAGCCTTCATGCCAGTGGGCACCTACGGCACCGTCAAGGGCATGACGCCAGAGTCGATCAAGAACATCGGCGCCGACATGATCCTGGGCAACACCTTTCACTTGTGGCTGCGCCCCGGTGTCGAAGTGATCGAGGCCCATGGCGACCTACACAGTTTCGCCCAGTGGGACAAACCGATCCTCACTGACTCCGGTGGCTTCCAGGTGTTTTCCCTTGGCGCCATGCGCAAGATCACCGAGCAGGGCGTGCATTTCCGCTCCCCTGTTGACGGCGCCAAGGTCTTCATGGGCCCGGAAGAGTCCATGGCGGTGCAGCGCTCGCTGGGCTCTGATGTGGTGATGATCTTTGATGAGTGCACGCCCTACCCCGCCGAGTTTGATGTGGCCAAGCGCTCCATGGAGATGTCGCTACGCTGGGCCGAGCGCTCACGTACTGCCCACGGCGATTCGCCGTCGGCGCTGTTTGGCATCATTCAGGGCAGCATGTACAGCGATCTGCGCGAAGCCTCGCTCAAGGGGTTGGAAGAGATCGGTTTCGACGGCTATGCCATCGGCGGGCTGTCGGTGGGCGAGCCCAAGGAAGAAATGATCAAAGTGCTCGACTACCTGCCCGAGTGGATGCCAGCCGACAAGCCGCGCTACCTGATGGGTGTCGGCAAACCCGAAGATCTCGTTGAAGGGGTACGCCGCGGCGTGGACATGTTCGACTGCGTGATGCCAACCCGCAACGCCAGAAACGGCCACCTGTTTACCGCTGAAGGCACCGTAAAAATCCGCAACGCCCGACATCGACATGACACCGGGCCGCTGGAGGCCGGCTGTGACTGCTATACCTGCCAGAATTTTTCTCGCGCCTATCTGCACCATCTGGATCGCTGTGGCGAGATGCTGGGGGCCATGCTCAATACCATCCATAACCTGCGCCACTACCAGCGGTTGATGGCCGGTTTGCGCGGTGCGATCGAAGCGGGTACATTGGCGAACTTCGTAGAAGGTTTCTACGCGCAGCGCGGTCTGCCGGTTCCTCCTGCACCCCTTATTTAACGGCTATAACGGCCTGCTTTAACGGTCAGTCGCCACTCTTTACCCGTCATCTCAGGAGACACTTGCACATGTTGGACTTCTTCATTTCCCCGGCCCTCGCCCAGGAAGGCGGCGCCGCCGGCGGCGGTATCGCACAGATTGTCATGCTGGTCGGTTTCGTGCTCATTTTCTACTTCCTGCTGTGGCGTCCGCAGTCCAAGCGCGCCAAGCAGCACAAACAGCTGATCACCAGTCTGGCCAAGGGTGACGAGATCGTCATCGGTGGTGGCATGCTGGGCCGCATCACCAAAGTCAGCGAAGACAGCGAGTTCCTGGCCATGGAAGTTGCCGATGGCACCGAGGTCAACGTGCAGAAAAACGCCGTGGCCGCTGTACTGCCCAAGGGCACCATCAAGTCCATCTGATCTGACCCGCTGCGTCTGCCCGTGCTGGCTTCTCGCCCGCGCGGGCTGCCCTGCAATCATCGTGGCGAGGCCCGCCTAGCCGCTTTGCCCGATGCTCGTGATGGCAGGACGCTGCACCCATCATCAGCAACCCGAGGGCAGAGCGCCCATGCTCAACCGTTATCCCCTATGGAAGTATCTGCTGATACTTCTGGTCCTCATTGTCGGCCTGATCTACTCCCTACCCAACCTCTACCCTGAGGACCCGGCTGTACAGATCGGCAGCGACGGCCCTGCCGCCATCCTGAATGAGCAACGCCTGGCGCGGATTGAAACGTCACTCACCGATGCCGGCATCACCATAAAGAGCGTTGATCGCGATGACGACAGCGTACTGATTCGCCTGAACAACGCAGAGGATCAGATCAGAGCCCGCGACATGATCAACGAGGAGCTGGGTCCGGACTACACCGTCGCTCTGAACCTCGCGGAATCGACGCCTGCCTGGCTGAAGTCACTCTCGGCATCACCCATGACACTGGGTCTTGACCTGCGCGGCGGCGTGCACTTCCTGCTCGAAGTCGACATGAAAGCGGCCGTCAAGCAGCGCCTTGAGGTCAACGCCAGCGCCATGCGCGAAGAGCTGCGCAGCAAGCGCATCCGCTATCGCAACACCGAGATCGACGGCCACTCGATTCGCATGGATTTCATGAACACCGAGGACCGCAACAAGGCCCGCACGCTGTTCAGCCGAAACTTTCCCGGTTTTCAGTACCAGAGTGAAGACACAGGAGCGCGCGGTGCACGCCTGGTCATGACGCTGTCAGATGCGACGGTCAATGAGATCCAGGATTACGCCATCAACCAGAACCTGACAACCTTGCGTAACCGCGTCAACGAGCTGGGCGTGGCCGAGCCGCTGGTTCAGCGCCAGGGGCCGGATCGCATTGTGGTGGAGTTGCCCGGCGTGCAGGACACTGCCGCTGCAAAGCGCATCATCGGCGCCACCGCCAACCTGGAGTTCCGACTCGAAGCACGTGACGACACCCCGGATGCTGAAACCGAATCGTTCGGATTCCGCAACCAGGAAGGCCGCCAGGCAGCACTGATGCGCGACGTGATCATCACCGGTGACAGCGTCTCCAACGCCAATAACAGCTTCGATGAAAACGGTCGCCCCCAGGTCAACATCAACCTGGACGGCACCGGCGGCACCTTGATGAACCGCGCCACCCGCACCAATATCGGTCGCAACATGGCAGTGCTGTTTATCGAGCACAAAACCCGTGACCGCACGGTACTCCAGGATGGCGAGCCGGTGATAGTACGCACGCCCTACACCGAGCGCGGCATCATCAGCCTGGCCACGATCCAGAGCGCGCTGGGCAACAGTTTCCGTATCACAGGATTGGACTCACCCACTGAAGCCTCCGACCTGGCGCTGCTACTGCGCTCCGGCTCGCTGGCCGCGCCCATCTACTTTGCCCAGGAGCGCACCATCGGGCCGAGCCTCGGCCAGAAGAACATCGAGCGCGGCATCCTTTCGGTGCAGGTAGGCCTGCTGCTGGTAGTGATATTCATGGTGCTCCGCTACAAGGTGTTTGGCCTGTTCGCCAACATTGCCCTGGCGTTCAACCTGACGCTGCTACTCGCCGCCATGTCGCTGCTTGGTGCCACTCTGACACTGCCCGGCATCGCCGGCATTGTGCTGACACTGGGCATGGCAGTTGATGCTAACGTGCTGATATTCGAGCGTATCCGTGAAGAGCTGCGCAACGGGCTCTCGATTCAACAAGCGATCAACGCCGGTTACGAACGCGCTTTCACCTCGATTGTCGATGCCAACATCACCACCCTGCTGGTCGCACTGATCCTGTTCTCGGTAGGCACCGGTCCTGTGAAGGGCTTTGCCGTAACACTTTCACTGGGCATCCTGTCGTCGCTGTTCACCTCGCTGATGGTGACACGCGCCATCGTCAACTGGCGCTATGGTGGCAAACCGGTGAAGAAGCTATGGATCTGATCATGCGCTCTCAACTTCTCCATCCAATCCAGGGGCGGCTATGACAACCCTCGTTAATCGACAAATCGACTTCATGGGTCAGCGCAAGCTGGCCTTTGCAGCCTCGGCCATCATGCTGCTGGTCTCGGTTTTTGCTATCGCTTTCAACGGGCTGAACCTGGGCCTCGACTTTACCGGCGGCACCCTGGTCGAGGTTCGCTATGCCACGGCACCTGCGTTGGACTCAGTGCGCCAGATACTGGAAGGCGCAGGCTTCAAGGACGTATCGGTACAAACCTTTGGGGCTTCCACTGAAGTGCTGATTCGTCTGCAGCAGGCGTTTGATGCTGGGGTTGGCGACCAAGTGACTGAGCTACTCAGCCAGGGCGGCGCCCAGGTTGAGCTGGTGCGCGCCGAGTTCGTCGGCGCCCAGGTCGGTGACCAACTGCGCGACCAGAGCGGCATGGGCATGCTGGTGGCGCTTGGCGTGGTGATGGTTTATGTGGCGCTGCGCTTCCAGTACAAGTTCGCCATTGGTGCACTGGTCTCGCTGGTTCACGACGTCATCATCGTGATTGGTGCCTTTGCCGTGTTCGGCATGGAGTTCGACCTCACCGTGCTGGCCGCTGTACTGGCGGTTATCGGCTATTCGCTGAACGACACCATTGTTATCTATGACCGCATACGCGAAAACATTCGCCGCAGCCGCATTGATGACATGGTGCAGATCTTCGACGAGTCGATTAACCAAACCTTGGCACGCACCCTAGCAACGTCAGGCACCACAGTGCTGGTGTTGCTTTCCCTGGTGTTTCTCGGCGGCGAGATGATCCATAACTTCGCGATCGCCATGCTGCTTGGTATCGTCATCGGTACCTTCTCATCGATCTATGTGGCATCAGCACTGCTGTTGCCACTCAAGCTTAAGCGCGAAGACTTGATTCCGCCGCCCAAAGAAGAACACGAGGACGAACTGCCTTGATCCTACGGCACGCATGAAAAACAACCCCCGATGCGTGGTTCAACGCATCGGGGGTTGTTTCTTTAGCGCTTGTCAGATCACCGGCTCACCGCTCAGGGAACTGCCTGTGAGATCTCAGGCTGTCCAGGCTGGTAGCCCTTTCGCGCATGCTGATACAGCACGCTGGCATAGCCGTTGCGCTGCATCAGCTTGAGAATCTTGGCGGGATTGATATCGCTCAACGCCTGACGTAGCTTGTCGCGCTGCTCATCATCCAGCGCATCGTACCAGGGGAAAGACTGGCCTTGAGCATAAGCCGCCTGGGCACGTTCAATCAAATCGATTTCTACCCGGCCTCCATAGCGATACAGCAGGTCATATCCTTCCTGAAGTTGAACCGCAGGAACATCGCTGGGTTTTTCGAAGCTTTCCAACACATTGTAATAGTAGTAATTCAGCGGTTGCATCGTCGCTCCTCGTAACGTTGAGAAGTTCGCGGCCGTTTTCAGTAACTCAGCCGTCATCGTCACCCTCGGCACGGGCATTTCCTGTATGCCGAACAGATTACGTTACACGTCCGGGGGCGTGAGTAACAGCTTTGGCCGCAAAGCACTGCGCCCCGTAGCCAAAGGGCTACGGGGCGCAGTGTATCCGACGGCCAAACAGACCAGGGAGAACGCATGAAAACTTTCACACCGCGAGAATGTCAGCAAGATACGTCT
>NZ_JBQDJZ010000060.1:0-17675 GCF_052095765.1 Halomonas sp.
CAGCATAAAAGAGCCACAGATGGATATTGATATCATCGGTCAGCAACTGGTTTTTGCGGACAACCAGGTTGCTTCACTGGCTCTTGAGGGGCAGGTAGCTGGCATCGATGATCCCGACATCAATATTGCCCTTCTGGTAGAGCAGGTGTTTGCCGGCGGACAGGTGCTGGACTCAGTGCTGGTCACGCTTGATGGGCCGCTTTCCAACCATCGGTTGGAGATTGACCTCGATGGCCAGAGAGACGCACCACTGACCCAACTGGACCTGATACTGGAAGCCGGGCTTGACCAACAACGCCAGCATTATGCCGGGCAGATGGAGCGTCTGGATGCACAAACGCCCTACGGAAATTTCAACCTCAGCAATGCGCTCAACTTTGACGCCGACCTGAGCCAATCGAGTGCCGAGGTACAACCGTTCTGTATTCAGCGCGAGCAGGGCGGGGCCATTTGTTTGGTTGATCCGCTGCTGGCTTCGGCAGATGCCGGCAATGCCAACCTGGAGATTCGTGAGCTGCCCATGGACTTGGCAGACGCGGCATTGCCACCGGGTTGGGGGATTACCGGTGCCACTGAAGGTAGCATTCAGGCGCAGTGGTCAGCCGGGGCGACACGTTGGCAGGCTGATGTCAGCCTGGATAGCAACGCTAAAATCACCGGAGAAGATGCCTATGGGCGACCTTGGGCGGTACCCGGCAGTGCCTTGACGGTGCAGTTGAAAGCAGATCAGGCGCAGATCAACAGCGTGGTGGCTCTCAACCTTGGCAACACGGGTGACCTGCAGTTAGAACTGGCTATCGACGACCCCATGGGGGAAGGGCGCCTGAACGGTACGCTGACAATCGATAACATCCAGCTTGAGCCATACGCTCCACTGGCCGGTGGCGTGGATGCCTTGACAGGCAGCCTGTCTGGCGGAGTGGATATCAGCGGTGACCGTGACAATCCGGTGATGCGTGGCAATATCAGACTCTCGGATCTTCAGGCCAGTGGCCTGGACCTGCCGCTGGACGTTAAGGACGGCCAGCTGGATATCGCTCTCAACGGCGATCGGGCGAGAATCACCGGCTTTATTGCCAGCGAGAAAGGTCGCCTAAATATAACAGGTAACGCAGCTTGGCCATCGGCAGATCAATGGCAAGTCGATGTTGCGCTGGAAGCGCGGGACGAGCCCCTTCAGGCCTCACTTCCGGCGTTTGGGCGGCTACAGCTTGCGCCAGACCTGAAGGTTCATGCCACGCCGGAACGTTTGACGGTACGTGGTGAAGTGCGTATCCCCTGGTCACGCCTTGAGATCGGAAGCGTTCCACCAGCAGCAGTGTCCCCAAGCTCCGATGAAGTCATCATCACCGAGCAGGAAGACCGTGAGGAAATGCTGCGCCAGGAGCTGGTGGCACGCGGAGAGTCAACAGCTGAGGCCGTGAGAAAGGCCGGCATGGTCACTGATATACAGGTCAGCCTGCTGCTTGGCCCCGACATGAGGCTATCGGCCTATGGGCTTAAAACAGAGCTAGTCGGCAAACTGGATGTCAGCCAGAAGAACGGTCCTCTGCAGCTGTTCGGTGATGTCAAGCTCAAAGATGGCCGCTTCCAGGCTTTCGGCCAGGATCTAGTCATTCGTGAAGGTGTCATCTACTTCAGTGGCCCACCGTCAGAACCATTGCTGGACTTTGAGGCAATACGCAATCCATCAAGTACTGCCGACGATGTGATTGCTGGCTTGAGGGTGACTGGCATGGCCAGTAACCCAAGCCTTGAGATTTTCTCTGAGCCCGCCCTTGATGAGGCCAGCGCACTCTCCTACCTTCTTCAGGGCCGTGGCCCGGGTGAAGGTGGCGGAGCCGGCGATGCCTTGACCACCGCACTGCTTGGCCTCACGCTGGGTAAGGCGGGCGGTACCGTCGGCGCGATAGGTGAAGCCTTTGGTATTCAGGATCTCACCCTGGATACGACAGGTAGCGGAGACGACAGTCAGGTAGAGGTCAGCGGAAATCTGTCCGAGAGATTGAGCATGAGCTATGGCGTCGGTGTGTTCTCACCGATTGCCAGGCTGACCTTACGCTACAAAATCTGGAATAACCTCTATGTAGAGGCAGTATCCGGTGCCGCGCAAGCGGTAGACCTAGTTTACACTATCAGCCTACCCGGTAATCCGCCGAGGATACAGCCGACGCGAGCCCTTAAGTAAAAAAACCAGCACCGAGGAGATAACGATGCTCAGCTTCAGCACAAGAGTCCCGGAGGGGCGTGACACAGCAATGACGATCAGCGGGGTGCATGCTGTCAACGGTCACTCCATGCTGCCACCCTGGGCGCCGGGGCTTCAGGAGATCGTCTTCGGGCTGGGCTGTTTCTGGGGGGCCGAGCGGCTGTTCTGGCAGCTGCCAGGCGTCGTGGTGACTTCGGTGGGTTATGCCGGTGGCGCCACACCCAACCCCACCTATGACGAAGCATGCTCCGGTCGTACCGGCCATGCTGAAGTCGTACGGGTGGTGTTTGATCCGGCAGTGATCGATCTGGAAGTCCTGCTGAGCCATTTCTGGGAAGCCCACGACCCAACCCAGGGCAATCGCCAGGGTAACGATATCGGTTCCCAGTATCGCTCGATCATTCTGACCTGTGATGCCCATCAGCAACGAGTGGCCGAGCGCAGCCGTGAGGCTTACGCTCAAGCGCTGGCCAGTGCAGGCCGTGGTCCGGTTACCACCGAAATTACCGCGCTGGACAACTACTATTTTGCCGAGGAATACCACCAACAGTATCTGCACAAAAACCCCGGTGGCTACTGCGGCCTGCAGGGCACCGGGGTGAGCTGTCCTCTGGGCTAACTTCTGGGCCAACAACACCTATTGAGGTTAGCGGGGAATGCGTTCTTCCTCGATACCATGACAGGCCACCATCGCGCCGTTATCCGCGGCAATTAGCTGAGGAATCTCTTCCCGACAGCGCCGTTCGACATAAGGGCAGCGCCCATGAAAAACGCAACCCGATGGCAGATTGATAGGCGTTGGTACTTCACCCTCAAGACGTAAATGCTGCGGCCGCTCATCTTCAAGCCGGGGAATAGCTGACATCAGCGCGCGTGTATAGGGGTGAAGCGGTTCGGCAAACAGTGTTGCTGTTGGCGCCACCTCACAGATCCGGCCGAGATACATCACCGCCACACGCGTACCGAAGTGCTCGACCACGGCGAGATCATGGGTGATGAACAGGTAAGTCAGGTTGCGTTCCTGCTGGGCATCCATCAACAGGTTCAACACCTGAGCCTGGATTGAAACGTCCAGTGCCGAAATAGGCTCATCAGCCACAATGAATTCAGGATCGACAGCCAGCGCACGGGCGATAGCGATACGTTGACGTTGACCACCAGAAAACTCATGGCCGAAGCGTACCCCCCAGTCCGGCGCGATACCCACGGAAGTCATCACCTCACTGACCTTGTCCTTGATCTGCCCGTAGCTCCAGTCGGGGTGATGCAGACGAATAGGCTCTTCCAGAGTCTGCTGAATGCTCATGCGCGGATTCAGCGAGGCGTAAGGGTTCTGGAAAATCATCTGCATGCGCCGCCGCCATGGAAGCAGCGCCTTGGCACTAAACTGGTCGATGCGTTCGCCGTCGTAATGAACCTCGCCTGAGGTCGGGCGAAGTAATCCCATTACCACCCGGGCGACGGTGGACTTGCCACAACCCGACTCACCAACCACGCACAGCGCTTCACCGCGCGGGATGTCGAGATCGACACCGTTGATGGCATGTACGAACTTCTGCTCGCGAATCACGCGACCGCCCTTGAACTTGAGCTGCTCAAGGAAGTCGCCAGACAGAGAAAAATGTTTTTCCAGCCCACGGATCGACAGCAGCGGGGCAGCTGCTGATGCCTTGGTTTCAGCCGTCTTAGCGGCAACGGAAGCTGTCGCAGACATTATTGAGACTCCTCAGCGGTCGCTAGCTGATCCGCCTGACCCGGCGGTGTGGGCATGTTTTCCGCCACCATGTGGCAAGCTACCTGACGCGCCTCGGTACCGCTGAGTCCCGGCACCCTGTCGCGACAGCCCGGACGGGGACGACCGTCCTCAAGAGTGGCAAACGGACAGCGCGGATGAAAGGCGCAACCCGTTGGCAAATTATCCAACGACGGCATGCTACCGAGGATTTGGTTCAAGCGGCTACCCGGTGTCGCCATCTGGGGCAGTGCCTGAATCAGCCCCTGGGTATAAGGGTGTAGAGGATTGTTGATGATCTCACGTGTCGGCCCCTGTTCGATGACACGACCGGCATACATCACCAGCATGCGCTCAGTGACCTGGCTAACCACACCAAGGTCGTGGGTAATTAGGATCAGCCCAACGTCGTGTTTTTCGCACAACTCAAGCAACAGCGCCATAACTTCGGCCTGAATGGTTACGTCAAGCGCTGTGGTGGGCTCGTCGGCAATAATGATGTCCGGATCAAGCAGCAGGGCGATGGCAATGATTACCCGCTGTCGCATACCGCCAGAAAGCTCATGAGGATACTGCTCTAGGCGCGCCTCCGGTGCGGGAATCTGTGCCAGCTGGAGCTTTTCCAGGGAGATTTTTCTGGCATCCCGTGTGCTGATGCGCCGATGGGCCTTGAGGCATTCGATCATTTGATCCCCGATGGTCAGCACTGGGTTCAGTGTCATCATCGGATCCTGAAAAATCATCGACATACGGTGACCGCGGATACGTCTCAGCGCTCGGTCGCTGAGCCCGACCAGCTCCTGGCCATCGAAGACCATGCTGCTGTCGCCGGCAATATAGCCAGGCTTTGATATCAGGTTAAGCAGGCTGAACGCGGCTATCGACTTACCCGCGCCGGATTCACCGACGATGCCAAGCCGCTCGCCCTTATCGAGGCTGAAGGACACGTCACGCAGCGCCTGAACATCGCCACGGCGCATGGCGAAACGGACATCGAGATGGTTGACGTCAAGAAGTGCCATGGGTTCAGCCCTTGTAGAGTCGAGGGTTGAGAACATCGCGCAGCCAATCACCCAGCAGGTTGATCACCAGCACTAGGATGACCAGCACTAGGCCAGGTACCAGGGTAATCCACCAGGAGCCGGACTGTAGGTAGTCGAAGCCGGACTTGATCAGCGAGCCAAGCGATGGCTGGGTCTCAGGCATACCGAGCCCGAGGAATGATAACGCCGCCTCTGAGATGATGGCATTGGCCACCTGCACCGTGGAGATGACAAAAATCGGCGATAGGGTATTGGGGAGGATGTGCCGGAACATGATGCGAAAGCTCGATAGTCCCATGACTCGTGCCGCATCGACGTATTCCTTGCCTCTTTCCGCCAGCACCGATGCGCGAACGGTGCGCGCATACTGTGGCCATTCGGCCAGGCCGATAATCAGCACCAGCAACGGCACCGCATAGGCGTTGTAGGTAACACCACCAAAAATTGCCTTGAACAAGGCGCCGACGATGATGGCGACCATCAGCGTGGAAAACGACAGCTGAATATCAGCCAGCCGCATCAGGAAGGCATCAATTCTGCCACCTTTATAACCTGCCAGCAGGCCGAAACACACGCCAAGCGCCGCCTGCAGGGCAACCGCGCCGAAGCCGATGATTAACGATACCCGGGTACCGTACAGGATGGTCGACAACATGTCGCGGCCCTGGGAGTCGGTGCCCAGCAGATAGTCTGGCTCACTGCCATCCACCCAGAAAGGCGGTAACTCTGAGGCCATGATGTCAATCTGGGCCAGGTCGTAGGGGTCGGCCGGCGACAGCCAGGGCGCCAGGAAGGCAGCCCCGACCATAAGGATGAACATCAGCAGGCTCAATTGGGCAACGGGATCGCGCTTGAAGCTGTACCACAGCCAGGAGTCATTCAGCCGCTCCCGAATACTTGGCGGGGAAGAGGTTGCGCTACTCATGCGGGTTTTCCTGTCAACTTAACGGTGGGATTGACCAGGCCATAGATCAGATCAACTAGGGTATTGGTAATAGTAAAGATCAACCCGACGATGATCAGATACGTGACAATCAGCGGGATATCCGAGCGCTCGATGGCGTTCAGGAACATCAGCCCTACACCGGGCCACTGGAATACCGTTTCAGTCAGAATGGTGTAGGCCACCAGGGTGCCAATCTGTACCCCACCTACGGTAATCACCGGTAGCATGGTGTTCTTGAGGGCATGCAGAAAATAGATGCGCCGTGGCGAAAGCCCCTTGGCTCGCGCGAACTTGATGTAGTCCGACTGCAGGACTTCCAGCATCTCGGCACGGATCAGGCGTATGAACAGCGGTAACATGATCGATGCCAGCGAAACCGCCGGTAGGACAAGGTAGCTCAGCCCTTTGAGGCTGGCAAAGTTGGTGTACCAGGTACCCATCACATGCACAGGATCACCACGTCCATAGGCCGGCATCCCGCCGCTGGTAGACACCAAAGCATTCAGCCATTGCCCCCAGCCGGTATTGGCCGGGAAGGGCGACCAGCTCACGCCGATGGCAAACAGCTGGATCAGCACGATAGCGGTCAGGAATACCGGGATGGAAATACCGATAATCGACACGCCCATGAAAAAGCGCGACAACCAAGCCCCGGGCTTAATGGCACTGTATACGCCGATCGGTACGGATAGGAGGATGATCAGCACTGTTGTGGCCGCCACCAGCTCAAGGGTGGCTGGCAGGTGACGAAGGATCACCTCAGTGGTGGGCTGATTGAAAACGTAGGAAT
Source organism: Halomonas sp. (assembly GCF_052095765.1). Classification (GTDB taxonomy): domain Bacteria; phylum Pseudomonadota; class Gammaproteobacteria; order Pseudomonadales; family Halomonadaceae; genus Halomonas. Next base: position 6,721 of record NZ_JBQDJZ010000060.1, read on the forward strand.
AACCGAAATCAAACTGCAGGGCATTGCCGGCAAAGCGCAGATATTGGGTAAAGAACGGATCGTTCAGCCCCATTTGCTCGCGCAGGATCTCGCGCTCACTCTCCGGCACCGACTGGCCGACGAGCTGCTGGATCGGATCACCCAGGTTGTCCTGAATGGCAAAGGCGATCAGGCTGATGATAAACATCACCAGCAACGCATGAAACAAACGCTTGACCAGAAAGGCAATCATGTGTCGCGTCCCGTAGGCTTCACTTTTACACAGCAGATATATGAGTGGTACCACCTGCCACCCGCAGTACCGCTCATGGGAGAAGAGGCCGGCCACAGATAAACAGTGGCCGGCGGTCAGGCATTTACTTACTGGTCGTCATCGGTGCTGACCAGGTCGCCCAGATAGGGGAAGTTCATCACGTTCAGCACGGGCTCAATATCAAAATTGGCAGCTGACGCCCAGGCCAGGTCCTGCCAATGCAGCGGGATATAAGCCGCCTCGTCGTAAAGAGCCTGTTCAACCTGCTGCAGCATTTCGGCACGCTTGGCCAGGTCAATCTCCAGGTTGGCCTCAGCAACTAGCGCGTCGAGCTCTGGGTTGCAATAGTTACCGGCGTTGTACTGGCCGGCACCGGTGGCGGCATCAGGACAAGCCGAGAGATATTCATGGAAGTTCGCCGAATCCTCGGTATCCGAATGCCAGCCGATCATCATCATGTCAGCACTACGATCGTCGAACTCACCCCAGTACTGAGCCTTGGGCAGCGTCTTTAGGTCCACCGTGACATTGATTTTCGCCAGCATGGCCGCCACGGCCTGAGCGATCTTGGCATCGTTCACGTAGCGATTGTTCGGGGCCAGCATGCTGACTTCAAAGCCATCGGCGTAGCCCGCTTCTTCCATCAGCTGCTTGGCCTTTTCCAGGTCAAAGCGCGGCTCCAGACCAGGAATGTGCCCCACATAGCCTTCGGGCGAAGCCTGTGCCGCAGGTGTAGCAAAGCCTTTCATCAGCCGGTCGGCGATGCCTTCCTGGTTGATCGCGTAGGTAAACGCCTGGCGTACGCGCTCATCCTTGAACGCATCAACCCGTTCCTGGTTCATATGGAACAGGATGATACGGGTGCCCGACATGGTGACCAGCTCAACGCCGTCGTCGTTGCGCACCCGGTCCAGGTCATTGGGCGGCACCGGTGCGATGAAGTCCACATCGCCAGACAACAGGGCAGCGACGCGAGTGGCGTTCTCGCTGATTGGCGTCAGTACGATGCGATCAACGTTGCCCGGCGATTCGCTGTCCCAGTAGTCATCGAAGCGTTCAAAATCCAGGCGCACACCCTGCTGGCGATTAGTTACCACATAAGGGCCGGTACCGGACAGATGTGTTGAAGCAAAGGAATTGCCGTTCTTGACGATTTCATCCTTGGCATCGCCGCCATCGGTCTCGCCGGAATAGAACTGGCTGTCCATCGGGAAGATGTAGGTCGCCAGATTCAGCAGTAGTGGAAATGGCTTTTTGGTGTGGAACTCGACCGTGTATTCATCGACCGCGGTGATGCTATCGATGGGCTCAAAAATGGCTTTGAAGTCAGGACTGCGCTTCAGACGCTCGACTGTCCACACGACATCTTCCGCGGTAAAGGGGTTGCCGCTGTGAAAGGTTACCCCGTCGCGCACGGTCATGCGCATGGTAGTGTCGTCTACCTGTTCCCAGCTAGTGGCCAGGCGCGGTTCGAACTCAAAGTCTTTGGTCCAGCGCACCAGCGGGTCGAAGGACATGTGCGACAGTTGCAGAATGCCGCCGGAAAGCTGCTCATGGATATCCATCGAAACCGGGTCGGCGTCATAGGCCATGCGTAGCGTGGTGTCAGCCAAGGCTGCCGGCGAAAGGGTGGCTGCGGTAATCGCAGTGCCAATCATACTGGCCAACAGTGTCTTTTTGAGCTTCATGTACAACTCCCTGCTTCAAAGTTTCTTGTTTGATGTTGTTGAGAACACGTCAGTGCCGAGACTCGCACCCAGCTACTGAGCATACACTTCACCATAATGTTATTCAGGGAGCAAAGACATAGGCGCTAGCATCCCAGGTGCCCGTGGCGTTTTAACGAACAAGCAATACACCGGTGGCTTGACCGATCAGTCACCTTCCAGTGACGTCAGGTGATCAATCCGGTACAGCTTGGCTACCTGATCCAGTCCATGCACGCTGCACTTCAGATCAGTGACGCGACCATCGCCAAGACCATAGGTCCAGCCATGTACCGACAGTTTCTGGCCACGCTGCCAGGCACGCTGAATGATCTTGGTTCGGGACAGGTTGTTCACCTGGGCCATAGCATTTAGCTCACACATGCGATCAACCTGCTGGGCCATGGGTAGGTGTTCGAGTTCATCACGGTGCAGGCTGTACAGCTCGCGAACGGAGTGCAGCCAGTAATCAACGATCCCGAACTCCCCGCCGAGCATGGCAGCGTGAATGGCACCACAGCCATAGTGGCCAACAACCATAATATGGCGCACCTTGAGCACGTCCACTGCATACTGCACAACAGAAAGCGCATTCATGTCGTTGGGGTGTATCAGGTTGCCCACGTTGCGATGAACAAACACCTCGCCGGGGGGCAGGTCGATGATCTGGTTGGCGGGTACACGGCTGTCTGAGCAGCCAATCCACAGATATTCAGGAGCCTGCTGTCTGGCCAGTCGTGCGAAATAATCAGGATCATCCTGGCACTTCTGCTCTGCCCAGGCACGGTTGTTTTCCAGCAGCATATTGATCTCGTATTTCACCAGGAGCTCCTCTTTGTTCCACCCCCGCCTGGTAGGGTAACCACAGACTGGAAGGTAACTGTTTAAATACGTGCATCTGTTTACCGTCTGATCGGCAGCCGGTCAACACTTTGTTAACTGTTTGTATTGGGCTTCGAACCTCTCCCGACAAAGCCTGCAGGCTGGTACAATTGTTTCATCAATTATAGTCCCTACACAGGGGACGATCCGAAATCAGGAGCTTTCCGTGTCTCAGTATGACTATGACCTCTTTGTCATCGGAGCTGGTTCAGGTGGTGTTCGCGCTGCACGCACCGCAGCGGCCAGCGGTGTCAGGGTTGCTATCGCCGAAGACCGTTATCTTGGCGGCACCTGTGTCAACGTAGGCTGCGTGCCCAAGAAGCTGTATTCCTATGCGGCTCACTTCCATGAGTCTTTCGATGATGCCGTGGGTTTTGGCTGGACGCTTCCTCAAGCTCCTGAGTTCAACTGGGCGACGCTGCGCGATAACAAGATCGGCGAAATCAAGCGACTCAACGGTATCTATGGCCGCTTGTTAGATAGTGCCGGCGTACGTCTAATCAACGGTCGTGCCACCGTCACAGGCCCGCACGAAGTCCAGGTAGGCAACGAGCGCATCAGTGCCGAAAAGATTCTAGTGGCCGTCGGCGGCTGGCCCTGGACCCCAGAGTTCCCGGGCAGCGAGCACACGTTGAACTCTAACCAGATTTTTGATCTGGAAACATTCCCCGAGCGCTTCCTGGTGCTGGGTGGTGGCTACATCGCAGTTGAGTTTGCCAGCATCTTCAATGGGCTGGGCTGCGAGTCCCACCTGGTTTACCGTGGCGACCTATTCCTGCGCGGCTTTGACCAGGAAGTGCGTGAATTTACCCGCCAGGAAATGGACAAGAAGGGCGTTAATCTGCACTTCGAGACCAACATCGAACGCATCGATAAAGTGGAAGGCGGGCTCAAGGTCACGTTGACTAACGGTGAAAGCCTTGAGGTTGATGTGGTCATGTCCGCAACCGGTCGCCGCCCGCACCTTGATGGTCTAGGGCTAAACACCCTAGGTGTGGCCACCAATGAAAGCGGCAAGCTAGCCGTGAACGAACGTTTTGAAACCTCAGTCCCCTCAATTCTAGCGCTAGGTGACATTATTAATGGCCCTGAACTAACGCCAGTAGCATTGGAAGAGGCCATGCACTTGGTCGCGCACCATTACGGGAATGCGCCATCCGAGCCGCTGGATTACGAGCGTATTGCCACCGCAGTGTTCTGCCACCCGAACATCGGTACTGTCGGGCTCTCTGAAGAAGCCGCACGCCAGCGTTACCCGGCCATCCGCGTTTACAGTGCCGACTTTCGTCCCATGAAACACACCCTGTCAGGCAGCGAAGAGCGCTGCCTGATGAAGCTTATCGTCGATGAAAAGAGCGACGTGGTGCTTGGGGCACACATGGTCGGTGAGGAGGCGGGAGAGGTGATCCAGGGCATTGCCATCGCAGTACGCGCGGGCATGACCAAGGCCCAGTTTGATCTCACTGTGGGTATTCACCCGACAGGCGCGGAAGAGTTCGTCACCATGCGTACACCAACGCGGAACTAGGGCAGTCACGAACCTCAGCCATTTCAGTTACAACTTTGTCAGACAGGCCACCTCGGTAACAGGTGGCCTTTTTTTATGGGGCTTTAACACATCGCATGCATAACAATATGTTATGAACGTTCGCCTGTTGTATAACTTGCGCTTTGATAAATGTAAACGGGGCTGTTAGAATACTGACCGAATTTCGCAAAAAGCGAACCAATACATGAATGCAGTAACCGATCCTTTTACACCCTCAGCTGAGCTTGCCAAGCCCAGCGTGGCAGACACCGTTGTCAGCCATGACACCAGTCCGCTTTTTATCCGCAAACCCAACCCGGATGACGGCTGGGCCATTTATGAACTGATAAAGTCCTGCCCGCCATTGGATGTCAATTCGGCCTATGCCTACCTGCTACTGGCCACCCAGTTTCGCGACACTTGTGCTGTCGCTACCAACGAAAACGATGAGATCGTGGGGTTTGTTTCTGGCTACGTAAAAAGCTGTGCCCCCGACACCTATTTTCTATGGCAGGTGGCCGTTGGTGAAAAAGCACGCGGCACCGGACTGGCACGCCGCCTGGTGGAAGCCGTGCTAGCACGTTCAGAGCTTGATTCTGTACATCATCTGGAAACGACGATTACGCCAGATAACAAGGCATCATGGACCTTGTTCCGTCGTTTGTCTCAGCGCTGGCAAGCCCCCCTGAACAGCCGCGAATACTTTTCTACCTACCAGCTTGGGGGAGAGCACGACCCCGAAAATCTGGTGCGTATCGGCCCGTTCAACACCGTTCAAGACTGATCCTGATCGCACACTACTCGCCAGTCAGGGGCGCAGTGGTGTATTCGGCGTTTCGCCGACTGTCTACCTGTTTCAATCTACTCATGCCACTCATGCAATGGAGGTCGAAATGCAGACCCAGATTTTAGAGAACATGGAATCCAATGTCCGTACTTATTCGCGCTCGTTTCCGGTGGTATTCACTACCGCGAAGAATGCGCGTTTGACCGATGAGGACGGGCGTGAATACATCGATTTTCTGGCCGGTGCCGGCACGTTGAACTACGGGCACAACAACCCGGAAATCAAGAAAGCGCTGCTCGACTACCTGGCCGAAGACAACATCATCCACGGCCTGGATTTCTGGACAGCGGCCAAGCGCGACTATATCGAGGCGCTTGAGGAAATCATCCTCAAGCCACGTGGGCTGGACTACAAGGTGCAGTTTCCGGGACCGACCGGGACCAACGCGGTTGAAGCGGCGATCCGCCTGGCACGTAATGCCAAAGGCCGCCACAACATTGTTACCTTCACTAATGGCTTTCATGGCGTGACCATGGGCGCACTGGCAACGACCGGTAACCGCAAGTTCCGCGAAGCCACAGGCGGTGTGCCGACGGTGGGCGCGAGCTTCCTGCCTTACGACGGCTACCTGGGCGATGGTACCGACACCCTGGACTACTTTGAAAAGCTGCTCGGCGACAACTCCAGCGGCCTAGACATACCGGCCGGCGTGATTGTCGAGACGGTGCAAGGCGAGGGCGGTATCAACGCTTGCAGTACCGAATGGTTGCAGCGTCTGGCACAGATCTGCCGTGACCACGACATCCTGCTGATTATCGACGACATCCAAGCGGGGTGTGGCCGTACGGGAAAATTCTTCAGCTTTGAGCATGCCGGTGTGGTGCCGGATATCGTCACCAACTCTAAGTCGCTGTCCGGCCTGGGCCTGCCATTTTCACAGGTGCTGATGCGTCGCGAGCTGGATGTATGGAAGCCCGGTCAGTACAACGGCACTTTCCGTGGCTTTGCCATGGCATTTACTACAGCCGCCGCTGCAATTCGCACCTACTGGAAAGACGATGCCTTTGAGCGCGAGGTCCAACGCAAGGGAGACGTCATTTCCAAGCATTTTGCTTCAATCGCCAGCTGGATTAGCGAGCAGGGTATCGAAGCCTCTGAGCGCGGTCGCGGCATGATGCGTGGAATTGACGTCGGTACCGGTGAAGTCGCTGACAAAATCACTCAACGCGCTTTTGAAAATGGCCTGGTGATTGAAACCAGTGGCCATGATGGTGAAGTCGTGAAGTGCCTGTGCCCGCTGACAATTTCTGACGAGGATCTGGCCAAGGCATTGGATATACTTGAAACCAGCACCAAAGAAGCTCTGGCAGACATCGTCTAATTCACTGATATATTGGTTCTACAGCTGCCCACTGGAAGCCACCAGGAACAGCTCAGAGCCCACCGTAATTCCAACCCAACATGGGAGAAAACCATGATTGTTCGCAATCTGGAAGAAGCACGCCAGACAGACCGCTTGGTCAAAGCGGAAAATGGTAACTGGGACAGCACACGACTATCGTTGGCCGATGATGGTGGTAACTGCTCTTTCCACATCACACGGATCTTTGAAGGCACTGAAACTCACATCCATTACAAACACCATTTTGAAGCGGTGTTTTGCATGGAAGGCGAAGGTGAGGTTGAAACGCTGGCCGACGGTAAGATCTGGCCAATCAAGCCGGGTGACATCTATATTCTCGACCAACACGATGAACACCTGCTTCGTGCCCACAAAACCATGCATTTGGCATGTGTCTTCACTCCGGGTCTGACTGGGAAGGAAGTTCACCGTGACGATGGCTCTTATGCGCCGGTAGATTGAATGCGCTGGTAGATTGAAGTAAAAGCGCATTGAAACAGAGCGAAATTGAGTGCAGGAACCCTGGCGTAACACATGCCAGGGTTCTTTTCTGTCAGGGTCCTTGCCATGCCACCTAATAATGGGCACTGAACCTATCGGCGTTCAGTGGGTCAACGGTATTCGTTGTAGGATCACCCAAGAGTTCGCATAATGTATATTATGTTAAATTGAGGTCGTTTCGAGCTGCCATGCCATGTTACCGGTCATCACTACCGCATCCTTTCCCCCGCCATGTTTTGTCGGTACATTCCATCACTGTTCTCATTGGTAAATGGACAGCCATCCTCATGCTCCTTATCATCCCACACTGCTTCCCACTCAATGCCATTCAGCACAAGGATCCAAGCGCATGTTGATTCGCCCATCTCTGGTGATCTTCCTGATGACGGGTCTGACCGCGCTCAGCGGCTGTGCGCATCTTAATGATCCGCCACCTGACATTATTCCGCCTGTAACATCACCGGAGTTTGAGGCGCGTATGGAGCAGCTGGAAAACACGCTGTCTGCCCAGTGTGACGCCAATCTGGCCTCACTGATGGCGCTGCGGGATCCTGAAATCATCAGCCAGGAAGTTGCCAGGCTTAATCAGCAGGTCCGCGGCATGCGAGACGATATTGCCAAACGCGCACGGGCCAATGAAAAGCAAGTCGTTGAGAAACGACTGGCAAGCTGCCCCAAAGCCGTTGATCTGACGGATGGAAAAACAGTACTGGGCCGCAACGAGTGGATTGGCCTGCCAAGCGTCGGCACCTTTCTGGAAGCCCGCATTGATACCGGCGCCAACACGTCATCGCTGAGTGCTCGTGATATCACGCCTTTTGAGCGGGACGGCGAAAACTGGGTACGCTTCAAGCTGGGGCTAAACAGTACTGACCCGGTGGTCGAGGCCGTAAGGGATGACTGGATAGAGGCACCGATTGTGCGCCGGGTGAAAATTGTCCAAGCCACCGGCGAAGCTTCTCGCCCAGTTATCCGCTTGCTGATGACACTGGGGTCAATCCGCCAGCACGTTGAGTTTACTCTTACTGACCGTACTCACCTTGAGTTTCCGGCGCTGCTTGGGCGGCGTTTTCTTCTGGACATCGCTATCGTTGATGTGGCTCGCCAGCACGTCCACGAACAGCCGGTTTTTACGCCGCCTGCCGATAAAACGTCGACACAGACCACTCGCAGCGCTGATACCAGCGAAGACGACCCTGAGTGATAGCCCACACTGACACAACTGCACTGCCTAGATATACAAGCTGACAGTAAGCAGATGTGCCGCTTTTGATTGCAACAAGGACGCTCCATGTCACGACTCCCCTTCTATCTGGTTGTCGCCCTGCTTTTCTTAGTCGGCATCGGCATGAGCGTACATCGGCACATTGAGTTTGAAGTGCCCTGGCTGCCCGGTGAACAACGCCAGGTTTGGGAAATCGAAGCACAAGTCAATTTCATCGCGGATGGCGGCCCAGCCAGTGTAGATTTAGCTTTACCATCAACCCAGGAAGGCTATCGGGTGTTGACCGAGCACACCGCGTCACCGGGTTATGGCCTGCATTTTGCTGACGACAAGCGTGGTCGTCGCGCGCAGTGGGCGACCCGCGATGCTGAAGGAAGTCAGCAGCTGTTTTACAGCGCACAGGTGATAGTGGCGCCTCAGGCAACCTCGATCGAGCAAGAAGCTCCCCAGGCCATGACCGCCGCAGTGGTTTGGGAGCCACCCTATGACACAGCGGCAGCCGCCGTGATTGAGCGTGCCTGGTCCCAGAGCGCCGACGATATCAGCTTTACTCGTGAGCTTATCCAGAACTTCAACGCCGACCGCCTAAGTGAAAACACCCGGCTATTGCTGACTCAGTTCGACCGTGTGCCCCTGTTGGTGCGACTGCTAAACCAAGCTGGTGTTGCCGCACGTGAGGTGAGTGCCCTGCCACTAGAGCATGGGCGGCGCAGACAACCGCTGACCACATGGATCCAGGTATACCACGACGACTCAAGGACACTGTTTAATCCGGAAAGTGGCGCCATGGGGAAGCCGGACAACCTGCTGCTATGGGAAAACAACGGCCAGTCGGTACTTGAGGTCGAAGGCGGCTCACAATCGCGGGTGAATTTTTCGATGCTGTCACGTAACCAGCCGGCCAAGGCGGCTGTCCGCGCTCAGCAGGCAGCAGGTTCCGATACACTGCTGAATTTCTCAATCCACAGTTTGCCGCTGGAAGAGCAGGCGCTATTCCAGACCATCCTGCTGCTGCCCGTTGGGGCACTGGTGGTGGTACTGCTGCGCGTACTGATCGGTGTAAAAACCTCCGGCACTTTTATGCCGGTACTGATTGCACTGGCGTTCATCCAGACATCACTGCTCACTGGCGTGATTGGCTTTTTGCTGGTGGTTGCCGTCGGCCTGGTCATTCGCAACTACCTGTCCTATCTCAACTTACTGCTAGTCGCTCGGGTGTCGGCGGTAATTGTCACCGTCATTGCGATTATCGCAGTTTTTTCGGTGCTGGCTTATCGCTTCGGGCTCAACGCCGGACTTCAGATCACCTTCTTCCCCATGATCATTCTCGCTTGGACTATTGAACGGATGTCGATCCTGTGGGAAGAGGAAGGCCCCAAGGAAGTGCTGATTCAGGGTGGCGGCAGTCTGCTGACGGCGGTGCTGGCCTATCTGGCCATGAACAACCCGATGATCCGCTACATCACCTTCAACTTCATCGGCGTACAGCTGATCCTGATGGGGCTGATCCTGATGCTTGGCAATTACACGGGCTATCGCCTGCTAGAGTTGCGCCGTTTCAAGCCTGTGACTGAGGACTGAGCCATGTGGACTACGCCAGGACGTCTGCGTGCCAAGGGCATCGTGGGTATGAATCGACGCAATATCCGTTATATCGGCCGCTATAATTCGCGCTCGTTATACCCGCTCGTCGATGACAAACTCAAGACAAAGCTGCTTGCTGAGCAGCACGGTATTGCTACGCCGGCCCTGATTGGCACCATTACCACTCAGTTTGGTATCAAGCAGCTGCGCAGAACTCTGGACGGCCGCCAAGGGTTTGTGATCAAGCCTGCCAAGGGCAGCGGCGGCAAAGGCATACTTGTTATTAACGATGTCAGCGGTGATCGCTATCTCAAGCCCAGTGGCTACTCCCTGGGCATTGAAGACGTTGAGCGCCATGTTTCCAACATACTCTCAGGGTTGTACTCGTTAGGTGGCTCGCCTGATGTGGCGGTTATTGAAGCGCTGATCAATTTTGACGAGCGCTTTAATCAATATACCCATGAAGGTGTGCCTGACATACGCGTGATTGTATTCAAGGGTTATCCGGTAATGGCCATGGTGCGCCTGTCTACCGCCGCATCGGACGGCAAAGCCAACCTGCACCAGGGGGCTGTTGGTGTGGGCATCGACATTGCCACCGGGCAGGCACTGCGCGGCGTCCAACATGACAGGCCCATTGGCCTCCACCCTGATACGGATCATGACCTGACCAAGCTCCATATCAGCGGCTGGGAAACACTGCTCCTGCTAGCTGCCAGCTGCTACGAAGTGACCGGACTTGGTTATCTGGGCACCGACATGGTGCTGGACCGCGAGCATGGCCCTATGCTGCTGGAGCTTAATGCCCGCCCCGGGCTTGCCATTCAGATGGCCAATGGTGAAGGTCTGCGTCCACGCCTCGACTTGGTTGAACAACAGCCTGACGGTCTGGATGCCCAGCAGCGGGTAGCTTTTTGCCAGCATCACTTCGCACGCAGTCAACCCGCCAAGAACCCTCTGGCAGCAGACCTCGAACACCACTGAGGTATCGCCCTCGATGGCATGGGGGATTGCGAAACACTCCTACTGAACCTTAGCAAAAATCCGCGTAAACCTCCGCCCAATGCGGGCGGAGATACAAGCGGGA
>NZ_JBQDJZ010000061.1:0-17277 GCF_052095765.1 Halomonas sp.
CCTGGCACTGATTGGCTATATGCGTGCCAATCGCGCCCGGGGTCGCCACCTAATCACCTCGACCATCGAGCATAAAGCAGTGATCGATTCCGCCACCGCCTTGGAGCAGGAAGGTTTCGACGTCACCTGGCTCAAGCCCGCTGCCGACGGCCGCGTGTCACCAGCCTCGCTACGCGAGGCCATGCGTGATGACACCGTGCTGGTATCACTGATGGCAGTGAACAACGAGTTGGGCAGCATTAATGATCTGGCTGCGTTAGCCGAAGTGGCCCACTCCGGCGGCGCAATCTTCCACACCGACGCCGCCCAGGCGCTGGGACGGCTGGAGCTAGACGTCAAACGCCTGGGCATCGACATGATGTCGCTCTCTGCCCACAAGGTATACGGCCCCAAGGGCATCGGCGCTTTGTATGTCAGACGCGACTCGGAGCTGCGCTTGGAAGCACTGATTCACGGTGGCGGCCACGAGCGCGGCATGCGCTCCGGCACCCTACCGACCCATCAGATCGCCGGTATGGGCGAAGCCATGGCCATCGCTGTTGCCGAACACGACGAAGACCAGCAACGCATCGGTCAGCTGCGTGACCGCCTGCTGCAAGGCCTGTCTGACATTGACGGCGTACACTGCAACACCCGTATCGACAGCGCTGTTCCCAACATCCTCAACCTGGCATTTGATAAGGTTGATGGTGAATCACTGCTGATGGCACTGCGCGACATTGCCATCTCCACCGGCTCAGCATGCAACTCGGCAAGCGTTGAGCCGTCTCATGTATTAAAGGAAATCGGCGTGCCCCGCCCACTGGCGCTGGCATCGCTACGTTTCAGTATCGGACGCTTTACCACCGAGGCCGATATCGATCGCACCCTGGACGCCCTTCGCCACGCGCTGACCGGGCTGCGTCGCTAAGGCCTGACAGCAATATTATTGCCTTGAAGGAGGTTCTCATGGCACAACTTTCCATCACCTCATCCGCTGCCAGCCAGATTCGCCATGTGCTTGATGAACGTGGGCACGGCCTCGGGCTGCGCGTTTCAATCAAGCCCAGCGGCTGCTCGGGCTACAGTTATGTGCTCGACTTCGCTGATGAAGCGGCCAATGACGACATCACCTTTGAAGAGCACGGTGTCAAGGTGTTTGTGGCGCCAGATGCGCTGGAGGTTCTCGACGGCAGCGAGGTCGACTATGTCTCCGAAGGGCTGAATCGATTCTTCCGCTTCCGTAACCCTAACGTGACAGACGAGTGCGGCTGCGGCGAGAGCTTCAACGTCTGACGCGTCGATTGTTCATTGACGGCGCACAGCGTTATACTCTGCGCCCTGTCGGCTAGCGCCGCTCCACTTTCTTGCTGCTGATTTGCTGCCAGGCGCCACCCGGATATTCCGGCGTGGCGCTTGGCCGTAGCGCGTGACACACACCGGACCCAACTGGAGATACTCTCAATGGCAACTGAACGCACTCTGTCCATCATCAAGCCCGACGCCGTCGCCAAGAACGCAATCGGCGACATCAAAAGCCGCTTTGAAAAAGCCGGGCTGCAGATCGTGGCGTCCAAGATGATTCACCTGTCTCGTGAACAGGCCGAAGGCTTCTACGCAGAGCACAGCGAGCGCCCTTTCTTTGGCGATCTTGTCAGCTTCATGATCTCTGGCCCGGTTGTGGTTCAGGTGCTTGAAGGCGAGAACGCCATTGCTGCCAACCGCGACCTGATGGGAGCCACCAACCCGAAGGAAGCTGAGGCTGGCACCATTCGTGCCGACTTCGCCGAGTCTATCGACGCTAATGCTGTTCACGGCTCTGACTCCCCCGAGTCGGCCAAGCGTGAGATCGACTACTTTTTCCAGGCAAGCGAGATCTGCCCGCGCACCTGAGCCCTGCCCGGCGGGAGAGCAGTCTCCCGCCCCGTACACTAACCCGCTGACCAACATGACCATCACAGCCCCCCAACGCCAGAACCTGCTAGGCATGACGCGCGAGGAGATGGAAGCCTTTTTCCTGGCCATTGGCGAAAAGAAATTTCGTGCAGCCCAAGTGATGAAGTGGATTCATCACGAAGGGTGCAACGACTTTGACGCCATGACCAATCTCTCCAAGGCGCTGCGCACCCGTCTCAATGAGGTCGCTGAAATTCGCGGCCCGCGTGTCGCCTATGAAGGAAAATCCAATGACGGCACACGCAAGTGGGTGCTGGAAGTGGAAGATGGCAGCTACGTAGAAACCGTGCTGATTCCTGCCGACGATGGCAAGCGCCGCACCTTGTGCGTGTCGTCTCAGGTGGGCTGCTCGCTGGACTGCAGTTTCTGCTCGACCGGCAAGCAAGGCTTTCAGCGCAACCTCACCGCCGCCGAGATCATCGGCCAGGTGTGGGTCGCCAGCAATAGCGATGGCCCACGCCAGGGCAGCGCCCACCGCCCCGTGACCAACGTGGTGATGATGGGCATGGGCGAGCCGTTGCTGAACTATGACAGCGTTCTACCGGCCATGAAGCTGATGCTGGATGACAACGGCTATGGCTTGTCCAAACGCCGCGTCACGCTCTCGACATCAGGCGTGGTGCCGATGATCGACCGCCTCGGCGACGATCTAGATGTGAGCCTGGCAATCTCGCTGCACGCCGGTAACGACGAGCTGCGTAGCGAGCTGGTGCCGCTCAACCGCAAATACAACATCAGCACCCTGCTGGCTGCCTGTAAACGCTATCTGGAAAAATGTGGTGACGCCCGCATCATCACCATCGAGTACACGCTGATCAAGGACATCAACGATCAGCAGCCGCATGCCCAGGAGCTTGCCGAGGTACTGAAAGAGCTGCCCTGCAAGATCAACCTGATCCCATTCAATGCGTTTCCGCACTCGGGCTATGAGACGCCGTCACGAAATCAAGTCATGCGCTTTCAGCAGTGGCTTTATGAGCTTGGCTTTGCCGCGCCGGTCCGTTCGACCAGGGGCGACGATATTGACGCTGCCTGTGGCCAACTGGTCGGTCGCGTAAAGGACCGCACCCGTCGCCACGAACGCTATATACAGTCGATCCAGATCGATGCTGACTGACGGTGGCGCCTGCTTGACTTCATCACGCCTCAACGCTTTGATGGACGCATTCCGCCGCTCGCAGGCAATGACGCTGTTCAGTACCAAAATGAGGATGTCATGACAGGACGCATACGCCCCGGCGGCCGTTTACGGCTCAGCGTCACCGTCTTTATGGCCGGTTTGCTGCTGAGCGGCTGTGCCAGCCTGCCTGGCGACAAAGCGAGTCAGGAGGACAGCAGTGCCGAGGCAACAGCAGCCTATACCCGCCTTGGCGAAGCTTACCTTACGCGTAACAATCTACCGCGCGCCATGACATCGTTAAACCGCGCCCTGGAGATTGACCCGCACAACACCAGGGCACTTCAGGCGCTGGCACTTGTCTATAGCCGCCAGGGGAACCTCAGCCTGGCCGACAAGACATACCGGCAAGCGCTTGCCGCCGATCCGGAAATGACCCGGGCACGTAATAATTATGCGGTCTTTTTATACGAACAGGGACGGGTTGCCGAGGCCTGCTCAGAGTTCAAACAAGCATCTGGTGACAGCCGCTATGCACACCGGGCCCAACTGCTCGACAATCTGGATCAGTGTCAGCGTCGGCTTGAGAACAGAAATGCAGTCCGACCTCAGGACGCTTCCTCAGGATAATCCCAGAGCGATGCGACAGCCTCTGATGCCAGGCGCTTGCCCAGAGTGTGCTGCAACACCCATTTTTTCATGAAGGATGCGACCCCATGAACGACACTCAGCTTCCGCCAACCGATGCGCTCACAGAGCAGAGCAGTCCGGGCGAGATGCTACGTCATGGACGGCAGGCGCTGGAGATCAGCCAACAGGAAGTTGCCGTTGCCCTCAACCTTCGCCCGGCGGTCATCCAGGGACTGGAAAACGACAGCTATGACGAAGTACCAGTGACGATTTACCGGCGCGGCTACCTACGCAGCTACGCCAACCTGCTGGGCATGGACCCAGAAGTGGTGTTGGCGGCCTATCAGGCGCGCAACGCCGATGCCGACCGTGCCTCCGAAACACAGGCACGCCCGCTGCAGCTGCAAAAACGCCCCTCAAGTATCGGCACCTGGCTGTTCCGGCTGATGACACTGGTTGTCATCGTTGGCCTGGCTGGTCTGACGCTGATGTGGTGGCAAAGCCGTGGCGGAAACCAGCCGCCCGCGCCCGGCACCAGTGAACCCGTAGCGGTGGACAGCCGCGACGGCACAATCACCATCGATGAACCAGCCAGAACGCAGCAGGCGCCCCCGGAAAGCAGCATTACCAATGACACCCACCCGGTGATAGAGACAGCGCAGCCTGAACCTGCCACCCCGGTAGCGGACGCTCAACCTTCTGCGGCTGCTGACCCAGCCAGCGAAGCCGGATCACAAACAGCTGTGGCTAACGCCTCAGGTACGGCCGACGACAGCGCCGCAGCTGGCGAGCAGGAATCCGCCGCACTAGTAAGCCAGGAAGCCGACCAGGCGGCACCCCCTACGACTGATGCCAGCGAAGAAGCACCGGCCAACCCCAACCTGCTGAAGCTGGTGTTCAATAAAGAGTCATGGGTGCAGATCAATGACGCTAATGGCAAGACAGTCTTTGTCGGACTGCAGCAGGCCGGTACCGACGCCAGCATTGAAGGCACCCCGCCATTGAGACTGACCATCGGTAATGCCAACGGCGTTGAAATGACCTGGCGCGGTGACACTGAGAATGTTGGCAGCCGTGCCGCTGCCGGCAATGTTGCACGCTTCACACTGGGAGAATAAGTCGACCATGCACGCCACATCGCCTATTACCCGCCGCATCTCACGCCAGATACATGTGGGCAAGGTGCCGGTTGGCGGCGGCGCGCCCATTTCGGTGCAGAGCATGACCAACACCGACACCCTGGACGTAACCGCCACCATTCATCAGATTCGCCAGCTTGAACAGGCGGGCGCCGATATCGTACGCGTCTCGGTGCCGTGCATGGACGCTGCCGATGCCTTCGGCCGCATTCGCCGGGCGGTCAATGTGCCGCTAGTGGCCGACATCCACTTTGACCATAAAATTGCCCTGCGTGTCGCCGAGCTCGGCGTTGACTGCCTGCGTATCAACCCGGGCAACATTGGCCGCGAAGAGCGCGTTCGCGCAGTCGTCAGCGCCGCCAGGGACAACGGCATTCCGATCCGCATCGGCGTCAACGCCGGCTCGCTGGAGAAGTCCCTGCAGCGCAAGTACGGCGAACCGACTCCCGAGGCCCTGGTCGAATCGGCGCTACGTCATATCGACCACCTGGAACGGCTGGATTTTGCGGACTTCAAGGTCAGCGTCAAGGCCAGCGATGTGTTTATGGCAGTGGCCGCTTACCGCGACTTGGCCAGCCGCATCGAGCAGCCGCTGCACCTGGGTATTACCGAAGCAGGCGGACTGCGCTCGGGCACGGTAAAATCCTCGATTGGCCTTGGCCTGCTGCTGATGGACGGTATTGGTGACACCATTCGCGTATCGCTGGCAGCGGACCCGATCGAGGAGATCAAAGTCGGTTTCGACATGCTCAAGAGCCTCAGGCTGCGCAGCAAGGGCATCAATTTCATTGCCTGCCCGAGCTGTTCGCGCCAGAATTTTGATGTTATCGACACTATGAACCAGCTCGAGGAGCGCCTTGAAGATGTCATGACGCCGCTTGATGTCTCGATCATCGGCTGTATCGTCAACGGCCCCGGTGAAGCCAAAGAAAGCGATCTGGGCCTCACCGGCGGCAGCCCGGCAAACCTGCTTTACCTTGACGGCAAGCCCGCGCAAAAGCTGACCAACGAAAACCTGGTCGATGACCTGGAGCGGCTGATCCGCGACAAGGTGCGTAAAAAACAGCAGGCCGAACAAGACATCATTACCCGTGATGCCTGACGCCATACCATCCAGGAGCCTGTTTTGAGCAACAAAATCCAAGCCATTCGTGGCATGAACGACTTACTGCCCGACCAGTCACCACTGTGGCAGTACTTTGAGGGCCAGGTGCGCTCACTGATGCGCCATTACGGTTATGCCGAGATCCGCACCCCAGTTGTCGAACAGACAGCGCTGTTCAAGCGCTCTATCGGCGAAGTCACCGATATCGTCGAGAAGGAAATGTACACTTTCGACGACCGCAACGGTGACAGCCTGACCCTGCGCCCCGAGAACACCGCCAGCTGTGTGCGCGCGGCCATGCAGCATGGCCTGCTGCATAACCAGACCCAGCGGCTGTGGTATCAGGGTCCGATGTTTCGTCATGAGCGTCCCCAGAAAGGCCGCTACCGCCAGTTTCACCAGGTCGGCGTGGAAACCTTCGGACTAGACGGCCCGGACATTGATGCCGAAGTCATCCTGTTGTCGGCGCGGCTGTGGAAGCAGCTGGGCCTCGACCAACACGTCACCCTGGAGCTGAACTCACTGGGTTCCACAGAAGCGCGCGCAACCTATCGCGACACCCTGGTGGCTTATTTCGAGCAACACCAGGACGTCCTGGATGAAGATTCCCGGCGTCGCCTGAGCACCAACCCGTTGCGTATCCTAGATTCCAAAAACCCTGACATGGCCGACATGCTGGATAAGGCCCCGCAGCTGATCGACCATCTCGACGAGGCCTCACGCGAGCACTTCGAGGGACTTACCGCACTACTCAAGGCCGCCGGTATCGATTTCGTCATCAACCCACGCCTGGTACGCGGGCTGGACTACTATTCACGTACCGTATTCGAGTGGACCACCACCACACTAGGCAGCCAGGGTACCGTGTGCGCCGGCGGCCGCTATGATGGCCTGGTCGAACAGCTCGGCGGCAAGGCCGTGCCAGCGGTGGGCTTTGCCATGGGTATCGAGCGGCTGGTACTGATGCTCGATACCCTCAACCTGATACCTGACGCGGCATTGGCGCAACTCGATGCCTACCTGCTACCAATGAGTGAGGCCACTGAGCCTACCGCCCTGTTGCTAGCAGAACGCCTACGCGACGCTTTGCCTGAACTCAGCCTGCAGCTGCACTGCGGTGGCGGCAGTTTTAAAAGCCGTATCAAGAAGGCCGACCGCAGCGGCGCTCGCCTAGCGCTGTTGATCGGCGAAGATGAGTTGGCCCGCGGCAGCGTTGCCGTCAAATTTCTGCGCGAAGACCGGGAGCAGCTGGATATTGCTCAGGCCTCGCTGGCCGAAACACTGAATACTCTGCTGTCAGATGCGAGCGTCTGACAGCCTGCTGACCGAACAAGGAGATCGTGCGTGGCAGATATCAACAGCGATGAAGAACAGCTTGAGGCCATCAAACGCTGGTGGAAAGAGAACGGCACCTCACTGATCGTTGGCGTGGCGATAGCCGCAGCTGGCGTGTTTGGCTGGAAGGCTTGGCAACAATATCAGCTGAACCAGTCTGAAGCCGCCTCGCTCCGCTACCAGGAGCTGCTCTATCTGAACCGCGAAGGCGATCTCGACGCCAAGAGCCGTGAACGCGCACAGCTACTGATTGACGAGCTCGAAGAACACCATGGCAGCACCTTGTATGCCGATCTTGGCCGCCTGATCGAAGTCCGTCTTGCGGTGCAAGAAAACAATATCAGCGACGCTATGGTGCCGTTGAATACGGTTGCCGACAGCAGCAAGCATCCCTACATTCAGGGCGTTGCGCGGCTCAGACTGGCCCGCCTACAGCTCGCCCAGGGCGACGCAGATGCTGCCCTGGGCACTCTGGACAAAAACATCCCCTCTGCGCTGGCGGCCATGCATCTTGAGCTTCGCGGTGATGCTTTCCTGGCGCTGGAGCAGCGAGACAAAGCAGCAACTTCCTGGCGTGAAGCCCTCGAGCTCAGCGCCGACAATGAACAGACCCAGTACGCAATACGCCTCAAGCTCGATGACCTAGGAGTCGAGGAGACCAGCTCATGACCCCAAGACTGATAATTGCCGCTCTGGCCACCGTATCATTACTTGCCGGTTGTTCAGGCAACGTGGAGCCCCAATATCCTCCCAAGGATCTGCGCGACCTGAGCGCCACGGCCCAAGCCACCACCTTGTGGAGCAAACGCATTGGCTCTGGCCTGGGCAAAGGTAGTTACCCCATGGCACCGGCCCAAGATGGCTCGCGGATATTTGCTGCTGACCATCGTGGTCTAGTAACCGCACTGGATGCCAACACCGGCAACCCCCTGTGGGAAACCACCTTGGACAGCGGCGCTTCAAGCGCCCTGTCAGCAGTTGATGGCCAGCTGTATTTGGGCACCCGCAACGGCGAAGTGGTGGCTATGGACCAGAGCACCGGCAAGGTGAAGTGGAAAACCACCACCAGCAGCGAAGTCCTTGCAGCGCCTCAGGCCAACAGCGAACTGCTGATCATCCAATCTGTCGACGGCCACATCACCGCGCTTAACCGCAACGATGGCACGGAATTCTGGAACTATAGCGCTTCCCAGCCAGCACTCAGCCTGCGCACCAGCGCCACGCCGAGGGTTATTGATGCAGTGACTATTGCCGGGCTCGCCAACGGCCGCCTGGTCACTCTGGACAACCGCACCGGACAGCCGCTGTGGGAGAGACGCATCTCCAACCCCACCGGTAACTCTGAAATCGAGCGGTTGTCCGATCTGTCTGGCCAACCGCTGCTGACGCCCGACGGGCGCCTCTACGCCACCAGCTATAACGGCCGGGTAGTCGCTCTGGAAGCTACCAGCGGCCAGATCGCCTGGTCACGTCCGCTCTCCAGCTATCGCTCACCGCTGATGGTTGGCGATACTCTGTACGTGGTCGATGAGGCCAGCCATGTGGTTGCCCTAAACGCCATGACCGGTGATGAAATGTGGCGCCTGAGAGACCTTGAAGGCCGCTCACTCACCGACCCGGAGTTTGCCGGCGGCCAGATCGTGCTTGGCGATTATGACGGCTATGTGCACCTGATCAACGCCAACTCAGGCAAGCTCACCGGACGCAGCCGCGTCAACAGCTCCGGTATCAGCGTAACGCCTCAGACCGACGGCAGACGTGTTTACATGCTCACCAATAACGGCACGCTCCAGGCCCTGGATATTCGATGAACCCAGTGATTGCACTCGTTGGCCGCCCGAACGTCGGCAAGTCAACGCTGTTCAACCGTCTTACGCGCAGCCGTGATGCGTTGGTGGCCGACTTCCCAGGACTGACCCGGGATCGCAAGTACGGCAACGGCATGCTCGGCGGCAAGACCTATACGGTGATCGACACCGGCGGAATCAGCGGCACCGAAGAAGGCATCGATGCAGCCATGGCCGAGCAGTCGCTGCTGGCCATTGATGAGGCCGATATCGTGCTGTTCCTGGTTGATGCCCGGGCAGGCCTGAACGTGGCCGACGAGGCCATTGCCAGCCACCTGCGCACTAACCAGAAAAAGACTTGGCTGGTGGTCAACAAGGTGGATGGCATGGAAGAGCATTCGGCCATCGCTGACTTCTGGCAGCTAGGTCTGGGTGATCCCCAGCCCATCGCTGCCGCCCACGGCCGCAATGTCACTTCGTTGATTGAGCAGGTACTGTCGCCCTTCCCCGATCGCGACCCGGACATCCCGGCCGATACCGGTAGCAAGGGGATTCGCATTGGTGTGATCGGCCGCCCGAATGTCGGCAAGTCCACGCTGGTCAACCGCATGCTCGGCGAAGAGCGCGTGGTAGTCTATGACGAGGCCGGCACCACCCGCGATGCCATCGAGATTCCCTTCGAGCGCAATGGCAAGCCCTATGTGCTGGTGGATACCGCCGGCGTGCGGCGGCGCAAGAACGTTTCCGAGTCGGTCGAGAAGTTCTCGATTATCAAAGCGCTGGAGGCGATCAAGGAGTGCCATGTTGCCATCATGGTGCTGGATGCCCGCAGCGGACTGGTAGAGCAGGATCTGCACCTGCTGGACTACGTGCTGACCAGCGGCCGCGCGCTGATACTGGTGGTCAACAAGTGGGACGGCCTGGAGAGCGAGGTGCGCGACAAAATGCGCGCCGATATCAAGCGCCGCCTGGGCTTTGCCGACTACGCCGAGCTGCACTTTATCTCAGCACTGCACGGCACCGCTGTGGGTGATCTTTATCCATCGCTGGAGCGTGCCTTTGCCTCAGCGACCAGCCACTGGTCAACCAACCGTCTGACCAACATCCTGCATGATGCGGTGGAACAGCACCAGCCGCCGATGATCCACGGTCGGCGTATCAAGCTACGCATGGCCCACCAGGGCGGCAGTAACCCGCCGATCATTGTCGTTCACGGCAGGCAGACCGAGTCGCTGAACGAAGCCTACAAGCGCTATCTCATCAACACCTTCCGCAAGGTACTCAAGGTACGCGGCACGCCGATGCGCTTTGAGTTCCGCTCTGGCGACAACCCCTTCGACCACCAGGCAGGTGACAGTGATCGTAGGAAAGCCAAGCAGCGCGAGCTGGACCGCACCAAGGATGCTCGCCGCAGCCGGCGCTAAGCCGCTTCAGAAAGCTTGATTGAACAAGCGGGGCGATCAACTTGATCGCCCCGCCTTTTTTGCCTGTAACCCGAGGTAACATGCCTTTCTTTACAGCAAACTGCGCTGTACCTTAGTTAACCATCATCATTATTCATCATCGAAACATAAAGACAGGACGCTTTCATGTCGACAGGACACCCAACCTCTGCTAGCCCTTACGCCTGGCGGCTCGCTCTGATAATGATCATGGCGCTGCTGCTAACGGGCTGCGGCATCAACAATATTCCTACCTATGATGAGCAGGTGAAGTCAGCCTGGGCGCAGGTGGAGAACCAGTATCAGCGCCGCGCGGACCTGGTGCCCAACCTGGTCGAGACGGTCAAGGGATTTGCCCGACAGGAGCAGGAGACCCTGACCGCCGTGGTGGAGGCGCGGGCCAAAGCGACGTCCATCCAGGTCGACGCTGAGTCGCTAAACGACCCACAGAAGATGCGACAATTTGAGCAGGCCCAGCAGCAGCTGACCGGCGCACTAAGCCGACTGATGGCCGTCTCGGAAAGCTACCCTGAGCTGAAGTCGAACCAGAACTTTCTGGCCCTGCAGTCGCAGCTAGAGGGCACCGAAAACCGCATTGCTGTGGCACGCCGCGACTTCATCACCGCGGTTGAACGCTACAATACCGAGATCCGTACCTTCCCTGGTCGCCTGTGGCACAGTGTCCTCTACGGCGACATGCCGGTTCGTGAGACTTTCGAGGCCACCACTGAAAATGCGGATCAGGCCCCCCAAGTGGAGTTTTGATGAGTCATCTTTTACGCATCCCGCTATTAGCTTTCCTGTTGACAGCGGCGTTCATTCTTCAAGTTCAGCCAGCTCAAGCACAGGAGCTCGATTTTCCTGAACTGACCGGGCGCGTGGTCGACCAGGCCGAACTGCTGGATCAGGCCACCGAGACGCGACTTGAGGAAAAGCTGGCGGCCCACGAAACGGCGACCAGCGAACAGTTGGTGGTGGCTACTGTGCCGGACCTGCAAGGTGCCACTATCGAGCAGTATGGTTATCAGCTGGGGCGCCATTGGGGGATCGGCCAAGCAGAAAAGGATAACGGCGCCCTGCTGATCGTGGCTCCCAATGAACGCAAAATGCGCATCGAAGTAGGCTATGGCCTTGAGGGCCGGCTAACCGATGCGCAGTCCTCAGTAATCATCAACCAGGTCCTGACGCCGGCCTTCCGCCAGGGCGACTTTGCCCGCGGCATCAGCGAAGGCGTGGAAAGGATGATCCAGGTGCTGGGCGGCGAGCCCATGAGTACCAGCTCACGCGCCTCAGCTCGGAGCCAACAATCTGAAAAACCGGCGTCGCCGCTGTTTGTGGTGATGTTCATCATCGTCATGATACTGGTACGCGGCGGTCGTGGTGGCCTGCTGGCCGGCATGGTGCTGGGTGGTGGTCTGGGCGGCGGATCGCGTGGCGGATCGCGTGGCGGTGGCGGTGGTGGTTTCGGCGGCGGCTTCGGCGGCGGCGGCGCTTCAGGCGGCTGGTAACCCGGAATGCCCGACGCTAGCAGTCACATGACAACACAAGGTGGAGATCAGAGCCCCCATGGCTTTATTGAGTAAAGACGAGCAGCAACAAGTCGCCGATGCAGTCAAGCGTGTTGAGCGCGATACCGATGCCGAGCTGGTCACCGTACTGGCCGCACGCGCAGACAATTATGCTTATATTCCTCTGCTTTGGGCCGGCTTGCTGGCGCTGGTGGTCCCTGGTGCGGTCAACTATTTTTTTGGCGGGTTAACGGCCTATGAGCTGACACTGGTGCAATGGGCGAGCTTTATCGTACTGGGGCTAATATTCCGCCTTCCAGTCATCACCATGCGCCTGGTGCCACGCTCGGTTCGCCACTGGCGTGCGGCCAACCTCGCGCGGCGACAGTTCCTGGAGCACAACCTGCACCATACCGAAGGGGATACGGGAATCCTGATCTTCGTCTCTGAGGCCGAGCGCTACGTGGAAATTTTGGTCGACCGGGGTATCTCGTCGCGTATCAGTGATGACAGCTGGCAATCGGTTGTGGCGTCATTTACCCGGCACGTGAAAGACGGCGAGACCCTGAAGGGCTTCCTACAGTGCATCGATGACTGTGGCAAGCACCTCAAGGAACAGGTGCCGGCCACCCATGAGCGCAACGAATTGCCAAACCGCCTGATCGTACTGGACTGACCTATATGCGCGGCCGTCTACTCAGTGACTCAGGCGCTGCTGCCCTACCCACTGACAGGCAAATTGCCAGGCAACCCGCCCGCTTCGACTGCCGCGCAGAGTAGCAAAGCGAATAGCCTCGGCGCGGGCCTGGGGCGTCCAGTCCTCGGTTTTGCCTAACCGCGATACCCAGTGGCAGCAGGTTTCCAGATAGGTGTCCTGATTGAACGGATAAAATCCCAACGACAGTCCGAAACGGTCGGACAGCGAAATCTTTTCCTCTACTGCATCGCCGTGGTGCAGCTCGTCGCCCACCAGCCGTGTGCCCTGATTATCCTGCATCGACTCAGGCAACAGATGCCGGCGGTTAGACGTTGCCAGCAGCAGGACATTTTCCGGCGGCCCAGTCAGGGCACCGTCCAACACGCTTTTCAGTGCCTTATAGGCATCGTCGTGACCCTCAAAAGACAGATCGTCGCAATAGACCACAAAGCGATGTGGCTCATAGCGCAGACGCTCTACCAGGGTAGTCAGCCCCGCCAGATCGTGGCGGTCCACCTGCACCAGCCGCATGCCTTCATCGGCCAAGTCATTGAGCAGCGCACGCACCAGCGACGACTTGCCGCTGCCCCGCGCCCCCCACAGCAACGCATGGTTGGCCGGATAGCCGCGCAAAAAAGCCCGCAAGTTATCGACCAACGCCAGTTTCTGACGCTCGATGCCCAACAGGTCATCCAACCTCAGATCGTCACGCGGCGGCACTGCCACCAGATGCCCGCCCAACGCGTGGCGCTGCCACAGCGCCGCCACATCACGACTCCAGTCAACGGCCACCGGCGTTGGCGGCAACCAGGGCTCAATGCGCTCCAGCAGACTCAACAGGCGCCTGCTTAATGACTCATCCATGACGCTCTCCTTGTTACAGATTAATGCCGATCAGAAAGTCAATCAGACAGCCGACGAACAATCGCTGATCATCAATAAATGGGTATCGATAGCTGTTGGAGACAGCCCAGGATCAGGGTATCTTGAGACCCTCACATGACCTCGTCCAGAGGAAACCTTACCGACGTCACACAAGGATGCCCTATGCGTTGGTTAAAGACATTTGCCATCGGCGCGATCAGCGCCAGCCTCGTTGCCTGCGCCACCTCGCCGACTGGCCGCATGCAGCTCACCATGATGCCCGATGACGAGCTCAACCAGATGGGCGCACAGTCTTTTGCACAGTACCAGCAAGAGCTACCTACGGTCGGCGGTGCTACCCAAGCCTATGTCCAGTGTGTCACCGATGCCATCGTCGCGACTCTGCCGCCAGGTAGTCCTCAGTACAACTGGCAAGTGCGCGTGTTCAAGGACGACTCAGCCAACGCCTTTGCGCTACCCGGCGGCTATGTCGGTGTGCACACCGGCTTGCTGGATATCGCGGAAAACCAGGATCAACTGGCCTCGGTCATTGGGCATGAGGTCGGCCATGTGCTGGCTCGCCATGCCAACGAGCGCATGTCCACGCAAAACATCACCAGCATTGGTCTGAGCGTAGCGGCATCCGCGGCCGGACTGCAGGGCGCTCAGGCCGAGATGGCCAACGCCGCCCTAGGTATGGGTGCGCAGTACGGCATCCTGCTGCCGTTCTCGCGTAGCCATGAAAGTGAGGCCGACGTGATTGGCCTACAGCTGATGGCAGATGCCGGCTTCAACCCCCAGGGCAGCGTTGACCTGTGGCGCAACATGAGCGCCAGCGGCGGCAACGGGCCACCGGTGTGGATGTCGACGCACCCCAGCAGCGACCAGCGTATCGCCAAACTTGAAAGTGAGATGAACGCAGTGATGCCTCAGTACCAGCAAGCACGCCAGGCCGGGCGCCAGCCGAACTGCCAGCGCTAATCAGGGAGACACGCCATGCTTCGCCTCGGGCTAGTGCTGATGATTGTGCCCATCGTTGTGCTGATGAGCCTGTACTTCATTGAGCTCAACGGTGTGCGCGACTGCGTGCTGAACGGCCAGGGTCATTGGGACTATGTAACAGGCCTGTGCCGCGACACGCCACAGCCCACTGTGCCTTTCATTGCGCGCAAGCCGTGGCTGGTCAACGGCAGCATGCTGGTGTCAGTGCTTGGTCTGGTGCTGTGCATGGCAGGGCTGTACGTCAAACGGCGTTAAGTGCCTCAGATCAGCCCAGCTGCTGTCGCAGCGTGGCAAGCACCGGCTCAACATCGGGCTGCCTGCCGCGCCACTGCAAGAAAGACTCAGCAGCCTGGCCCACCAGCATACCCAGACCATCAATGGCCCGCGCACCCTGCGCTTCGGCCCAGCGCATGAATACCGTCGGCTCGGCACTGTACATCATGTCGTAAGCCACACCGCCCTCGGTAAACAGTGCTTCGGGCAAGGGCGGCAAATCACCGGACAGGCTAGCACTGGTGCCATTGATAACCAGATCGAACTGCCCTGTCACGGCCTCAAAACCGCCCCCACTGATGGCGCCAAGGTCGTTGAAGTCAGCGGCCAGCGCACTGGCTTTGGCGGCGGTCCGGTTGGCCAGAAAAAGCGCTGCCGGCCTTTCGGCCAGCAGCGGCTCCAGTACACCGCGTACTGCGCCACCGGCCCCCAACAGCAGCACCCTCGCTCCCTCAAGGCGCACGTTATTGCGCCTGAGATCCGCCACCAGGCCCGGGCCGTCCGTGGTATCACCATGGGTCGTGCCGTCATCGGCCAGCAACAGGGTATTCACTGCACCTGCCCGCCGAGCCCGCTCACTGATGTGGTCACATAGTCGGTGGGCTTCTTCCTTGAAGGGCACGGTAACGTTAGCGCCGCGCCCACCCTGGGCAACAAATTCGCGCCAGGTGCCAGCAAAGTCACCAAGCGGCGCTTCAATGGCCAGATAGGACATATCCTGGTCCGTCTGCTCAGCGAAGGCCGTATGTATCAGCGGTGACTTTGAGTGGCTGATCGGGTGACCGAATACCGCGTAGTGATCCGTCATACGTTTTCTCCAGAGCGCTCTGCTTCACCCAGCCAGTCACGTGGCTGCAGGTAATAGATCAGGCGAGCCTCGGCACTGTCCGGCTCCGGCTCCCAACGGTAGGCCCAACGCGCCAGCGGCGGCATTGACATCAGAATGGACTCGGTACGTCCGTTGCTCTGCAAACCGAACAAAGTGCCACGGTCCCACACCAGATTGAACTCCACATAGCGGCCACGACGATAAAGCTGGAAGTCCCGCTCACGTTCATTCCAGGCTGCTTTGCGGCGACGCCGGACAATGGGCAGGTAAGCATCCAGGAAGCTGTCGCCGACCGCCTGCAGAAAGTCAAAGCAGCGTTCGAAGCCACCGTCATTGAGATCGTCGAAGAACAGCCCACCGACGCCGCGTGTTTCACCCCGGTGCTTAAGCCAGAAGTAGTCATCGCACCAGGACTTATAGCGCGGATAGACATCCTCACCAAAGGGCGCACAGGCATCCTTGGCAACACGGTGCCAGTGGCGCACATCCTCAAGTACCGGATAAAAAGGCGTAAGGTCGTAGCCGCCACCAAACCACCACACCGGTGCCTCACCTTCCTTTTCAGCAATGAAAAAACGCACATTGCCGTGGCTGGTTGGCACGTGGGGGTTTTCAGGGTGCAGCACCCAGGACACCCCCATGGCATGAAAGCTGCGCCCAGCAAGTTCCGGCCTGGCGGAGGTGGCCGACGGCGGCAGCGCTGCGCCGTACACATGGGAGTAATTGACGCCGCCCTTTTCGAACAGTGCGCCATCCTCTATCACCCGCGAGCGCCCGCCACCGCCCTCCTCGCGGCTCCACGCATCTTCACGGAAGGTTGCGCCGCCGTCTTCTTCAGCCAGACCAGCACACAGCCGCTCCTGAAGATCGAGCAGATAGGTTTTGACGTTATCAAGATGCGCGTGGGCCACAGGGCCTCCTTGTTAAATGGCACGAAGAAAGTCGGTCACGGAGAAGCTCAGGAGCGCAGCACTTGCCCGGTCAGCAGGTCGCGGATGGTACTGGGGCGCTCGTACCCGCCAAGGGCGCCTTCCAGCACGGCATCCAGATCGTCACCGAAGGTGGCGCGCAGCTGGGCACTGTTCATGGCTGCAGGTTCGCCGGCACGATTGGCTGAGGTTGACACCAGCGGGCCGCCGTAAGCCCGGCACAACTGGGCGACCAGCGGATGGCGGGAGACTCTCAGCGCCACCTGCTGATGATCGCCGCGCACCAGCCGATGCGTGCGGCCATTGTCCGGCACCAACCAGGTGGTGGGTGTAGCGCTCGGCTGCTCCAGCTGCCGGTACTGATCCATGGAAAGGCCATCGAGCCAGGGCAGCAGCTGTTCAACCCCAGCCGACACCAAAATCAGGCCCTTGGCCGGATCACGTTGTTTGAGTGCCAACAGGTGAGTCAAGGCGTTGGTGCTGTCCGGGTCGCAGCCCAATCCCCACACCGCCTCGGTTGGGTAGGCAATAACACCCTCTCGGCGCAGCGCAGCAACGGCAGTTTCCAGAGGGGCAGAGCTCAGTGTTGGTGGCATATCGGCATTCAATGGCATGTGGCAGCGGCAGACAAGCGGGCTGAGCCCTGGCGGCATCCTGCGCGGCAAGTCGATGGCTAACGCCTTAG
>NZ_JBQDJZ010000062.1:0-17170 GCF_052095765.1 Halomonas sp.
TTTATGACATCACTGAGAGGAGTGCAAGCCCTTTGTAAAAAATCGTTATCAAAGCTCTAACTGACGCCACCCCATAGAAACACAAACGCCCGCGCAGGGCGGGCGTCAGGCGTAAGTATCTATGCCGCCTCAGCCGACAATGACGCGAGCATAGCGCTTTTTCCCGGCCTGGATGACATAGGCATGACCAGTGTCGAGCATGTGTTCACGGGCGACAACTTCGCCATCTACTTTCACCCGTCCATTACCCAGCATGTCTTTAGCCTGGGCGCTGTTGGTGACCAACCCCGCACGATTGAGTACCGCAGCAATGGGCGCCTGGCTCATGCCATCAAACACAACGCTAACTTCGGGCAGGTCTTCAGGCAGCTCGCCATCAGCCAGCTGGTTGCCTGCGGAACGGTGGGCGTTGGCGGCCGCCTCTTCGCCGTGATAACGCGCAATCAGCTCGCGGGCCAGCTCCATTTTCACGTCGCGCGGGTTAGCGCCGCCCTCAACGCTACGCTTTAAGGCATCAATCTCTTCATTACCTTTGAGCGACAGCAACTCAAAGTAGCGCCACATCATACTGTCTGGCAACGAGACCAACTTATTGAACATGCTGCCCGGCGCCTCATCAACACCGACGTAGTTGCCCAATGACTTGGACATCTTCTGCACGCCGTCAAGCCCTTCCAGCAGCGGCATGGTGATCACCACCTGGGACTCCATGCCATATTGCTTCTGGATCTCGCGCCCCATCAGCAGGTTAAACTTCTGATCCGTACCACCAAGCTCAATATCAGCTTCCAGTGCCACAGAGTCGTAGCCCTGAACCAGCGGGTAAAGAAACTCATGGATAGAAATTGGCTGATTGGCTGAATAGCGCTTTTCGAAATCGTCCCGCTCCAACATGCGTGCCACGGTGCTCTTGCCGGCCAGCTCAATCATGTCGGCAGCGCTCATCTCAGAGAACCAGTCGGCGTTGAAGCGTACTTCAGTTAGCTCCGGGTCGAGAATCTTGAACACCTGCTCCTTATAGGTCTCAGCGTTGTGCCTGACCTCTTCTTCGCTGAGCGGCTTGCGCGTCACGTTCTTGCCGGAGGGATCGCCAATGCGACCCGTGAAGTCACCAATCAGAAAGATGATTTGGTGGCCGAGATCCTGGAACTGCCGCATCTTGGTCAGCAACACACTGTGACCGAGGTGCAGATCCGGCGCAGTGGGGTCAAAGCCTGCCTTGATGCGCAGCTTGCGGCCAGAAGCCAGCTTCTTTTCCAGCTCGTCTTCCAGCAGAATCTCGTGGGTACCACGCTTGAGCAACGCAAGTGCGTCAGCAACGTCGGACATTCTCTCCTCTCCACAGTTGGTGGGACACCCCGGCAGGCATCCATCGCCGGATATTCAGCTTAGAATGTTATCATGCTGCTCCGCCTTGGTTGAGCCTTTCAGGAGATTCCTCATGTCGCTATTCATTGGCCTGATGTCAGGCACCAGCCTGGATGCCGTGGATGCGGCGCTGATCCGTGTTCATGCAGACGGAACGCCAGAGCTGATTGCCAGCCACGGTGAGACGCTACCTGATGCGTTGCGCGCGGCTCTTCACCAGCTATGTCACGCGGACCATGTGCGCTTCGCCGAGCTGGCAAGTGCGGAAGGTGCGTTCTGCCGTTTGCAAGCAACCACGGTGAAACGACTACTGGAGAAGGCCCAGACCGCGCCACACGAAGTACGCGCTATTGGCAGCCACGGCCAGACCATTGAGCACGCGCCGCAAGGCTATGGCGGCGGGCCCGCCTATACGCTGCAGATGGATAACCCGAGCCTGCTGGCCGAGCTAACGGGCTGCTGTGTGGTCGGCGACTTCCGCCGCCGCGATTTGGCTGCCGGTGGCCAGGCCGCGCCACTGGCACCTGCCTTTCACGCTGCGCTGTTCCGCCATCCTGAACAGTGGCGCTTGGTACTGAATCTGGGCGGCTTTGCCAACCTGACCGTGCTGCCGCCGACTACAGACTCCCGCCAGCCGCTAGGCTTTGATACCGGCCCGGCTAATGCGTTGATGGATGCGTGGGTCGACCAGCACTTGGGGGAGCCTTATGACAGAGACGGCGCCTGGGCAGCATCGGGTAAGGTGGATGAAGCGCTGCTGGCACGCTGTCTGGCCGATCCATTTTTCAGCCAGCCGCCGCCACGCAGCACCGGGCGGGAGTACTTCCATCTTGACTGGCTGAATCAGCACCTGAGTGGCGATGAGCGCGCGCAGGACGTTCAGGCCACGCTGTCAGCGCTGACTGCTGCTAGTGTCGCGGACGGTATCAAGCTCGCCATGCAGACATACGCTGCGCCAACCCCCGCAGCACTCTTTGCCTGTGGCGGCGGCGCTTCCAATGCCAACCTAATGGCAAGACTCGCGCACCATATACCGGGCACCGAGGTTCACGATACGGCCAGCCTGGGCTGGTCGGCAGACTGGTTAGAGGCTGCCGCCTTTGCTTGGCTGGCATGGCGACGCTTAGAGCACCTGCCGGGCAACCTTCCGTCAGTGACTGGCGCACTGGGGCCGCGTGTACTGGGTGGTGTTTACTCAGCCTGAGAAAACATCACCCCTTGCCTGGGCCTTAGCTTCGTCACGCGCTACGAGCTGACTAGCCACCAGCTGAGCCAGCGCATCGTCAAGGGTCTGCATACCCAGGCTGCCACCCGTCTGCATGGCCGAGTAGATCTGAGCCGTCTTACCCTCGCGGATCAGGTTGCGTACTGCGTGGGTAGCGACCAACACCTCGTGAGCCGCCACACGGCCCGAGTCCTGCCGCTTGAGCAGGGTCTGGGCAATAACCACCTGCAGTGACTCGGAGAGCATGGCACGCACCATGGCTTTTTCATCGCCGGGAAACACATCAATGATGCGCTCGATGGTTCTGGCAGCCGAGCTGGTATGCAGCGTGCCAAACACCAGATGGCCAGTTTCGGCGGCAGTCAGCGCCAGCCGGATGGTTTCCAGGTCACGCAGCTCACCCACCATGATCACGTCAGGATCCTCGCGCAAAGCGCTACGCAATGCAGCGGCGAAACTCCGCGTGTGACGGTGCACTTCCCGTTGATTAACCAGACAGCTGTTGCTCTGATGAACGATTTCTATCGGATCCTCAAGGGTAAGAATATGTGCGCAGCGGTTAACGTTGATGTGGTTGATCATGGCGGCAAGGGTTGTCGTCTTGCCTGACCCCGTAGGCCCCGTGACCAGCACCAGGCCGCGCGGCAGCATAGCGGCTTTCATGAACACGTCACCCAGCCCCAGACCGTCCAAGCTAGGCGCTTCACCGGGCAGGGTGCGAAACACTGCGCCAGCACCGCGGGCCTGATGGAATGCGTTGACGCGAAAGCGTCCTACGCCGGGAAGCTCGAAGGAAAAGTCGCTTTCCAGCTGCTCGCTGAAGTTGCGCTGCTGTTCCTCGGCCATTATCTGCCCCACCAGCTTCCGCACCTCGTCATCGCTCATGGCCGACGCACTTAGCCGACGCAGGTCTCCATCGACACGAATCATCGGCGGCACGCCGGCCGACAGATGTAGGTCAGATGCGTTCTGTTTTGCCGAGAATGCCAGCAATTCGGTAATATCCATGTGCTCTCCCTGCTCCCTGCAATGGAGCCTTCCTTTTTATATGGTAGATATACGGCAGGCCGCACCCATGACGGATACTAATATCCAGCAATCTCTCGCTGTCACACGTCGTCGCCTTGATGCGGCATTGGCGGCAGCCGGGCGCGCCCCTCAAAGCGCTCGACTGCTTGCGGTCAGCAAGACCAAGCCTGCCAGCATAATTCGCGAAGCCTGGCAGCACGGTCAGCGTGAGTTCGGTGAAAACTATGTCCAGGAAGCACTAGGCAAGCAGACCGAGCTTGCTGACCTCGCCGACATCACCTGGCACTTCATCGGGCCGCTGCAGTCCAACAAAAGCCGTGAGGTTGCCGAACACTTCGACTGGATACATAGCGTAGACCGTATCCGGCTAGCACGACGTCTGGACAATCAACGCCCGGACTCACTGGACCCGCTGAATGTGTGCATCCAGGTCAATGTCAGCAATGAGGACAGTAAATCCGGCGTTTCGCTAGATGTACTGACGCCTCTGGCGGAACAGATACTGGCGCTGCCGCGACTGAGGCTGCGCGGATTGATGGCGATTCCTGCTCCGGCTGATACCCTGAATGCCCAGCGCCAGCCGCTGGCAAAGTTGCGTGAGGCCCTGGAAAAGCTCAAGGAACACTTTCCCGACGCACCACTTGATACCCTGTCCATGGGAATGAGCAGCGATATGGAAGCGGCTGTTCTTGAGGGTTCGACCCTGGTCCGAGTGGGCACTGCCATCTTCGGCGCACGCGACTCACACGACAACGACAGCGACGAATCAAAATGATACGTATACTGGCAGACCGCTTGATAGCGGCCTGCAGGATCTGAACAGGACACCACCATGGCGAGCCACATCACTTTTATTGGCGCAGGCAACATGGCGTCGGCCATCATCGAGGGGCTGCTTAACAGCGGGCACGATGCCGACGCACTGACCGCTACTGCAACCAGCGACGACACGCTGTCTCCACTGCGCAGCAGGCTGGGCATCAACACTACGACCGATAACGTCGAGGCCCTCGCCCAAAGCGACGTTGTTGTGCTGGCCGTCAAGCCGCAGATCATGCACCAGGTCTGCGAGGAAATCCGCGATGCGATCCAGTCCCGCAACCCATTGATCATCTCAGTAGCCGCAGGCCTGACAGTGGACACCTTGGAGCGTTGGCTTGGCGGCGACTTGGCTGTGATACGCTGCATGCCAAATACGCCATCCCTACTGGGTGTCGGTGCATCAGGCCTGTATGCCAATAGCCGCGCCAGCAGCAAACAGCGCCAGCTTACCGAAGAGCTGCTGAACGCGGTCGGTATTGTCGAATGGGTTGAAGAAGAGCAACTGCTTGACGTCGTTACCGCAGTATCAGGCAGTGCGCCGGCCTACTTTTTCCTGATGTTTGAGGCTATGGAGGAGGCAGCCGTAGCGCGTGGACTGCCCGCCGAGACAGCCCGACGGCTTGCCATACAGGCGGCATTGGGCGCGGCAACAATGGCTATGGCCAGCGACAAGCTGCCCAGCGAGCTCAAGCGCGATGTCATGTCGCCCGGCGGCACTACCGAGCGCGCCATTCAGCGCCTGGAAAGCGGCGGGCTCCGTCAGCTGTTACAGGATGCCATGGGCGACTGCGCCAACCGAGCAGGCGAGATGGCCAAGCAGTTCAGCACGCGCTAAGGGCACATCACCAGCATTTTTTATCACGCACCACTTTTATCACAAATATTCTGGAGAAGCCCGATGGGCAGTAACTTTGCTGGCGCAAGCCTTCTGCTAGTCAACACCGCCGTCAACTTCTATCTGCTGCTGCTGATGCTGCGCTTTTTGCTGCAGGCATCCCGGGCCGATTACTTCAACCCCATCAGCCAGTCGGTGGTCAAGATAACCCAGCCAGTGGTAAGGCCGTTTCAGGGGTTTCTGAAGCCGCTGATGGGACGCTTCGATCTCGCGACTCTGGTCAGTGCGCTGCTGATCAAGATGATCGTTATCATAGCGATCCTGGTGATATCGGGCTTCGGCATGCCACCAGTGACACAGCTGTTGATTGCTGCCATCGCCACTCTGGCCAGCACCATTCTCAAGATCTATTTCTTTGCCCTGATTGCCATGATCATCCTCAGCTGGGTGGCCCCCCAGTCTGGCCACCCCGCAGCGATGCTGGTCATGCAGCTGGTACGGCCAATCATGACCCCTGTCCAGCGTGTGATACCGCCGCTAGGCATGATTGACCTGTCACCCATCGTCGTCTTTATCGCTATCAACCTGATCGACAGTATTGTGGTCGGCCGACTGATCAGGGCCTCCGGGGCACTGGCTGCACTGGTGGGCTTCTGAATCCTATGGCTAACAACATCACTCGTGCCGATACAGCAGCGTTTCCCGAGGACTCGGTCGGACTGATCAGTCCCCAGACGCTGTACTTCGACACGCCACTGCCACTGGTCTGCGGCAAGACGCTGCCAGCCTACAACCTGATCTTTGAGACCTACGGCACGCTCAACGCCGAGCGCAGTAATGCTGTGCTGATCTGCCACGCCCTTTCTGGCCATCACCACGCGGCTGGCTACCACTCAGCGGACGACAAGAAGCCCGGCTGGTGGGATGCCCACATCGGGCCCGGCAAATCTATCGACACCAATCGCTTCTTTGTGGTCTCGCTGAATAACCTCGGCGGCTGCCACGGCAGCACTGGCCCCAACACCATCAACCCGGAAACCAGTAAGCTCTGGGGGCCTGATTTTCCTATGGTGACAGTCCAGGACTGGGTACATAGCCAGGCACGCCTGGCTGACCGACTGGGCATTGAACGCTTCGCTGCCGTCATCGGCGGCAGTCTTGGCGGCATGCAGGCAATCCAATGGACGCTGAGCTATCCAGAGCGCGTGGCTCATGCCGGTGTCATTGCCGCCACGCCCAAGCTGTCAGCCCAGAACATTGCCTTCAACGAAGTGGCACGGCAGGCGATCCGCTCCGACCCGGATTTTCATGAGGGTCATTACAGCGATCACGGCGCTCTGCCCCGGCGTGGCCTGAAGCTGGCACGCATGGTGGGACACATCACCTACCTGTCGGAAGGCGCCATGGGCAGCAAGTTTGGCCGCGACATGCGTGGTGATCAGAACTTCAACTTTGATTACGACGTGGAGTTCCAGGTCGAGTCCTATCTGCGCTATCAGGGCGATAGCTTCTCAAGCTCGTTTGATGCCCACACCTATTTGCTGATGACCAAAGCACTGGACTACTTTGACCCAGCCTCGCGCCACGACGGCGATCTGGCCAAGGCCCTAGCTCCTGCCCAGTGCCCTTTTTTGGTAGTCAGCTTCAGCACCGACTGGCGCTTTCCGCCGTCGCGCTCCAAAGAGCTGGTCAACGCCTTGATCCGTGCCGACAAGGCAGTCAGCTACGTCAATATTGACTCGACCCATGGCCACGACGCCTTCCTGATGCTCGACCCCCGCTACCAGGATGTGTTCGCGGCCTACATGGACCGAGTCGCTAAAACACTGGGCCTGGGAGACCGCTCGTGATGCGCGCTGACCTCACCGTGATCTACAACTGGATTCCCGACCAAGCCCGCGTTCTCGATCTGGGCTGCGGCGACGGAACCCTGCTCGATGCCCTGGCACGCGACAAAAACGTGACCGGCTATGGGCTGGAAATCGACTCTGACGGCATCACTGCCTGTCTAGCGCGCGGAGTTAACGTCATTGAGCAAAACCTCGACGATGGCCTGGCCAACTTTGACGACAATTCCTGCGACCTGGTGGTAATGACCCAGGCGCTTCAAGCGCTGCGTCGACCCGACCTGATGCTGGACGAAATGTTCAGAGTGGCGAAAGAGGGCATCATCACTTTTCCCAACTTTGCCTACTGGCGCCACCGCGTACACTTGGGGATACGCGGCTACATGCCGGTCTCCAAATCGCTACCCCACGCCTGGTACGACACGCCCAACATCCATCTATCGACCTTCAACGACTTCGAGCACCTGTGCTGTGAAAAGAACCTGAAAATCATTGACCGGGCGGTAGGTGTGGGCGGACACAAGGGCAACCGCCTATCCCGGCGTTGGCCCAACCTATTTGGCGAAATTGCGATCTTCCGCGTTGCCCGCCAGAGCTGAGCGAAGGTTGTTTTACCGCCCTGGCTCGGCGCGGGATGCTTCGCGGTATACTTGATACAGCACCCTGACGGAGCACACTTGTGCCTTCAGTCATAGCCGATCATACCCACACGAACAACGCGGGAAGATACCCCATGGTGACAATGACACGCACTTTTTTCAGCAGACTGATTGCCCTGGCGCTGATATTGCTCAGCTCATTAGCGATGGCTGAGCAATATCAGCAGTTTGGTGACTACCAGGTGCATTACAGCGCGGTTAACACCAGTTTTCTCACCCCCGAGGTAGCCGCCGCCTCAGGCATTACCCGCAGCCGCGCCACCGGGTTTCTCAATGTGAGCGTGCTGCAAGCACAGCCTGATGGCTCCTTCAAGGCGGTCAATGCACCGGTGGATGGCAGCATCAAGGGGCTGTCTGGCCAAGACCTGCCGCTGTCGTTTCGCACCCTGCGCGATGGCGACAGCATCTATCGTCTCGCCACCTTCGGCATTCAGGACGGAGAAGCCATGCGCTTCACGCTCAACGTCGGCCTAGAGCGCGATGAGCCACCGGTAGCAATCAACTTCATGCAACGGCTTTACGTCGACCCCTGAAGTGATATAGCGGGCTCAAAGCAGCGGTCCAGCATCACCGGCAGCGCCCGGCCAAGACTCACCGCTGTCGGATGGACGTCGTCATGCCAATCAAAATGGCAGGCTCGTGCCAACACCTCCACGCCCAAGGCTTCGGCCTGTCGTAGCGCCTTGGCGTAGGCCGGATCCAGGTGGGTCGCCGGAGCCACCGAATCAATCCCTTCATGGGCCACGCAGAACAGCAGCACCGCACGGTGGCCCTCGCCGGCCAGCGCCATCAACACCTCCAGATGACGCCGCCCACGCTCGCTCACGGCATCAGGAAAATAGCCGTGCCCATCACTCTCGCGCAGCGTGACCTGCTTGACTTCGACATAGGCCAGACGGCCTTCGGTATCCCTCAGACAGAAGTCCAGCCGCCCACCATCTACCGCCACCTCACGGCGCAGCTGCCCAAAGCCCGATAGCTCCTCCACAAGCCCGGCTGCCAG
Source organism: Halomonas sp. (assembly GCF_052095765.1). Lineage (GTDB taxonomy): Bacteria > Pseudomonadota > Gammaproteobacteria > Pseudomonadales > Halomonadaceae > Halomonas. The sequence continues at coordinate 8,789 of NZ_JBQDJZ010000062.1, forward strand.
CGCCTCCTCGACAATGCGGTTGGCTCGCCCAGTGTGTACCGATGCCAGCGCCATATCGCCGCCTGGCTGGGTCAGTTCGATCAGCTCCCAGGTCCAGGCCAGCTTGCGCCTCGGGTTGTCACTGGGTGATAGCCACACCCGGCTGCCCGGCATGTTCACAGCACGCATACTGCCGGTATTGGGGCAATGGGCCACCACCTCACGACCGTCGTCGAGGCGCACATCGGCGAGAAAGCGTTTATAGCGGCGCAGCAGCACACCGGCCACCAGGGCGGGATAGTCCATTACGCCTCCCCCTGACACACCGGATCATGACGCTCAAGAAAACGACCCAGCCGTGCCACGGCCTCCTCAAGGCGCGCCACCCCAGTGGTAAAGGCAATCCGCACATGGTACTCGCCACCCTGTAGCGCAAAGTCGGTGCCCGGTGTAATGGCGACGTTCTCCTCCTCCAACAGCTGGCGGCAAAAGGCTTCGCTGTCAGAGCTATAGCGGGAAATATCCAGCCACAGATAAAAAGCACCCTGAGGCGGCAGGTCAGGTGCTAAGCCAAGCGGCGCGAGACCGGTGATCAGCGCATCACGGCGGCGTTGCATTTCCTGGCGGCGCCTTTCCAGCTCAGCCATGCAGTTCGGCGTAAAGGCTGCCAGCGCAGCGTGCTGGGCCAGAGTCGATGAGGCCAGAAAAACGTTCTGTGCCAGCCGCGTCAACGGTTCCACGGCGGCCTTCGGCGCTACCAACCAGCCCAGTCGCCAGCCGGTCATTCCGAAATACTTGGAGAAACTATTGACCACAAAAGCATCAGGCGCCACTGAAGCGACAGATACCGGCGGCATGTCGTAACACAGTCCCTGATAGATCTCGTCAACCAGCAAGTAGCCATTCCGGTTGGCAACTTCTTCAGCCACCCCGCGCAACTGCGCCTCGCTCAGCATATGGCCGGTAGGGTTGGACGGCGTTGCCAACATGGCCAGCCGCGTTTTCTCCTGCCAGTGACTGGCAATCAGCTCCTGCGTCAACTGCCAGCCGCTACCGGCAGACACCGGCACGGCATCCACCGTCGCACCTGCCAGCGCCATGAAGTGACGATTGCACGGATAGGTGGGGTCAGCCATCACAACACGGTCACCACTCTCGACCAGTAGCTGGCTGGCCAACAGCAGGGCACCGGATGCACCTGGCGTCACCAGTATCCGCTGCGGATCAATATTGATACCCAGGGTGTCCGCATAGTGCACCGCGATCGCTTCACGCAGTGCCGGCAGCCCCGCCGCCGGGGTATAGCGGGTGCGCCCTTCCGCCAATGCGCGCTGACCTGCCTCGATGATCGGCATCGGCGTAGGAAAGTCCGGCTCACCGATCTCTAGGTGAATCACATCATGCCCCGCCGCCTCTCTGGCCTGGGCGGCTTCCAGAAGCCCCATGACACGAAATGCAGCCACCTCATGAATACGTGAATTCCAGGGCATTACGGTCTCCTTTGTTCATAATACGTGGCCTGCGGATTCGCCCAGTGCATAGCCTGAGAGCTCTGCTGCTCCGGTTGTCGCTCTGAGTGTCGCTCACGCGGTCACCGAAGTGATACTTTGGACGCATATTTACGCTATTTTTGGCAAGAAAGTTGCAAAGCCTGCCTTTTTTAGCTAAATAAGCACACCTTTGGCGTGACATGTCCCCATCATATGACGGACATTGGTCAGCAATCATTTAACGTAGCGAGGCCGTCAAATGCCAGTCACTGAAACTAAAACGGATGCGCCCCGTAAGTTCGTACCTTACGAACCAGCGAAGGGTGAAGAGTACATGAACGAGCAGCAGCTCGAGCACTTCCGTGAGATCCTGCTGGTATGGAAGCAGGAGCTGATGGAAGAAGTCGACCGCACCGTTCGCCATCTTCAGGAAGACGCGAGCAACAACTACGCCGATCCCGCCGACCGTGCTACTCAGGAAGAAGGCTTCAGCCTGGAATTGCGCACCCGTGACCGTGAGCGCAAGCTGCTCAAGAAAATTCACGAGACCATCGACAAGATCAACGAAGACGATTACGGCTTCTGCGAGGCCTGTGGCGTTGAGATCGGTATTCGTCGGCTGGAGGCACGGCCCACGGCGACGCTGTGCGTCGACTGCAAGACCCTGGCCGAACTCAAGGAAAAACAGCTCGGCGGCTAAACCTCTGTGCCCCGGCTTTGTGTCACCCAACCGACGACGGGAAGCCATTCGCTACCCGTCGCTGGCTAACGCCATCCGTCGCCACCAGCCCGGAGTCGACAATGAGCGCCTACCGCGGTCGCTTCGCCCCCACACCTTCTGGGCCGCTACATTTCGGCTCCCTAACCGCGGCACTGGCCAGCTTTCTCGATGCGCGCCAGGCAGGTGGCCACTGGGCGCTGCGCATTGAAGATATCGACCCGCCACGTTGCTCACCGGAAAACACCGACATCATCAAGCGCCAACTTACCGCCTTTGGCTTATGCTGGGACGGGCCGGTGCGCTACCAGCACGATCGCCACGCTGCCTATCAGCAGGCACTGAATCGCCTGATCGATGCTGGCCTGGCATACCCCTGCAGCTGTTCGCGTCGCCAATGGCAAACCCATGCCATTTATCCCGGCTGGTGTCGTGATGCGGTGTGCGAGCCCGGCAAACCGGTGGCCTGGCGGCTACGCAGCGACCTTGGGCTCCGCCCGGTGATCTGGCAGGACCGGCGCCTCGGCACCTGCCGTTTCGACCCTGCCGAGCTCGGTGATAGCGTACTCAAACGCAAGGACGGGCCCTGGGCGTATCAACTGGCCGTGGTAGTCGATGACGCCGACCAAGGCATCAATCAGATAGTGCGTGGCGCCGACCTGTTGGACAACACCCCTTGGCAGCGCCAGTTACAGCACGCTCTAGACCTTCCTGTGCCGCACTACTTCCATTTACCGTTGATGCTTGGTGACGATGGCCACAAGCTGTCCAAGCAGAACCTGGCGCCGGCCCTGCCAGTCAGCGAGCAGCAGGCGCGCCCGCTGCTGTTCCAGGCACTCATCGCACTCGACCAGTTACCCCCGCACGAGCTCGCCAGCGCGTCGGTCGATGAACAGCTGAGCTGGGCCATCGCCCACTGGACGCCGGAGCGTCTGCGCTGCAATGATCGTATTGCCCCCTGAGGAGGTGCTGTGTACGTCTATCGCATCATGCTGCTGCTGGTCTTTTGCGGCTACCTGTTCTCTCCGCTGCTGATGAGCGGCTGGGGCAACCCTGACGTGGCCTGGTACCGTCCCTTTGCCATCTGGGCAGTGTTAATTGCGCTGACAGGGTGGCTTGCTTGGAAGCGTCGGCAAGACAACCTTCACCAGCGGCTCGGCCACCACGAGTCATCACCATGATCCCCGCCGGGCTCGCTGCCCTGGTCGGCCTGGGTGTCGGCTATCTGATGCTGCTGTTTGCTTGCGCTAGCGCCGTGGATCGCGGCTGGCTGCCGCGCCGCTTGGTGCGCCATCCAGCAACGCATATTCTTGCATTGGGCGTCTATGCCAGCGCCTGGGCGATTCACGGCAGCCTGGAGTTTGCCCATCGCAGTGGCTTTGGTTATCTGGCCTACTACCTGGGCGTGGCCGGCACCTTCCTACTCGCTCCGGTGCTGCTGATTCCTATCCAACGGCTGTCACTCACGTATCAGTTGGCTTCGCTAGCCGACCTGTTCACTTTCCGCTTCCGCTCACGCTGGGTGGGCACCCTGATCACGGTGATCAGCCTACTGGCGGTGCTGCCACTGCTAGCACTTCAGGTTCAGACCATGGGAACGTCGATCCACCGGCTGTCCGGCGTTGGCTCTGCCGATTGGTACTCACTGGGTTTCAGCGCCCTGATTGCACTCTTTGCTATGCTCTTCGGCGCACGGCACAATCACCTTAACGCCCGCCATGACGGCCTGCTGGCTGCCATCGCTCTGGAGTCGCTTGTCAAGCTGGCCGCCATGCTGGCCCTTGGCGCAATTGCACTTTTCGGCATCTTTGATGGACCGGCAGACCTGCAGGCCTGGCTGAGCGGCCCCGGCCAGCAGGCGCAACAACTGAGCGAACCGTTGAACGCCAGCCAGTGGCGCACGTTGCTATTGCTATTTTTTGCCGCTGCCCTGCTCATGCCACACATGTTTCACATCACCTTTGCTGAAACACTCAGCCGGCGCACTCTGCTCAAGGCCGGCTGGGGGTTGCCGCTGTATCTGCTGCTGATCGCCTTGCCGGTTCCGCTGATTCTGTGGGGCGCCCAACGCCGAGGTATTGACGTCGGAGCAAACAACGTTGCTTACCTGGCCTTTGATCTTTCTCACAACTGGTGGACAGATGCGCTGGCCTTCATGGCTGGGCTGGCCGCCACCAGCGGCACCCTGATCATTCTGTCGCTGGCACTCTCAGGCATGATCCTCAACCATCTGGTGCTCGTCGCCCGCTCCCCCCTTGACCGTCCCAACCTATACCGCTGGCTGCGCTGGCTGCGACGCGGCCTGATAGCTGGTGTGGTAGCTGCCGGCTGGCTGTTTCACCGGCTGGTCGGCATCGATCACGACCTGTCATCGCTCGGGCTTTCTGCCTTTGTGGGTATAGCGCAATGCCTGCCGGGGCTATTGGCGCTGCTCTACTGGCCGGGCGCCAATCGTACCGGCATGGTTAGCGGCCTGTGCATAGGGCTGGCTATCTGGTTACTGGGCCTGTGGCTGCCACTGTTTGGTATCGACCAGCCGCTGGCACTGCTGATGCCTGAGGGCCTGGCTTCCTATCCGTCGTGGTACCTGATCGCCCTAGCATCGCTAAGTGCCAATACCCTGGCACTGATTCTGGTTTCCCTGACCACCCCGACCTCCACTGGCGAACGTGCCGCCGCCGAGGCCTGCTCGGTAGATGCCGTGGTACGCCCCATACGCCTGCCGCTAGTGGCTGCCGATGCAGCCGAGATCACTCATCAGCTGAGCCATGCACTGGGTGAGTCAGTCGCCCGGCGCGAAGTCAAGCGCGCCCAGCAAGCACTGGGGCAGTCACCGCTTGAAGCCCGTCCCTATGCGCTGCGCCGGTTGCGTGATCGCATTCAGGCCAATCTGTCCGGACTCATGGGTCCAGCCGTCGCCCAGGATATTGTGGATCGCTGGGTGCCTTACCGCCAGATTGGCCAACAGGCGACGGAGGACATCCACTTTGTCGAACGCCGGCTGGAGGGGCGCAGCACCCGGCTTACCGGCCTCCCTCGTGAGCTCAATGAGCTGCGCCGCCATCACCGGCGCACCCTGCTGCGGCTCCCTGTTGGGCTATGTGTGTTCGGCAGCGACGGTGAGCTACTGATGTGGAACGACGCGCTGGCCAGGTTTTCCGGCATCGACGCGGACACCGTGGTCGGCGCACACCGCAACTGCTTGCCCGCACCATGGAGCGACCTCTTCCAGCGCTTGCTATCAGAGCCCGGCAGCAAGCTCTACAAACAGCCGGTACAAATAGCCGAGGGCATCCGATACCTGGGCCTGCGTCACTCCTCACCTCACCCACGGGAGCGCAACGGCAGCACCGTCATCCTGGTTGAAGACCAGAGCGAAATGAAATGGCTGGAAGACGAACTAGTGCACTCCGCCCGGCTGGCCTCGATTGGCCAGCTGGCCGCGGGAGTAGCCCACGAGATCGGCAATCCGATCACCGGCATTTCTTCGCTGGCCCAAAATCTTCACTATGACACCGACAACCCCGAGCTGCTGGAAACAGCCCGCCAGATTCAGGAGCTCACCACTCGCATCTCGACCATTGTTTCCTCTCTGGTGAGCTTCGCGCATGGCGGGCGCCAGGCTATCGATGCTGAAATGATGCCGGTCTCCATCGCCCGGGTTACTAACCAGGCATTACACTTGATCCAGCTCACTCGCTCAGGCGATGATATTTGCTTTGATAATCGCTGCTTACCAACGTTTGAAGTGATTGGAGACGAGCAGCGCCTGCAGCAGGTGATGGTCAATCTGCTAAGCAATGCCAGAGACGCCAGCGCCAGTGGTGATACCATCATCATCGACGCCCAGATGGAACACGGCACAGCGCATGACACCGATAACGCCAGGCTGCGCATCAGCGTCACCGACAGCGGCGAGGGCATTGACCCGGCAATCCGCGACCGGCTGTTTGAACCCTTTACTACCACCAAGGCGCCGGGCAGCGGCACGGGACTCGGGCTGCCGCTGGTCTACAGCATCATTACCGAGCATAACGGGCAGATTAACATCGAGTCACCGCCAGCAGGCCAGAAACAGGGCACACGCATTGTATTGTGGCTTCCCGCTTACCATGAGCGACCTCCTGTGAACAATGCTTCGTAAATCAGGCGCCATGAAAACCCAGATACCCGCACACAGAGACAAGAGTTGCCGATGAGTCGCATCCTGATCGTTGAAGATGAAGCCATTATTCGCAACGCGCTCAAGCGGCTGCTCGAGCATCACAACCACCAGGTCAGCGAGGCGGGCTCAGTGGAAGAGGCCCGCAAGCTCGGCCCGGACGGCTTCGATCTGGTACTCAGCGATCTGCGACTGCCCGGGGAACCCGGCACTGAGATGATTGCCCTGGCAGAGCCAGCGCCAGTGCTGATCATGACCAGTTACGCCAGCATGCGTTCAGCAGTGGATGCGCTCAAGCTCGGGGCTGTGGATTATATCGCCAAACCCTTCGATCATGACGAGCTCCTCGAGACAGTGGAGCGTCTGCTCCACAAACGCACATTAAGCCAGGGCGAAACACCAGAGATTGCCAACGCCGACAATCAGCGCCAAGCCATGATCGGCAGCTGCACCGCCATGCAAGTAGTCTATAACCGTATTCACAAGACAGCGCCGACCGATGTCACCGTGCTGATTCTTGGCGAGTCAGGCACCGGCAAGGAGCTAGTGGCGCGCGCAATCCACCAGCAGAGCCATCGCGCTCATCAACCACTGATCAGCGTCAACTGCGCGGCGATCCCCGAAACCCTGATCGAGTCAGAGCTGTTCGGCCATGAAAAAGGGGCTTTCACCGGTGCCTCGGCGGCGCGTACCGGACTGGTTGAGGCCGCCGACGGCGGTACGCTGTTTCTTGATGAAATCGGCGAGCTCCCGCTGGATGCCCAAGCTCGGCTTCTGCGGGTTCTGCAAGAAGGCGAGATCCGTCGGATCGGTTCAGTAGAGACCCGCCACGTCAACATCCGCCTGATCGCCGCCACCCATCGCGACCTTCATGCGATGTCAAAAACCGGCGAATTTCGCCTCGACCTCTACTATCGCCTGAATGTCATGCAGGTCGATCTGCCGGCATTACGGGATCGCGACGACGATATCCTGGAAATTGCTGACGCGTTGCTCAGCAGAGTCTGCCACCGCCATGAGCGTGAGGGCTTGCGGCTGACACAGGCCGCACGACGACTCATTCACGAATACCTCTGGCCTGGCAACGTGCGTGAACTTGAGAATGCGCTGGAGCGTGGCGTCATCCTCGCCGAAGGTCACCTGATTCACCCTGAAGACCTGGGGTTGGCTGCAGGCAGCGGACAGACCGCAAGGCGGCCCAGGCCAGCTGCTGAGACCGACAGTGTCGTAACCCCACCGGCAGGGCATGAAACAGATGACAGTGAAGGCGAGAACCTGTCTCTTGAGGACTACTTCCAGCACTTTGTACTAGAGCATCAGGACCGGATGAGCGAGACCGAGCTAGCCCAAAAGCTAGGTATCAGCCGCAAATCACTTTGGGAACGCCGCCAGCGCCTGGGCATACCACGCAAGAAGGCCTCTCGCCGCAGCAGCTCATGACGTGCAGATGTTACGCCAATGTTACCTTCCCACACATACAGCGCTTACAACGCAGGCATTTAAGGGTAACACTTGCAGCAACCAGCGGAGTCTCGGCCACGCGCAACCACCTTAAGTAATTGATATAAAACATATATAGTCAAATTGGCACACCAAGTGCAACATACTTGGTAAGAAAAATAATCCCGGCCGTCACTCGCGACACCAACAATAACAAGGTCGCTACAGAAGTGATGAGAGTCTGCCAGTAACAACAACAAGATCCGCGCAGACCTGTACGACGTGAGTGGATTCGCCAACAACAATAATAGCGTGAAGCCCACACTGTAGGCGTCGACCGAGCCATAACAACGACAACAGGCACGGACCCGGAGCGAGACACGATGCAGCTGAGCAGCCGACTACAAAAATAACTGGCGCTGGTGCAACCCCGGTGAACAACAACAAGACAACCGGGAAAGGTAATTACACCTTCGTGGATTTGGATTATTGTTTTGAATACGAGACGGTTGCCATACAGGTTATAGAACCTCAAAAACAACAAAACCACTTGCCTGAAAACAGTGGGTGACCGTGATACGTATTCAGGGCGA
>NZ_JBQDJZ010000063.1:0-17090 GCF_052095765.1 Halomonas sp.
TACTCGACGGCTACGGGTCTGAGCGCACGATAAATTTTGAATAGCCACTTAGCTGTTTTTAATGGAATTCACAGTGGCTCGCGGCCCAGGCCAGGTGAGATTTCCCTGGCCCATCATGGTGTGCTATTTCTCGACGAACTGCCCGAGTACCCACGCCAGGTGCTGGAGGTGATGCGCGAGCCCATGGAATCAGGGGAAATCCATATCGCCCGGGCCAGCCATCAGCGCTGTTATCCGGCGCGCTTCCAGCTGGTGGCGGCGATGAACCCTTGCCCTTGTGGTCACCTGGGTGACTCACGTCAGCAGTGCCACTGTACCGCCAACCAGATACAGCGCTATCAGGCGCGACTGTCGGGGCCGCTGCTTGACCGCATCGACCTGCAGGTGGAGGTGCCGGCTTTGCCACCAGAGCAGCTCACCTCACAAACCAATGGTGAGCCGTCCACTGACGTGCGCGAGCGGGTGCTGGCGGCGCGGCGGCGACAGCTGGCGCGGGGCGCGCTGAATGCCCGGCTAGGTGGGCGTGAGTTGGAGAGCATCTGTGCGCTGGAAACTGCTGACCGGGCTTGGCTGGCCGGTGCGCTGGAGCGGCTGAAGCTGTCGGCCCGCGCCTATCACCGGGTATTGCGAGTGGCGCTGACCCTGGCAGACCTGGCTGGCGAGCCGCGGCCGGGGCGCGAGCATTTGATGGAAGCCATTGGCTACCGCCAACTCGATCGCCAGCTGCAGGGCGGTTAACACAGCTTATAATAAAACCAGGCTTGAATATTTCACTTGGCTGATAGCTGGCTGATTGTAGAGAGAGCGCAGCGTGGAGTGATCGTTAGACCCGAGGCCATCCGGCGCCGGGCAATCGCGGAGGTGGTCGTATGACGCGTGCTATTGAACCTGGCAGGTTGACCTGCCTAACTGGCAGGGGGCGGCTGAGTCGTTCTGTCGTAATGGGGTTGTGTGTGCTTGTTTTGACCCTGGCTGTATGGGCGCCTGGGGCATGGGCGAAAAATACAGACGCCCCGACCCCTGCTGAACAGGTCAAGGCGGCTGTCGACCAGATTGATGGTCTGATCGAGACGGTCATGGCAGAAACAGGGGTGCCTGGGCTGGCGGTGGCTGTAGTGCACCAGGGCAAGACACTTTTTTCCAAAGGCTATGGCGTGCGTGAACTAGGCAAGCCCGGGCCCGTCGATGTCGATACAGTTTTTCAGTTGGCTTCCCTGTCAAAGTCCGTTTCTGCCAGTGTGGTAGCGCATCAGGTAGGCAAGGGCGTTGTCAGTTGGGATGATCCGGTGCAACAGTATTTGCCTTGGCTTCAACTGCAGGATCCGTGGGTCAGTGAACATGTCAGTATCGGTGATTTTTTTGCCCATCGCTCAGGCTTACCTGATCATGCCGGTGACGATCTTGAAGACCTCGGATTCGACCGCCAGTATATTCTGGAGCACTTGAAATACCTACCTCTCAGCGCGTTTCGCAACACTTATGCCTATACCAATTTTGGGATGACGGCAGGCGCAGAAGCCGTGGCCGTCGCCTCGGGAGTAGACTGGGCAAGCCTGGCAGAAAACACCCTCTATGTGCCGCTTGGCATGGCTTCTACAAGCTCTCGGTTTGAAGACTACTGGGCCCAAGGCAATCGTGCGGTCGGTCATGCCATTATCGACGGAGAGTTCAAGCCGGCGTTGCAGCGCATACCTGACCCGCAGTCGCCAGCTGGCGGCGTCAGTGCGTCAGTTACTGACTTTTCGCGCTGGATGATCATGCTGCTGTCGCAAGGCCGCTTTGAAGACCGGGTGATTATTGAAGAAAGTGCCCTAACACCGGCACTAACCCCTGAGATCATTTCACAGCATCCGGCAACGCCGGTTGATCGTGCCAGTTTTTATGGCTACGGGGTCAATGTTGCCATCCAGCCGACGGGGCAGACCATGCTGAGTCATTCTGGGGCCTTCGTTCTAGGAGCAAGTACGAGTTATATGCTGCTGCCGTCACAAGAGTTGGGCATTGCTGTGTTCACCAATGCTGCCCCGGTTGGTGCTGCAGAATCCGTGACGGCCCAATTCATGGACTTAGTTCAGTATGGGTCGGTGCAGCGAGAATGGCTTGCTGGGTATCAACAGTTATTTGCCCCGATGACAGCACCGCTCGGCGAGCTTGTTGGTCGGCAGCGTCCTGTGAGCGCTGAGCTTAGCGTTGATCTTGAGTCGTTGGAGGGGGGTTACGACAACGATTATTTCGGCCCGGCAAGAGTAGAGCAGGATGATGTCTCGCTGATCCTGACGCTCGGCCCTGACGAGCGAACGTTTGAAGCGAAACACTGGGCGGGAGATGTCTTCTATTTCCCCGTCTTCACTGAAAACATGCCATCAGGTTCGTTATCTTCTCTGATCTTTGATATCTCCGATGACGGCCTAGTGCAGTCACTCACGGTGGAATTTCTCAATGAATACGGTCTTGCCGTGTTTAACCGGCAGGGGCGCTGAGGCATGGCCCCACTTCTACACAACAAGAGCTTCTTACTAGCTCGCGTAGGCAAGCCTAGAGCGCATCGGCGTCCAGGGCGCCATCCAGGCTGGTCTGCCATAGTGCTTCCTTGCTGCCGGGGCGGCGCAGGGTGAGGTTCAGCCGGTACGGTAGCAGCACGCGGTCGGAGAGTGTCAGCGGTGGAGCGGTGGACTCGAGCCTGCTGGCTAGCCACCACAGGTTACTGTTGTTGTTTTCAGGCAGCTCCTCGGCCCAGTCTAGAACCTGGGGGCCTTGATCAACGCCGAGCAGGCCCCGCGCAATGCTTTCCAACAGCTGTTGTGGCGGAATGCTAAGCTCGCTGTCAACGTCAGGCGTGGCCAGCAGCAGCACCTGGTCATACTGGGGTTTTGGGAGCTGAGGAGCCTTGAGTATTTCATCAGCCCCATGTTGACCCAGCGCAATCAGTGCTTGGCGAACTGTCTGGGAGCGGTCAGGTGTACCCGCACAGGCACTCAGCAGGGTCATTAGCAGCAGTAAAATCAGCAGTCGTTGCCGCATCATGAGGTTGGGCTCTTGTGTGGTTTGGGTGTTGTATCCGGCGTGATGAGGCGGTCGATAAAGTGCCCCAAGGTATCCAGCAGGTCTTGGCGGATGGCTTCGGTCTCGTTGACCAGGTGGTGACGTGCTGCCGGCTGGCGATAGACCTGGGCGTGCGGAAACTTCTCGGTCAGTATCTTCAGGTTCCACTGCCAGTCAACGGTACGGTCCTGCTCGCCCTGCAGAATCAGCGTGGGTATCTGACTGGCCGGTAGTGCCAGCAGCTGGGGAATCCAGCGACGCATGGCGCTGATCCACTCCACTGGTAAGCGATCGGGCTGCAACGGATCACGTTCGCGCAGGAAGCTGGCGAATTCGGCGTCGTTGGAGTTGTTATTGAAACGTCGCGGAATGCTTTGCACAAAGGGGCCAACCAGCGAATGCACCAGGCTGGACTGTGGCCAACGGCGCGGTCGGACCAGCGGAGCCAGCAGCGCCAGCCCGGACCAGTGGTCGTCACCGCCGTGGCGTAGTGCATCGGTGGCAAGAATGCTGGCGCCGGTACTTTGCCCAACGCCAAGCCAAGGGCGCGGCGCCAGTCCGCGTGCCATCAGCTGTTGTTGGAGGCTGCGCAGGCAGTCGCCGTATTCGTCAAAGTCGGCAATGGTGGCTCGGGCGCCGCTGGATAAGCCGTGCCCTGGCAGGTCCCACAGGATCACGCGCCAGCCGTGGGCGAGCAGCCGCTCGATCAGGTGGCGATAAAGTCCTAAGTGGTCGTAGTAGCCGTGTACAACAAAGGCCGTGCCCACCGGTGCCGGTGGACTCCAGACCTGGGTCCACAAGCGGTATCCCTTGGTGTCCAAATAGCCGACCTCAAGCCCGGCCCGCTCGGTAAGCAGCGGTGCCATACCGTAGTGTTCAAGGTAATGTTCAAGGCAGTGGCGCAGGCTGTCGTGTCGCTCAGCGGGGCCAAGCGGGCCGTGTGCCAGCAGTGGGCTGAAATCTAGCATGGCTTTCTCCATCGTTGTGCCATGCTAGCGTCATGCCGCCTCTGTCACCAGTCGGGGTCCGCAATGTTTGTAGCTTGTGGCTGGGTTGGTGCAACAATTCAATGACATGCCGCGCGCAGTGGTCGTTGAGTGGCTCACTTCAGGCTGGTCTTTTGGTCGATAGTTGCTGCTGGTGCGCGGCGGCTTGCTTTACAACTGAAACAATTTTCCACAAAATTAAGTAATAAACTGGTTTTATCCACATATCCGGCATTCGCCCATTGCCTGACACTGGGCGGGTTTCTTACTGGAGGTTGCCCTCATGACCCAACGCATCACCCGCCATCGGCTGCAGGTTGCAGCTGAACTCGACCGCTTCATCAATGAACAGGCGTTGCCGGGTACGGGCATTGACCCTGATGACTTCTGGCAGGGTGTGGATGCCATTTTCCATGAATTGACGCCGCGCAACCAGGAGTTGTTGGCGGAGCGTGAGCGTCTGCAATCTGAGCTGGATGACTGGCACAGCCAGAACCCGGGGCCGGTGCGCGATCTTGCCGCATACCGCAGCTTCCTTGAAAAAATTGGCTATCTGGTTAAGCCGCCGCGTGAGGTTCAGGTGACCACCGCCAATGTGGATCGCGAGGTATCCCGTCAGGCTGGTCCGCAGCTGGTGGTGCCGGTTAACAATGCGCGCTATGCGCTGAATGCTGCCAATGCCCGCTGGGGCAGCCTGTATGATGCGCTCTATGGCACCGACGTGATATCTGAGGATGATGGCGCCGAAAAAGGCACCAGCTTTAACCCCAAGCGTGCTGAGAAGGTCATTGCCTATGCCCGCCGCGTATTGAATCGCTCCGTGCCGCTGGCAATCGGCTCGCACAGTGAAGCGACGCGTTATGTGGTGCGCGATGGCCATCTGGTGGTTTCGCTTGAAAACGGTCGCGAGACGGGGCTCAAGGAGCCGGGCAAGCTGATTGGCTATCAGGGAGAAGATAGTGCGCCTACGGGTATCCTGTTTTCCAATAATGGCCTGCGTCTCGAAGTTCAGATCGATGGCGAACATCCCATCGGCAAGACCGATCCGGCCAATGTGAAAGATGTTGTTATCGAGTCGGCCGTCAGCACCATAATGGACTGCGAGGACTCGGTCGCGGCAGTGGATGCCCAGGATAAGGTCGCGGTCTATGCCAACTGGCTGGGCCTGATGAAAGGCGACCTGACCGAGGAGATTACCAAGGGCGACAAGAGCTATACGCGCCGCTTGAACCCCGACCGTCAGTGGAAAAACCCACGTGGTGAGGCATTGTCGCTGCAAGGCCGTTCGCTGATGTTCGTGCGTAACGTAGGCCACTTGATGACCACGCCGGCGGTGCTCGACGAGCAGGGCAACGAGTTGCCCGAAGGCATTCTCGACGGCATCGTGACCAGCCTGATTGCGCTGCACGACCTCAATAAGCCCGAAGGCGAACTGCGTAACTCACGCACCGGCTCGGTTTACATCGTCAAGCCCAAGATGCACGGCCCAGACGAAGTGGCCTTTGCTAGCGAGCTGTTCTCGCGAGTTGAAGACGTGCTGGGTTTGGCCCGCGACACCCTGAAGATGGGCATCATGGACGAGGAGCGCCGCACCTCGGTCAACCTCAAGGCCTGTATTGCCCAGGCAAGTTCGCGGGTGGCGTTTATTAACACCGGCTTCCTCGACCGCACCGGTGACGAGATGCACACCGCGATGAACGCCGGGCCAATGATTCGCAAGGGCGATATGAAGAGCACGCCCTGGATCGATGCCTACGAGCGCAGCAACGTGCTAGTGGGGCTGGCCTGCGGCCTGCGCGGACACGCCCAGATCGGCAAGGGCATGTGGGCCATGCCGGACCTGATGGCAGCTATGGTTGAAGAGAAAATTGGTCACCCCAGAGCTGGTGCGAATACCGCCTGGGTGCCGTCGCCCACAGCAGCCACGCTGCATGCCCTGCATTATCATCAGGTCAGCGTGGAGGACGTCCAGCGAGAGCTGGAGACGGAAGACGAGGCAGAGCTGCGCGACGAATTGCTGAATGCGCTGCTCACGGTGCCGGTAGCCGAGTCTGTCGACTGGACTAGCGAAGAGCGCCAGCAGGAAATGGACAACAACTGCCAGGGCATTCTTGGTTACGTGGTGCGTTGGGTCGAGCAGGGCGTTGGGGTGTCCAAGGTGCCGGATATCCACGATGTGGGCCTGATGGAAGACCGTGCCACGCTGCGCATTTCCAGCCAGCACTTGGCTAACTGGCTGCTGCATGGCGTGATCGACGAAGCCCAGGTGCGCGAGACCCTGGAGCGCATGGCAAAAGTGGTCGACAAGCAGAACGAAGGTGACCCAGCCTATACGCCGATGAGCGATGATCTTGAGGCGTCAGACGCTTTCAAGGCGGCTTCCGACCTGATCTTCAAAGGTCGCACCCAGCCGTCAGGCTACACCGAGCCGTTGCTGCACCACTGGCGCGCGGTTCACAAGGCCCGCTGACGTCTGTTAGCTGCGCCCATCGCCCCCGTTGATGATTCACGGGGGCGATGTTTTTGTGGCCTGGCTCGGCTATTGTGTCTGTTGTAGGTTGATCAGTGCGTACCGGCATGTTCTCAACAGCAAGTCCTGAACCACATCACCCGCATAGGGAGCGACGCATGACCATGATGACCGCCTCTGCCATTGAAGATTTTTTGGATGAGGTTTTTCCGCAGCGCTCCGGTACTATCGAGGCCGTTAGCGAAATGCGCGCGACCATGAGCCTGGCGGTGGAAGATGAGCACCTGCGCCCCGGGGCCAGTGTGTCGGGCCCGACCCTGATGGGGTTGGCGGATGTATGCCTGTATGTCGCTATTCTGGCGCAGATCGGGCCTGAGCCCATGGCCGTCACCAGCGATCTGCACTGTCGTTTTCTGCGTCGACCGCGCAGCGACCGTGACCTGATTGCTAACGCCCGCATTCTCAAGCTCGGGCGTCGTCTGGCGGTAGGTGAGGTGCTGCTGTTTTCCAGCGGAGAGGACGAGCCGGTTGCCGTGGTAACCGCGACTTATGTGCTGCCCGACAATGATGACTGAGTGCGTATGATACATAGGGCCAGTGCCAGCCATCCGGCAATCATGGCAACGCCCCCAATAGGCGTGATGATGCCCAAGCGACCGATGCCCGTCACTGCCAGCGCATACAACGAGCCTGAAAAAAGCAGCATGCCAAGTGCCCACAGGCCCAGTACCAGACGCTGTCCGGCTAGCGGGCAGGCACTTCGCCAGGCCAGCACGCCGAGCATGGCGAGGGTGTGCCAAGCTTGATAGCGTACGCCGGTCTCAAACGTCTGCAGTAACTTGGGCGACAGATAGCCCGATAGCCCGTGAGCGGCGAAAGCGCCGGTGCCTACCATCAATGCGCCCGATACGGCGGTTAGCAGCCACCAGTTGCGATCGTGCATGTGTTACTCCCTCTGTAATGTGTTGAATCTGTAATGTGTTGAAGTAGCCCGGCCAGACGGCCGGCCAACGTACCCCGTATGACGTCAATGAGGCTACAATACTGGCCCCGATACTTTACTCACCGATGAGGATGATATGCAGATACAGCTCAACGGCGAAGCGCATCGCGTCGAAAAAGAGCTTACCGTCGCCGCCCTGCTTGAAACGCTGGGCTTGACCGAGCGCCGCATTGCTGTGGAAGTAAACGAGAATATTATTCCCAGAAGCACCCATTCGGCCAGGCACCTGGCCGACGGCGACCGGGTTGAGATTGTTCACGCTATTGGCGGCGGCTGACGTACGGGTTTCCCCCAATAACAACGATTATACGATTGCCAAGGTCATCAAGGAGACCCCATGACCGAGTACTTTCAGGATGCACCCCTGCGTATCGCCGACCATGAATTTTCTTCGCGCTTGCTGGTGGGCACTGGTAAATACCGCGACTTTGATGAAACCCGTGACGCCATCGCCGCCAGTGGCGCTGAAGTGGTGACCTTTGCGGTGCGTCGCACCAATCTGGGCCAGAGTGCCTCTGAGCCGAACCTGCTGGATGTAATCTCGCCGGACCGCTATACCCTGCTGCCTAATACGGCCGGTTGTCACGATGCCAAAGAAGCAGTCCGTACCTGTCGCCTGGCCCGCGAGTTGCTGGACGGCCATCGCCTGGTCAAGCTTGAGATTCTGGCCGATGACAGTACCCTTTATCCCAACGTGGTGGAGACGCTCAAGGCCGCTGAAGTCCTGGTCAAGGAAGGCTTCGACGTTATGGTCTACACCAACGACGACCCTATTGTCGCGCTGGAACTGGAGCGCCTGGGCTGCTGCGCGGTCATGCCGCTAGGCTCATTGATCGGCTCGGGTCACGGCATCCAGAACCCGTTCAATCTGCAACTGATTATTGAGCGCGCCAGTGTTCCCGTGCTGGTGGATGCCGGTATCGGCACTGCCTCTGAGGCCGCCCAGGCCATGGAGCTGGGCTGTGATGCGGTGTTGATGAACTCCGCTATCGCCAATGCGCGTCACCCCGTGCTGATGGCCAGCGCCATGCAGCGTGCGGTCCTCGCCGGACGCGAAGCCTTTCTTGCTGGGCGTATGCCGCGTCGGCCCAACGCTGAGCCGTCCTCGCCGATGGCTGGGCGTATTACCCGCTGACTGACCCTTTACTGAAGGCATCACAGGCATGACTGAACAGACACCAAACGACTCCGCTTCTGAGACCAGTCCGGCAAGCGCTGATGCACCGTTGCATCGGCGCGGGATCAAGAGCTATGTGATACGCGCCGGACGCACAACCATTGCTCAGCAGCGCGGGCTGGATGATGTCTGGCCGCGACTAGGCCTGACCATTGCCGATGGGCGCCAGGACCCAGCCGTGCTGTTTGGCCGCAAGGCGCCGCTGGTGGTGGAGGTGGGCTTCGGCATGGGCGGCTCACTGGTTGAGCAGGCTGAAGCCAATCCGGGCACCGACTTCATCGGCATCGAGGTCCACGCTCCGGGCGTGGGCAAGCTGTTAGATGAGGTCGACAAGCGCGGTCTGACGAATCTGAGGGTGTACCGCGAGGATGCCTTAGCGGTGCTGGAGCAGTGCCTGCCCGAAGCCTGCATGGATACTCTCCAGCTGTTCTTTCCTGATCCCTGGACGAAGAAGAAGCATCACAAGCGGCGTATTGTTCAGCCAGCGTTTGTCGAGCTGATCCGCACCCGCCTCAAACCAGGTGGCATCCTACACATGGCCACCGACTGGCAGGCCTACGCCGAGTGGATGGCCGAGGTGCTGGACGCCGCACCGGGCTATATCAACAGCGCGGCGGGCGACACGGCGCCTTATGTGCCGCGGCCTGAGTTTCGCCCGCTGACCAAGTTTGAGACCCGGGGAGAGAAACTTGGGCATGGTGTCTGGGACCTGATGTACCGCCGCGCTGACTGATTCCCGAAACCGCGGCACGGCGGCGGCGCCTGTTGCCTGCGGCCAGCGCCCAAAGTGCGCCGAACAGTGACAGGATCAGCCCGGCCAGGCCCAGTGCATCCGGGTGCTCGCCGAACATCAGCGCGCCGATGATCAGCGTTACCGCCGGGGTCAGTGCGATCAGGCCCGAGGTGGTCGTAACCCCGAAACGCCCCAAGCTGGCCACAAAGAAACCGTAGCCGCCATAAGTCGACAGCACAATCAGCCAGGCCAGTGCCAGCCATACGCTGGTATTAAGCTGTGGCGGGGGCGGCAGGCCGGGTTCCAGCAGTAGTGCTGCTACCACAAACAACCCTGCCGCAGCGCTGACCTGCAGCGCCAAGCGCGTCACCAGCGCCAGCGGCTCATGCTGTTTGCTGCTCGCCGCCTGGTAGCTGGAGGGCTTGGGGCCGGGTGGCGTCAGTACGCTGCCCAGCGACACGGCAAGCACTGCGGCCAGCGGCAGCGTGTAAGCCCACAGTGGTGCGCCTCCCGCTCCCCGCATATCGCCAACCACCATGGCGGCTGCTCCCAAGGTGGCAATTCCCATGCCCCACCACTGGGCCTTGCAGCTACGCTCACGCAGCAGTCGGCTGGCCAGCAGTGCAGCGGCCAGCGGTTGCAGCGCGCCGATCAGCGCGGCGACCGAAGCGCTGACGCCTTCGGCTACGGCTAGCAGCATGGTCAGCAGGTACACGCCGAGAGTCAGGCTGCCGGTCAGCAGCTCATGGACCACCTGGCGGCGATTGGGTCGGTGACCGGGCTTTGCCCGGCGCCATGCCACTACCGTCCAGGCCAGCAGTGCCGCCATGACAAAGCGCCAGGCATAGAAGCCAATCACTGGCCCAGCAACATCGACTGCCAGACGACTGCCCACAAAACCGCTGCTCCAGCACAGCACAAAGCCAACCGCTATCACCAGGGAGGTAACCGGGACGCGCGGTAGGCGTTCTAGTCGAGGCAAAGTAGTAAACAGGCGTGGCAGGCTGAGCATGGAGACCTCCCGGTCTGCTGGAAGAGCGTGAATGGCACTAACGAACAATGTCGTTAGCGATGAGATGTATTCATTCTGGGATCCTGCTAGGCTTTAAGCTATCGAAACTTATTGGACTCAGAGTTCAATTAAATTCAAGGCTGGATTTGAATGGCAGAAATCTCAGGAGCAACCCTGGACCTTGAGGCGCTGCGCAGTTTCATGATTATCGTGCAGCAGGGCAGTTTGGCGGCCGCCGCTGAGCAGCGCCATCGCACTGTCAGTGCCTTGAGCATGCAAATCAAGCGGCTGGAGGAGCGGCTGGAAACGCGACTGCTGATTCGCGGCCCGCGCGGAGTCACGCCGTCACCCGCGGGCGAGGTGCTGTTGAGAGAAGCTCGTGAGCTGTTGCGTCAGCATGATGGCCTGATTGCCCGGCTGACCGGGCAGGGGCTGTCGGGCCGGGTGCGCTTTGGCATGCCGGAAGGCTACGCTCCCCAGCTGGTGGAGCAGGTGCTGCCGGACTTTCTTGCCAGCCATCCCAATGTGGTGCTGGAGGCGGTGACTGCGCCCAGCGGTGAGCTGGCACGGCGGCTCGAGCGTGGCGAGCTGTCGCTGATCGTGGCCCTGGACAGACCCCACCGGCTGACCGGAGGCGAAGCGCTGTGGAAAACCTCGCCGGTATGGGCCGCGGCGCGCGACTTCAGTATCAATTCCGAGTCGCCGTTGCCGCTGGCGGTGCACCCGCTGGACTGTCCATTTCGTTCGCTGGGCGTTGAGGCGCTGGAGGCGCGCGATCGCGACTGGTACGCGGTATTCACCAGCACCAGTATTCATGCGGTGGAAAAAGCGGTAGAAGTCGGTCTGGCCATCAGTATCCTGGATCGGCAGCGGCTACTGCCTACCATGCGGGTGCTGGATGAGAGCGATGGCCTGCCACTGCTCAGTGACAGTCAGGCGTGTCTGTATTTTAGCCGCCGCATAGATGCCCCCTCATGGCCGGCAGTGCAGGCACTGGCCGACATGCTGCGTGAGCGGCTGGGCAAAGTGGGCCCCTGGCCTGGCACCCGGGCCAGAGCGAGTGCTGATCCTCATGCCTACGCCTAGAAGGATACGCAAAAAAAAGCCGCTCCAGGGAAGGAGCGGCAAAAGACCGTGACTAACAATGAGGAGGAGAAACCTGACAGGAGACTGGCAAGAACCCTGTCGGGCCATGGCGTCTCATCAACACCATGTAGCGTAGAGTAAATCATTCTCATTTGAGCTGTCAACACAAACGAGAATCTTTTTTGTTTATGCCCCTTACATGCTGGCTGGTCAGGGCATATGCATGAGAATCATGGATATGCCTCGGAGGATACGCAAAAAAAGCCGCTCCAGGGAAGGAGCGGCAAAAGACCGTGACTAACAATGAGGAGGAGAAACCTGACAGGAGACTGGCAAGAACCCTGTCGGGCCATGGCGTCTCATCAACACCATGTAGCGTAGAGTAAATCATTCTCATTTGCTCTGTCAATACAAATGAGAAGCTTTTTTATTAGGCCTGGGTGCATGCTGGCTAGCCGCCAGCCAGACGCAACCACAAGGGCAGGCTCAACATGGCCAGCAGCGTCTGGCTGGTGATCAGTGCCGCCATCAGTTCGGCATCGCCGCCCAGCTGGCGGGCCAGGATATACGCCGAGGTAGCGGTGGGCAGAGCGGCAAACAGCAACGCGACATCACGACTGACTGGGTCCAGCCCCACGGCATGGGCCAACGCCAGCACCAGTGCCGGCATGGCCACCAGCTTGATGCCGTTGGCCATCCATACGCCGATATCGCGCCTGAGCAGTGCCGCAGGGCGCAGAGCCACCCCCACGGCTACCAGCCCCAGTGGCAGGGCGGCCCGCCCCAGCAGGGTGATGGCAGGTTCGCTCCAGCCGGGTAAGCCAATGCCCGACAGGTTCAGGGCAATACCCAGCAGGCAGGCGAGAATCAGCGGGTTGCGGCTCAGGGCCACGACGCTGGCGCGCAGACCAGCGCTGCCCAGAGTGCCCGCGGCAACAAAACCTGACACACACATGACGTTCACTACTGGAACCATCAGCGCTACGGCAACTGCTGCCACGGTGGTGCCGGTGCTGCCATGCAGTGCAGCGGCCCCAGCCACCCCCACGTAAGTATTGAAGCGCAATGAGCCCTGAAACACCGAGGTAAAGGGCGCAGCAGGTAGTGCCAGTCGTTTGCGTAGCCTCCACAGCAAGCCACCAAAAAACAGCATGGCCCCCAGCAGCACCAGCGCCAGCCGTCCCGCCGGTACGCTTTGCATATCGGCCTGGGCCAGTGTTGATACCAGCATGGCCGGAAACAGCAGGGTATAGACCAACCGCTCCAGGCGCGGCCAGAAGTCACCGCCGGGAATATCGAGCCGCTGTAACACTAGACCGAGTAGTATCAGCAGGAAAAGCGGGCCAAGGGCGTTCGAGATACCTTCCATGAGCAGCTTCTCTCCATCTCAGGCTTGGATTCGTGCACTAGGTGCCTGCGACAACGGCGCGCAGAGGAGCCAGTGTCAAATACTGTTAAGCTTACCTGCATCCAGCCATCGATGTAGACAAGTCTTATGAACACATCGCCATTTTCCGGACAGGAGTCCTCCTGGGTGCGTTCGCCGCAGTTGCGTCTGCTGGTGATTGCTACCCTGATAACCCTCGGGCTGGCGCTGTGGTATCTGCTGCGCTATGCCCTTGATGCGGACAGCGATGTACGCTGGATCCCACCCGCTGAGGCCTGCGATATATCGCAGGGGCCATGTAGCGTGGCACTGGGTGATGGCAGGCAACTGGTTTTTTCGATGCAGACTGATGGGCCGATACATGCCCTGGAGCTGCTGCCGCTTTCTGTTGAGCTTGAAGGCGGTAAAGCTATGGCTGCCGTCGTCCGCTTTGAAGGCCTCGATATGGATATGGGGTTGCACCGTTTTCCACTTACCGCCAACGGCAGCGTGTTTCAGGGCGATGGCCAGGTGGCGCTGTGCACCGATGAGGTGATGGATTGGCGTGCCCGGGTGATCGTGGATACTCCAGATGGTCGGATCGGTAGCTGGTTCGACTTCCAGGTTGTCAAAAGCTAGCGTCTTCCCATACGGAGTAAATGCATGAAGCGTATATGGCTATGGGCGGGCCTGGCTGTCGTCACAGTCGCCATTGTTGTGGTTTTGGCCGGTTGGTGGAGTGATCGACAGCGCAGTGTGGATGGCCCTCCCGAGGGCGGCGATATTGCGTTGGGCTCTACCGTTGGCGACTTCTCACTCAGTCAGTTGGATGAGGATCAGCTGGCGGTAGTGTTCTTTGGCTATACCTGGTGTCCGGATGCTTGTCCGATCAGCCTGGGTGTGCTGCGCCAGGCACGCCAACAACTCAGTGAAGCGCAGCGTGAGCGGGTCGTGCCATTGATGGTGTCGGTGGACCCCGAGCGCGACACCCTTGAGCGGCTGAAAGAGTATCTCGCTTTCTTTGGTGACGGTTTTATTGGCGCTACAGGCAGCGAAGCCGAGCTGAAGGACATTGCCAGGCGCTACCAGGTGGTGTGGCGCAAGGTTGAAACCCCGGACTCCGCGGCGGATTACACCATTGATCACAGTGTTTCACTGTATGTGGTAAACCGTGACGGGGAAATCCTGCGCCGTGTACTGCACTCACCAAGGCCGGAGCCATTGCTGTCAGCGCTGAAAGAAAGGCTTGAAAAATAACTTGGCGGGCACGCACTGAACGTCCCGACAAGTGATTCAGCTGCCCGGCGATGACTGCAGTTTATCTAGCATCTGCATCAGGGAGCCGATCTGGCGTCCCTCTCGGGAGTCGTGCAGTGGGTCAAGCTGCCAGCTGCTTTCGGTGAAGCCCCACCAGTCCCAGCAGCCCTGAGGATTGGCCATGCTGGCTTTGGCTTGAGGGTACAGCACCAGCCGTCCTTCGCGGTCCGCTCGCTCATTCAGACCATTATGGCGGACAAAGCTTTCGTCGCCCTCACTGGCGCTCATGCCACAGCCGTGCAGTGCAACACTGACCGGACAGCCGCCCGATTCGCACGACTCGGGAAGAAACAGATAGCCTTCATCGGCCAGGCCGCGGGCATCAAAGTCGCTTTGGTCGAAGCGCACCAGTCGGCCTCTTTCACTGATACTTTCAACATCTTTTTCTGGTGCCGGGCCGTGTATCCAGTCCAAGGCTTCTTCGCCGACCTTGCGCTCGCAGTCGAGCAGGTGGTTGCCGCCACCTTCAGCGCAGTCAGCCCTTTCGGGGATATCAGGCTCAGCTTGCGAGCTGCCCACTGGCCAACCGTGTGCGGCACCCTCATCAACAACCGCTTGCAGCTGCTGTTCAGGATCAGCCAGCCAGCTGCTCAGCTGCTGTGTCAGCGACTGGCCAATCGAGGGCGCGACTACCGAGTCGGCACCGCCATGCCAGCTATAGGCCCGCAATGTAGACAGCTGTTGCGGGGTGCCGACTAATTCGCGCTTCAGATAAGACTGGTAACGCTCGTCTAGGGTACCCAGATCGATCGGGCCCTTCGTTGTCAGCATGCACTGGGTCAGCGCCAGGCTAAGCGAGCCCTGGGCACAGCCCCAGGGGCCGGCAGAAATGATCCCCAGCCCCGTGAAGCGCTCGGGCCAGGCAACTGCTAGCTGGCTGGCCATATAGCCCCCTGAAGAAACACCGATGACGCTGGCGTTGTCGCGGGCGGCCCCCAGGGCAGGCAGTGCAGCCGCTGGCGCGCCAGCGTCAGTCGGCTGATTGGCCAGCAGCGGTGTGGTAAACGCAATAGCCAGCCCCCCACCTAGGAGGCTGGCTGCCAGTAGCGGTGCTCTGGTTTTCATGCGGATTTTCATGCGCTTACTGCTTGTCGGCGGCGTCAACACCGAGCAGCTCGACCTTAAAGGTCAGCACTTCATTCGGGCCAATCGGCCCCTGGCCGTGTTCGCCATAGGCCAGCTCGGAAGGAATCACCAGCTCCCAGGTGTCGCCTTCGCTCATCAGCTTGAGGGCTTCCTGCCAGCCCTCGATGACCTGGCCGACTTTAAACTGGACCGGCTCACCGCGCTCATAGGAGCTGTCAAAGACGGTGCCGTCGATCAGCGTGCCTTCATAATGCACTTGGACGTTGTCGCCAGCCTTGGGCGTGGCGCCATCGCCGGATTCCAGCACCCGATACTGTAGGCCGGACTCAGTGATGGTAACGCCATCTTTTCCGGCATTCTCATCGAGGTAAACCTGGCCCTCAGCTGCGTTGGCCTCGGCTTCAGCTTCGGCCTTGGCAGCGCGGTTGCGCATGGCTTCCTGCTGGAAGTCGGTTAGCGTTTTGGCCATTTCCTCATCGCTCAAGGCAAGTTCTTCACCGGCGAAAACATCCTGGATCGCCTGAGTGAAGCTGTCGATGTCCAGATTATCAACGTCCTGGTGAATGGACTGTCCGAGTGTGGCACCCAGGCTGTAGCTCAATTTCTGTTGTTCAGAATCGAGTGCAGCGAAAGTCAGTGATGAAGCGCCCAGCAGCGCAACCAGTGACGCAGAGGTTAACAATGTTTTCATGAAACAACCTTGTCGATAGGTGCTGTTCGGCACCGTTGAGTGTATGACGTGTGTTGGACACTAGCAGGAGTGGCTGGGTTCCGCAGCCTGTCAGTTAATCAATGTAACCTCGTGCGATTGTCTTTCTGGACCAGAAACTGTGTCTTGACATGGGGAGACCTTTACTCTTCCCTATAGATGTCAATATAAAAAGGAGAGCGTAATGAAATTGCAAAAGGTAGCGTTAGGAGTTGCAGTTGCAAGCATGATGGGCGTGGCGACAACAGCCAGTGCAGAAACTTGGCGCTTCGGTCTTGAGGAGATCGAGGGCAGCGTCCAGCATGGTTACGCAGAAGAGTTCAAGAAGCTTGTTGAAGAAAAAACAGACGGTGACATTACCGTCCAGCTGCTTCCCTATGGTAAGTGGGGTTCCAGCTATTCTGAGCTATATGATGCTGTTCAGGGGGGGGCAATCCAGCTGGGCTTCGGCTCAGGTGCATTGGGTGGCACCGTGCCGGAAAGCCAGTTGATGAGCCTCAACTTCGTCATGCCGGCCGATGAGATGGAAACCGTCACGGTGCTCAACTCCGATGAATTCCTGAAGAGTGATGCCTGGCAGGATTCTTTCCGTGAGCGTGGCCTGGTGCCGCTGGCCGAGCTTGCCGAAGGCTATCAGGTATGGACGACCAACAAGGAAATCACAACCCCAGAAGATATTGAAAACCTGCAGATTCGCGTGATGGATAACACTCTGCTGCGGGAAACCTACAAGGGCTACGGTGCCTCACCGATTTCGATTGCCTATGGTGAGCTGTACAGCGCACTGCAGCAGGGTCAGGCAGAAGGTAATATTCAGCCGGTGTTTGCCCATGAAGAGATGGGGTTCTATGAAGTTCAGGACTATCTGATTTTCGCCAAGCAGTCTCAGTTCGTCGCTACGCTGATGGGTAACCTAGACTGGTATGACGGTCTGAGTGATGAGCAGCGCGACATGATCGACGATATCACTGGCGAGCTGGTTCAGGTCGGTCATGATATCCAGACCGAGTTCAACACCACGCGTCTGGAGACTATGAAAGAAAAGAGCGATAAGTGGCTATTCAAAATTTATCGTGCGCTCAGACCCGTAGCCGTCGAGTAGG
>NZ_JBQDJZ010000064.1:0-15350 GCF_052095765.1 Halomonas sp.
AAAATAGCGGCATCGATAGTAGGGTAACTATACACAATCTGGCCATTATCCCTAGGTCTCAACGCGCCCAGAGGGCTACTCGGGCCTGAGGCGAGCGAGTGACGACTCAAGCTCGGTCTCCTCAGGAAAATAAGTGACACAGAGCTCGTCCTCCAGCGGCGGCCCCACCAGCGGCTCGACCACCTCCACGTCCTCGACGGCACCGGACAGATCCTCGCCGTACTCATGCTCGGTAGCGCCTTTGACCAGCTCCTCGGTCACCACAAGCTCTGCACCCGCTGAGCTGTAAGGCGTGGTCGACGAGAACGGTGCCACTGGTAGCGGTGCCGGTCGGATGCTACGTCGCCAGATGAAAAACAGCAGCAGAAACAACCCCAGCGACCCCAGCGACAAGAACAGCCCGCTATCACCTGCCACCGACATCACCGAGGTAATCACTGGCGGACTGATCGTCGAGCCAATCGCGTTGATCAGCAGCAGTCCCTGGCTCATGCGCACCAGCGCACCCGCAGGAGCACGATCAGCGGCATGGCCCAACGCTACCGGGTACAGTGAAAACACGCCCCCACCCAGCAGGAACAATAAGCTAGCCAGCCCCCAGTCCGACAGCGACAGCCAGACAATACCAGCCGATATCAGCACGCAGAACGCTCCCAGCAGAATCAGCACCAACTGACGGTCATGACGGTCCGACCAGCGTCCCACCGGGTACTGCAGCAGCATGGCACCGAGCACCATCACTGCCATCAACTGACCAACCTGGTCAAGATTATGGCCAACCCGCTGCAGATATAGCGGCATCAGCGAATAGACCGCCGCCACGGCCAGTCCCGAACCGAAACTGCCCATGACACCGGTAGGCGTCAACGAGACCAGCTGAAACGGCGATAGCGGCTCGGCTTTTTCCAGCAGCGGCGTCACCCGGGGAATCAGTACCATGGGCAGTACCGACAGCGAGGCCAGCAGACCGATCAGCATGAATGGGGCAGTGGGCACCATATCCTGAGTCAGGCCCAGCAGCAGCTGGCCCATCACCCCGGCGGCATACAGCGAGATCATGTAAAGCGCCAGCAAACGTCCCCTTACTCGCGGCTCACCGGCCGCCAGTAACCAGCTTTCGATAACCAAGTAGACACCGACCGTTGCCCAGCCTCCCACAATGCGCAGAGCGAACCAGGCAACCGGCTCATACCACAGACCTTGCAGCAGCACAGTCACCGCCACCAACGAGGCAAAGCCGCCATAGGCACGAATATGCCCGATGGCCAGCAGCAAGCGGTCATTGAGCATCGCACCCGCGACCAGCCCAATATAAAATGCAGACGACACCAGACCAATCACCAACGACGACTCACCGGCGGCATCCAGACGTAAAGAAATCAGGGTAGCCAGCAGGCCATTGCCAATGCCGAGGATGAACAGGCCCAGCAATGGGGCCAGGGCCATAAGTAATAACTGCCGGGACATAGCGTGCGCGTCTCCACCAGTGAAGAGATAGCGGGAAAAAAGCACCGCTCCGGAGCCAGTAGGTGTCAGCCCTGTGGCCGGCGTCGATGACGCGCTATGATAGCAGCTCTTCATGCCACTCATGACACGACAGGAACACAGCATGACGCTGAATAAAGTGGCTCACCCGCAGACGCCGGTCGAGCACCATCAAGAAACGGACACCACCATGGCCGTGGTCTTCCGTAGAGTTTTCCGGGCGTGCTTCATGTCGGGCTTTAAAGGCCTGCAGGAACAGCCAGCATTCGCCAACATCGACACCCGGTTTGTGTAAGACATGGAAGATCTGTCAACGCGCAGCGACGCCTTTCGCGCCAGAGCCACTACCACCCTGTGGCGTGGATTATCCCGCTGGCGCCTCCGTTCACTGTGGTGGCTGGCCCGGCTGGTGGGACCAGCCGTCATGCAGTTCAGCCGCCGCGAGCGTGAAGTCACGCTGATCAATCTTGCTCAGGCCTATCCTGAGCTTGACCAGAAGCAGCGCCATCAGCTGGCCCGTAACAGCCTGGTACACTCCAGCGCCAGCATGCTTGAACTGGGCTTTGCCTGGATGGGGCCAACCGAGCGCATCGATGCCTCAATCATTGCCGTAAAAGGCCGTGAACTGCTTGATGAAGCCCGCCAGCAGGGCCGTGGAGTGATCGTGTTGGCGCCACACTTCGGCAATTGGGAAATACTCAACTTCTGGCTCTCTAGCCACTTCCCATTCACTGCGATGTACGAGCCTCCGAAAATCAGGGCGCTAGATGCAGTCACACGTCACGGCCGTGAGCGGCAAGGCGCATCGCTGGTACCGACCAACCCACGCGGCGTAGCATCGCTACTCAAGGCACTCAAGCGCAGTGAAGCCATCGGCATCCTGCCTGACCAGGAGCCAGACTGGGGTAGTGGCGTGTTTGCTCCATTCTTCTACCGTGACGCCTATACCGCCACCCTGCTTCCCAAACTGGTCGCCCGCACCGAAGCCCGAGTAGTGACCGGCGTTGCGCTGCGTGAGCCGGGCCGGGGCTTTGTCATTCACTTCATGGCTGCTGATGAGCGTGTCTACAGTAATGACGAAACCACCTCTGCGACCGGCGTCAATGCCTGTGTTGAGTGCGCCATTGCCCTTGATCCAGCCCAGTACCAGTGGGAATACAAACGCTACCGCAAAACCCATGAAGAACAGATCAGTCACCCGGACTTCAAGCGCTACCGGCTGTACTGAAAACTGTTCTATAAAAACTGCCTGAAAAACTGCTCTGATAGGCCGTACTGATATCGCCTCAGTAAATCGCTGCTGCGAATAGCAGAACAGCGCGGCGGGTCAAACCCGCCGCGCTGTTCTAACGTTCAGACATCGATTCAACCACCGCTCAGATTTCGAAACCCAGTCCGAAATCATTGGCGCTGATTGCCATTAGCGATTCACCGCCCGCCTGAATGTTCTGCTGATGCGTCCGGGTGCGCGGCAACATACGCTCGAAATAGAAACGCGCCGTATTGATCTTGGCCTGATAAAACGCCGCTTCGCTGCTACCGGCATCGATCGCCGCCCTGGCCTTGCTGGCAGCACGGGCAAACAGATAAGCCAGGGTGACGTAACCTGAATACATCAGGTAGTCGACGCTGGCTGCGCCCACCTCCTCGCGATCGCTCATAGCCTTCATGCCAACCGCCATAGTCAGTTCGCCCCACTCTTTATTCAGCTTGGCTAATGGGCGGACAAATTCAGCCATACCTGGGGCACTTTCTTCTGCCTGGCAGAACTTGTGGACCTCCTTGGTGAAGATTTTCAAGGTCTCACCCTGATCCATCAGCACCTTGCGTCCCAGCAGGTCAAGCGCCTGAATGCCGGTAGTGCCTTCGTAGAGCAGCGTAATGCGCGAGTCACGCACGAGCTGTTCCATGCCCCACTCACGAATGAAACCGTGACCGCCAAACACCTGCAGCCCTTCATTGGTCGCTTCGAAACCGGCCTCGGTAAGAAACGCTTTGACGATAGGCGTTAGTAGACCCAACAGTGACTCAGCATGTTCACGCTCGCCGGCGTCGTCACTTTTTTCTACCACATCAACCAGCTGGCCAACATAGAGCACCAGCATCCGACCACCTTCGGCAAAAGCCTTCTGAGTCAGCAGCATGCGGCGTACATCAGGGTGAACAATAATCGGATCGGCCGGCTTGTCAGCCGCCTTTGTACCCGACAGCGCACGCATTTGCAGACGCTCGCGAGCATAGGCCAACGAGTTCTGGAAACTGGTTTCGGTCAGACCAAGGCCTTGAATGCCTACCCCAACCCGGGCTGCGTTCATCATGGTGAACATGCACGCCAGGCCCTTGTTGGGTGCCCCCACCAGATAGCCCTTGGCGCCATCGAAGTTCATCACACAGGTAGCGTTCCCGTGGATTCCCATCTTGTGCTCCAGCGAGCCACAGGTGACGGCGTTGCGCTCTCCGGGGTTTCCTTCACTGTCAGGCAGGTATTTGGGCACCACAAACAGCGAAATACCCTTGGAACCTGACGGCGCATCAGGCAGCTTGGCCAGCACCAGATGCACGATGTTCTCGGCCAGATCATGCTCGCCGGCAGAAATGAAGATCTTGGTACCGCTGATGTCGTAGCCTTCATTGCCATCAGGCACAGCGCGGGTCTTGATCAGGCCCAGATCCGTCCCGCAGTGCGGCTCGGTCAGGCACATGGTGCCTGTCCATACGCCTTCCACCAGCTTGGTTAGGTAAGCGGCCTTTTGCTCATCGGTACCATGATGGCGCAGCGCATCAGCAGCACCCTGGGAAAGTCCCGGATACATACCCCATGCCAGATTGCTGGAGCAGATCATTTCCGATAGTACCAAGGCCAGCGAGTGCGGAAGCCCCTGGCCACCGTGCTCGGTATCTGCAGCCAGGCTCGGCCAGCCGTTTTCGACATACAGCTGATAGGCTTCCTTGAAGCCATCGGGTGCGGTGACTTCGCCGTCTTTCAGCTGACATCCCTGCTCGTCGCCCTGCCGGTTCAGTGGTAGCAATACATCCCGGGCAAAGCGTGCGCCCTCTTCAAGTACAGCACTTACCACATCGGGAGACACCTCATCGCCACCGGGCAGGCTGGCGTAGTGGGTCGGGTAATCGAGCAGCTCGTCCATGACGAAACGCAGATCGCGAAGGGGAGCTTGATAGTCTGGCATGTTATTTTCCTCGGCTGCAGGCGCTAGAGAATGAAAGCGCCGATTCAAACGCACGTTTGATAGCGGCAACGACCCAACAGCGAGTCAAGTGTTCGATTGAAAATCTGCAAGCCTGCCTGCTGCTCCGAACCATCAGCATCACCGAATCACTGCATGCGGATACCGCCATCGAGGCGAATCACTTCACCATTAAGCATAGTGTTGGTGATAATCTGCTCTGCCAAGTGAGCAAACTCATCGGGCCTGCCCAGGCGCTTGGGAAAAGGCACTGCCGCAGACAGCGAGTCCACCGCGTCTTGGGGAATGTCACTCATCATCGGGGTTTCGAACACTCCGGGTGCAATGGCCATGATACGGACACCGTGACGTGACAGCTCCCTGGCCGCCGGCAGACTCATCCCCACCACGCCGGCTTTGGACGCACTGTAAGCACACTGCCCCACCTGGCCATCAAATGCTGCCACCGAGGCAGTGTTGATGATCACGCCACGCTCGTTGTCATCTCCCGGAGGATTGGTTGCCATAGCAGCTGCCGCCAGACGCATCACGTTGAAGGTACCCACTAGGTTGATCTGCACGGTACGCGCATAGGCATCCAGGTCAGCGGGATTGCCTTGGCGATCCAGTAACTTGGCCACACTGACCACACCAGCACAGTGCACTACACCGTCAAGCTGACCACCCAGCGCAACAGCGGCCTGGACCGCCGCCTGAATCTCCTCGGCAGACGTCACATCGCCGCGTACCGCGGCGGCGGCATCCCCCAAACGCTTCGCATGGGCCTCAACAGCATCGCTGAGATCACACAGCACTACGCGGCCACCAGCAGCCACCAAGCGCTCAGCGGTGGCGGCACCCAACCCCGAGGCAGCGCCAGTAATCAGAAAGGTCTTGTTGTGTATTTGCATATCCTTCTCCTGGGGAGTTCACGTTGCAGCTCCAGTCAGCGGCTGCGCTGAGTAATCAGGGTCACCAGCTCATCAGCCAGCTCCTCGGGTGAGCGCTTTCCTGCCGGGTCGTACCAACGCACCGTCCAGTTCAGCGCTCCCATCACAAAACAAGACACCAGAAAGCGGTCACCCTCAACCAGGCCTGCAGACAGCGCCTCATCGATTACCATTTGCCACAGCGCCTCGTAGGCATCGCGCAGGTGGGCCAGGTACTCCTTGGCGGGCTGATCCAGGCGGCGCCACTCATACAGCGCCACCACGTGGGCATTGCGGTCGGTAAGCAGGGTTTCAAGGTGTGCCCGGGCCATGGCATGCAACCTTGCCTCAGGACTGCTGTCACACTGTTCAAGTGCCTGATGCGCGATCGTCAAAGCATTGTGGGTACCCTCTTCGATGACAGCAGCAAGTATTTCCTGCTTGTCGCTAAAATGATGGAATAGACTGCCCGATTTGATGCCCATTTCCTGGGCGAGCATACGCACCGTCGTGCGGTCGTAACCTTCCTGGACGAACAGCTGAGCAGCCTGGCGTGTTAGCTCCTTGCGACGCGGAGAGTCATTCACTACATTCATCGATGGCCACCCTAGCGCTTGCTTGGTTAACTGCGAGCAAACCATAGCAATAACGACGGGTCAACGCCGTGCAAGACGCAAGTGATCCGCTCGCGCGACATGCCCGATCTCACATCCACCCCGACGCCTGGGAGATACATCATGAGCCAGTTCGACGATATTGTTTTTCTTTCCGCCGCCCGCACACCCATGGGCGCCATGCTGGGCAGCCTCTCCAGCATGAGCGCACCAGAGCTTGCTAGCGTTGCCATTCGCGCCGCCATCGAGCGCTCTGGCATCGAGGCGTCCAGTATTGATGAGGGCATCATGGGCTGCGTGCTGCCTGCGGCAGTCAAGCAAGGACCAGCCCGGCAAGCGATGCGCCAGGCAGGTATTCCCGATGCCATTGGTGCCACAACCATCAACAAACTGTGCGGTTCGGGCATGAAGGCCACCATGCTGGCCCACGACTTGATTCGTGCCGGCAGCACAGATGTCATGCTGGCCGGCGGCATGGAGTCGATGTCCAATGCGCCACATATTTTGACCCGCGCGCGCAGCGGCTATCGCCTGGGCCACGGCGAGCTCAAGGATCACATGTTCCTGGACGGGCTGGAGGATGCCGAGACCGGCAAACTGATGGGCGTTTTCGCCCAGGACGTGGCCAGCGAACGCGGCTATACCCGCGAGCGCATGGATGATTTTGCTATCGCCTCACTCGAGCGTGCCATGCAAGCCAGCAACGCCGGCCATCTCGATGCCGAAATGGCGCCGGTCACCGTGTCAGACCGCAAGGGCGATACCCTGGTTAAGCATGACGAACAGCCTTTCCAGGCGCGCATCGACAAGATTCGCGAGCTGCGCCCCGCCTTTGCCAAGGACGGCACTATTACTGCCGCCAATGCCAGCTCTATCTCCGATGGTGCCTCAGCGCTAATTCTGTCGAGCCAGTCAGCCGCCGATCGTCATGCTGTGAAACCGCTGGCACGCATGCTGGGCCATGCGACCCACTCTCAGCACCCCAGCGAATTCACCATTGCCCCAGTCGGTGCCGTCGAGAAGCTGCTGAAGAAGCTCGACTGGCGCGTCAGCGACGTGGACTTGTTCGAGATCAACGAGGCTTTTGCCGTCGTCACGCTGATGGCCATCGACGATCTCGGCCTGCCCCACGACAAGGTCAACGTGTTTGGCGGCGCCTGTGCCCAGGGACACCCGATTGGCTCCACCGGCTCGCGGATCATTGCGACGCTGATCCACGCGCTGAGAACTCAGGGCGGAAAACGTGGCATCGCCAGCCTGTGTATCGGTGGCGGCGAAGCAACCGCTGTGGCTGTAGAACTGGTTGACTGATGCCCCTGGCCAGATACGAAACGCACCAACGACAACGACAAAGGCCCTGCCAAGGGCAGGGCCTTTGATGCAGTGCATTGGATCAATGCACCGACACACCATACTGCCGAGGCAGCGTCTGGTGTTTTACTTACGCATGTTGCGTTCGAACATGCGGTTCATCTCTTCACGGTTCTGCTGAGACATCTGCAGAGCTGCCTGCGCATCACGCTGCGCCTGGTTGGCAGTGTTCATCGCCTGGGAAGCCATTCCGAGAGCTTCTGCAGCGTCAACCTGTGCGGCTTCAGCAGTGACACGAACGTCTTCCAGAGCGCTTGTGGATGCACAACCAGCCATAACAGCCATGGCAGCAGCAGCAGCAGTCAGCTTCAGAGTGTTCTTGATAGTCATAAGATTCCCCTTAGGATTTCTTTGGTATTACACGTTGATGTTGCCTGTAGAACAGGCTCCCTGCACATGCAGGATTTATACAGCCTAAATCGACTGTTTGCCAGGTGCCAGAGGCTGTTGTAAAAAATAATCGCAACAACACTGGACCAAAGACGAGAATTAACTGTCTGAGTGAATCCTAACGGATCACGACCCTCGTGCCAATGTCGACTATCGACGACAGACGTGCAATTTCGTGATCCTCTACTGCAACACAGCCGTCTGTCCAATCCATGCGCCGGTGAACTTCAGCATCCGCCTCACCAATGCCATGGATACCTATGTACCCGCCAAGCACAGTTTGCTGAGGGGGCGTCCCATTAAGTCGATAGTACGCGAAATAGTCATCATAATCCTGTTGGCTATAAACACCAGTTTCAAGCGCCTGACGCGCATGAAAGGGTGTTGGATAATCCAGGCCGATAAAAAAATTAAATCTGCTTTCAGGGTTAAAGCGGGTAATGTGAAACTCCCCGAGTGGCGTGATGCGACCACCCTCAAAGCGTTGAGCCGAGGAACCGCCCCGTCCTACTGCAATCGGTGAAAACGACTCCAACAACGTATTACCCTGAAAAACTCTCAGTCTCATTTCCTGCTTATCTATCAGCACCCATATCTCACTTGCATACCTCGGGCTGCTAGCCTGTGTCAGCAACTTCCCCATGCTCAGATCGACTTCAGCTGACGGTTCGAACAGCAGGTTTTTCATCAAACCCGCATCAGCTGAGCCTACTACCAAAATGGAGCCCAGCGCGATCAATCGGCAGAAACTACGGCGCGTCAGTGACATCTATCGTCTATCCTCCCTGATCTGACTATGCATTATATTGGGCTTTCCAAATAACGCCAAGCTACCGTCTGTTACCTGCATTGCACATGAATACTGCCTTTTTTACCAATTTCAATGCCTCACGCACAGATAATGGTTTACCGTTATTCACTGCACAACCCAGGTAATACCAGTACTTTTAACGATGTGCTACTTACGCTTGTCCTCAACCTGCCAGCGACTGCCATCAAAGGTCGCCTTCCATCCTGACGCCTTGCCATCCTGTTCGGTCATCACGAACTGCTCCTTGGTCTTGCGCGAGAAACGGATCTGGGTCGGACGCCCATCCGGATCTTCGCTCGGCGCATCGAGCAGGTAATGATACTTCTCGGGCAGCGCCTTGCTGTGCGCCTTGAGCTCGCGCACCAACGGCGGACGCGTTTCACGGTTGCGTGGGAACTTGCTGGCTGCCATGAACAGGCCGCTGGCTCCGTCGCGCAACACATAGTGATCGTCGACCTTTTGACAGGCAAGCTCCGGCATGTCAATAGGATCCATCTTGGGCGGGGCCACTTCGCCACTCTTGAGCAGCTTGCGCGTGTTCTTACAGCCTTCGCCAGTGCAGCCGAAATACTTACCGAAACGTCCTGACTTGAGCTGCATCTCGCTACCGCACTTATCACATTCTATAACCGGGCCTTCATAGCCCTTGATGCGAAAGCGCCCCTGCTCTACCTCATAGCCACCACAGTCGGGGCTGTTACCGCAGATATGCAGCTTGCGAGTTTCGTCAATCAGGTAGCTGTCCATGGCCGTGCCGCAAATAGCGCAACGCTGCTTGGCACGCAGCGCATCAGTTTCTGCGGCTTCATCAGCATCAGCTGCCACGGCCTCGTCACCGGGCAGCAGATCCATGGTTGTCTTGCAGCGCTCCTTGGGTGGCAAGTTATAGCCACTGCAACCCAGGAAAACACCTGTAGAGGCCGTACGAATCTGCATTTTTCGCCCACAGGTCGGGCAGTCAATGTCGGTGGGCACCGGCTGATTGGGCCGCATGCCCTCTTCGCTCTCGGCCACCGTCAGCTCTTCACGAAACTCGGCATAAAAGGCATCCAGTAGTTCGCGCCAGCGGCGTTGCCCCTGGGCCACCTCGTCGAGGTTGTTTTCCATACGCGCGGTGAAAGAATAGTCCATCAGGTCAGGGAAGGACTCGGTGAGCCGCTCACTGACAATGTCACCCAGTTTTTCCGCATAGAAGCGCCGGTTCTCTAGCCGCACATAGCCGCGGTCCTGAATGGTCGATATGATCGCCGCATA
The DNA here is from genome assembly GCF_052095765.1 of Halomonas sp. Classification (GTDB taxonomy): domain Bacteria; phylum Pseudomonadota; class Gammaproteobacteria; order Pseudomonadales; family Halomonadaceae; genus Halomonas. Next base: position 10,040 of record NZ_JBQDJZ010000064.1, read on the forward strand.
GGTCGAGGGCCGGCCAATACCTTTCTTTTCCAGTTCCTTGACCAGGCTGGCCTCGGTGTAGCGCGGCGCTGGCTTGGTAAAGTGCTGTTGAGGGTCCAGCGCTTCCAAGCTCATCGGTGTGCCCTTGGCCAGGTCCGGCAGGGCCTGATCCTCGTCTTTGCGCCCCATAGGCTTCATGACCCGGGTATAACCGTCGAACTTGAGCACACGGCCACGCGCCTTGAGCTCATAGCCGTCAACTTCAACAATCAGTGAAGTCGACAGGTACTCCGCCGGCGGCATCTGACAAGCCACAAATTGACGCCAGATCAGCTCATACAGCCGCTCTGCGTCGCGCTCCATACCGGCCAGGTCGGTGGCGCGGCGTGACACCTCAGACGGGCGGATCGCCTCATGAGCCTCCTGGGCGCCGTCCTTGCTGCTATAGCTATTTGGTGAGTCTGGCAGGTATGACTTGCCAAACTCCTGATTGATATAGTCTCGTACGCTATCCACTGCTTCCCGGGACAGGTTCGTGGAGTCGGTACGCATATAGGTGATGTAACCCGCCTCATAAAGACGCTGAGCCATCATCATGGTTTTCTTTACCGAGAAGCCCAGGCGACCACTGGCTGCTTGCTGCAACGTCGAGGTAATGAAAGGCGCATTCGGTCTGGAGCGGGTCGGCTTGTCTTCCCGGGCAGTAATGACCAGCGCCGCCTTGTGCAGCCCGGCAATGCTTTCCAGCGTCTCAGCCTCGGACGTCGGCCGGAACGCCTTGCCGTTGTGGCGCACCAGCTCGAAGCGGATCGGCGCTTCGCCTTCAGCAGCCAGATCGGCATGCACGTCCCAGAATTCTTCGGGCACAAACGCTCGAATTTCACGTTCGCGCTCGACGATCAGCTTCATTGCTACCGACTGCACCCGGCCAGCGGACAGCCCGCGGGCCACCTTTGCCCACAACAGCGGTGACAACATGAAGCCGACCACACGGTCGAGGAAGCGCCTAGCCTGCTGCGCCTCAACCCGCGGCATATTGAGCTGGCCCGGGTCCTTGAAGGCTTCCTGGATGGCGTTCTTGGTGATTTCATTGAACACCACGCGCCGATAACGCTCACCGTCTCCGCCGATGGTCTCGCGGAGATGCCAAGCGATTGCTTCCCCTTCGCGGTCCAAGTCCGTCGCGAGATAGATGGTGTCGGCCTTTGCCGCCAGCTTTTTCAGCTCGGAGACAACCTTTTCCTTGCCCGGCAGCACCTCGTAGCGCGCTTCCCAGCCATTGTCCGGGTCAATTCCCATGCGCCGTATCAGCTGGGTGTGCGCCTTGCGCTTGCGATGCTCGGCTTTGTCTTCAGGCGACATCTTGCGCGTCAGAGCCGCCTGCCGCGCACGCTCCTTGGGGTCCGAGGCCTGCTTACCAGAGCCGCTGGTCGGCAGGTCACGAATGTGCCCCACACTCGACTTAACGATGAAATCATTGCCGAGATATTTGTTGATCGTCTTGGCCTTGGCCGGCGACTCAACGATGACCAGTGACTTGCCCATAGTGCTCCACACTTTTGTAATTACGAAGGCCGAGGAAAGCGAAACGCCAGGCTGGCAATAGCTGTGCCAGCTCCTCGGTAACCAGACTCCCGCGATGGCAGCCCAGCCAATGGAATCGCGCTTACCCTACCCCAGCCACCGTCATCGCGCCAGTAGACGCTCTGGATTTATACACGGCAGGCAACATTGAAAACCCCCGCAGCATCCGCTGCGGGGGTTCGGGACTGACTGGAGTCAGCCGGACATCAACGCCAACCGCAGGCAATCGGACTCGCTTCAAGAGCCCTTTTTCTGCGACTTCTGCGACTTGGCCCCCTTGGCCTTTGTGGTGCCGCTCTTTTTTCTGGCGACCTTAGTGCTGGCAGCCTTGGTAGTGGACTCGGGCGAGCTTTGCCTCTTCACTGCCGCTGCAGGTACATCGACAACTGGAAGTGTTTTAGTAGGCTTAGCTTCAATATCACTCTTGGCCTCTACAACGGTTTTAGACTCAGCAGCAGGCTCAGCATCGACAGACAGCTCAGCGTCAATAGCGGCCTCAGCAGCAACCGTAGACTCATTGTGAACTCCAGGCTCAACATCGATCAGCAGCTGCACGTCCGGCCGGGCCTGAGCAAACAGCTTCTGGATTCGCTCAAGCCGCACGCCCGCATGATTACTGAGCCCGCCTTTTGCGGCTAGCACGTGCTCGATATCTTCAAGGTGACTATCAATGTTGTCAGTGGAAAGTCCCTCCAACATGGTCGGGATAGCAGCCAACGCCGCTTTCAGGTCGTGGCTGAGCGCAGCCGCCTGCTCACGCACCAGCTGCTTGAACTCAGCCAGACCAGCGGTTGTCCCCAGCTTTTCGTGCAGGGTCCGCAGACGATTGAAGCTTCGCCCGTCAGTGGATGCTGAGCCGCCCAGAATATAGATGACCGAGCGCATCACTGCGGCTTCGCCACCACCATCGGCCAGGCTCTGGGACACTTCCAAACTCCGGCGCTCCAGAAAGCGGCGATGTTCCGGCTCAGTACCCGGGCTGCGGCGATGCACATGGGCATCTCCACCCAGACCGACCAGCGCTTGCAACAGCGGCTGTCCATAAATATCAAGAAACAGTCGTTCGGTGCTACGGTCGCGCAGCTCGCGGAAGGCATCCAGCACGTGCGTGATCTGACTCGACAGCACCCCTTCCAACGCACGGAACACATTGTCCTCACTGACCGAGTGACGGTGCTGGCGAACCATCTCAGCAACCACTGGCACCTGTGCCATCAGCGGATTGCTGTCAGACCACAGGCGGTAGCCCATGCGGTTAGGGTGCATACGACGCATCCAATGCGCCGACTCAGGCGTTGCCACGGCCTGAATCGCCGGCCGAATGAACTGCCGGTATAGCCCCAGATTGATCTCTGAAATCCTCGCCAGTGTAGCGAAACGCTGGTCATCTTCAGGGCGATGCTGAATTTCCTGGTTCAACTCCTCAAAGTTACGAGTCTGGAATTCCAGCAAATAGTCACGCTCAATGACTTCACCATCAGAACGCTCATCAGCACGCGACACCGTGGTTTCATAGAGCCCCGGCGGCAACACGTCGATGAAGTCCATGTTGGCGGTAAACTCAGCATGCTCCTTGCGTGACACACTGCCCGACACAAAGATGCCCAGATGGCCGGTGGTGTCGTGCATGCAGTAAACAATGGTCTGGTCATTGGCCACGACGTCATGTTGGTCGTCATACAAATCACGAATCCAGCCGAGTGCTTGGGGCGGCGGCGTAATGTCATCACCCCGCGAGCAGAACACCACCACTGGCGAACGCAGATTGCGCAGGTCGATGCGGCGACCATCAGATGTCACCAGTTGGGCGGTAGACAGGCGGTTTCCGATAAACAGGTTATCAACGATGTACTGAATCTCTTCGCCACCCAGCACCACGTGCCCACCCCACCAGCGCTCGAAATCCAAATAGCGCTCGGCCTCTGTATCGACCTGAGAGTACAGCTGATACTGCTTGCGCCACAGAGTATTGGCAGGATTGAGACGCTCAAAATTTTCCACCAACCCAGCTCCGTCGAACTGACCGGCACCCATGTCACTCATCAGCGAGGTTATCCAACTGCCGCCGGTCATGCCGCCCGTGTAGCGCATCGGCGCACCGCCTCGTTCACCGGCCCAGTAGGACAGCGGCGCACCGGCGATCAGTATCGGACCGAACTCATCGGGCTCCAGGGAGGCGGCCATCATGATCTGCCAGCCCGCCTGACAATTGCCGACCACCATGGCCTTTTCGTCAGTTAACGGGTGCAGAGAGTTCACGTGGCGAATGAAAGCAATTTCGGCCTCAACCACGTCTTCGACAGTTTGCCCCGGCTCAGGGTAAGGTAGAAAACCGATGAAGTAGCAGGGGTGTCCGGCCTTCAGCGCTACGCCAAGCTCACTGTCGGGCTTGAAGCCGCCGATGCCCGGCCCATGTCCGGCACGCGGATCAACCACCACAAACGGACGCATTTGCGGATCCGTTTCCATTCCATCAGGAGGCAGAATCCGCAAAAGTTCATAGTTAACCGGGCGCGCAAAGGAGCGACCATCGAGAAGCTCTTCAGAGTCGAAGCCCAGTACATTAGGCTTGGTCTGGGCAATATGCTCGATATACTGGTTGCCGCGCTGACGCATGACATCCATGTACAACACGCTACGTTGCAGCGTGTCGCGCCAGTAGTCGTAAGCAGAGCGCCCGAAGCCAAAGGGATCGAGCATTGATAAGGCAGTGGGTGATAGCGTCATCATCTCAGGGGGCATACAAGGTCTCTCCATCCGGCGTTATGGAAGTCAACAGCCGTGACCATGGCAGTATGAAACACCTGGGTTTCATCGCCATCATTATAATTTTTCATGATATCCATGAAAGTAGCCGATACAACCATGCTGCGATGCAATATAGCGCAAAAACCACTTTGGTGCGAGACACTTTGTCAGCTTATTACACTTGTTTCATGCATGGGAGCCACTTCGCCGCACTACCGCCCTGACTGTCAAGGCATTACCGGCTTATGGTACGCTTGGCTAGTCTGAATTATTTCGCTTATCGTCGGCCCGGTAGCAGAATCATCGGGTCGCCACGCTAGGTGACACGCCGCCGTGGAGAGGTATATCAGCATGAGCGAGCAGAGCTCACACCGGGTGACCAGCGGAAGTAAATACCGCAACGCCCAGGGTACGACAGCCATCAAGGATGGCATGAAACAGCGCACCAGCAGCGAGTCCGAAACGGATCTTGGGCGCAAGCCCTCATGGCTACGTGCCCAGATACCGGCAGGACAGCGCTTTGAGGCTGTCAAACGCAATGTCAGTGACCACCGGCTCAGCACGGTGTGCGCTGAATCGCACTGCCCCAACATGGGCGAGTGCTGGAGTAACGGCACGGCCACCATCATGCTGATGGGGTCTGTCTGCACTCGGGCCTGCCGCTTCTGCGCTGTCGATACCGGCAACCCCAAAGGTTGGCTGGATGCTGAAGAGCCTGATAACACGGCCAAATCAGTCAAGTTGATGGGGCTGCGCTATATCGTGCTGACCTCGGTAGACAGGGACGACCTGGAAGATGGTGGCGCCGGACACTATGCGGCCTGCATCCGGGCCATCAAGTCGCTGACGCCAGATGTCGTGGTTGAAGCGCTGACGCCGGATTTCGACGGTCTGCACAGTGCCATTGAAGAGGTGGTCGATTCTGGCCTGGAAGTGTTTGCCCAGAACGTGGAGACCGTGGAGCGGCTCACCCAACGCGTGCGTGACCCCCGCGCTGGCT
>NZ_JBQDJZ010000064.1:15360-17041 GCF_052095765.1 Halomonas sp.
GCTACCGCAAAACGCTGGATGTACTAACCCATGCCAAACGCCACAATCCCCGCATCATCACCAAGACCAGCCTGATGCTGGGGCTTGGTGAAAGCGAAGAAGAAATCTACCAAACCTTTGACGACTTACGCGCGATTGGCGTGGACATCGTCACTCTGGGACAATACCTGCGCCCTACCCGCAACCACTTGCCGGTAGAGCGCTGGGTCACACCGGAGGAGTTTGAGCATTATCGCCAGGTCGGCCTAGAGAAAGGCTTCATGGAAGTGCCCTCCGGCCCGCTGGTACGCTCAAGCTATCGTGCCGACCAGGTATTCGAGAAAAACAACCTTGGGCTGCAGCTGTCTGCCCATGCCCGGGTGCCGGACCAGGAACCCAACCCTAACATCATCCCCGTGCGTCACGTGGGCTAGACACCAAACACACGCTGCTCTTTAACGAGCGCATCAGACAAGCAAGCCTTCTAAACAAAAGCGCGCCCGGACGGTCCATCTGGGCGCGCTTTTATGATCCACTACCACTCCCTATTCAGTGGTCAATGCCAGTACTGGCCACCGAGCGACTAAGCCGGCTCTTCGAGCAGCTCACAGCCCAGCTCCTTCGCCAGACAGTCGGCCAGCCGCTCTCCTACCGTCAGGGCTGAGGGCATCTGCCCAATAATCAGGTCAGCCATGCGTGTCATCTCAAGATCCGCATAGCCGCACGGGTTGATGCACTGGAACGGTGACAGGTCATTATCGACATTGAGCGCCACCCCATGGAAACTTGCGCCACGTCGGATACGCAGCCCTAGCGAAGCAATCTTGCACCCACCAACGTAGACACCGGGCGCATCAGAGCGGGCAGATGACGCAATGCCATACCCAGCCAACAGATTGATGACAGCATTCTCGATGTTACTGACCAACTCGCGAACACCCAGCCGAGCACGACGCATATCAATTAGCGGATAGGCAATGACCTGACCCGGGCCGTGATAGGTCACCTGGCCGCCGCGGTCGGTGTGTACCACCGGGATGTCACCGGGCATCAGCAGATGCTCAGGCTTACCTGCCTGGCCCTGGGTAAAAACCGGATCGTGCTCAACCAGCCACAGCTGATCCTCAGTACCGCTGTCCCTCAGATCAGTCAGTTCGCGCATGGCCTGCCACACCGGTTTGTAGGGGCGCCGCCCCAGCCGATGCAGCCTGATGGATGACACTCTTACACCACCATATGGACGCGGCCTGTGGCCTTAAGCGCCTCAAACAACGACTTGATCTGCTCTTCTCCCGTCGCACGGATGCTGAGGCGCGCAGAGAGATAGCGCCCATTACGGCTTGCTACCAGCTCAATGGTTGAGGCGTCGAAAGTAGGATCAAACTGCTCGACCACTCTGGCAACCGCTTCGCCAAAGTCGTCCGCCGCATCACCAACCACCTTGAGCGCGTAATCGCAAGGAAACTCAAGCTTCGGCGGCCCCATTGCAGCACCCGGGGCGGGCTGGCGGAGATCTCGTATCTGGTTGCTCACCTCTGGCACCTCCTTACGGTGAAATATCAGGCTCACTCAATGCGACTTCAGTACCATGCTCAGCCAAACCAGCCGCCGAACAGGTTGCTGAAGAAAAGCAGGATCGAATCGATCAGTCGATTGAAGAAACCGACCTCTTAAATGGGTTCAAGTGCCAGAAGATCACGCT
>NZ_JBQDJZ010000065.1:0-16360 GCF_052095765.1 Halomonas sp.
AGCGCGCGCTGGCGGCGCGCTCGCCAGACCCACAGGACCCACTGGACGTGCTGGCCAAGGTCGGCGGGCTTGAAATCGGTGCCATGGCCGGTGCTTGCCTGGCTGCCGCCGCCCTGCGAGTGCCCGTGCTGGTGGATGGTTTCATTGCCAGCGTAGCGGCGCTCCTGGGCTGTCGGCTTGAACCGGGGCTGAGGCCGTATCTGGTATTTGGTCACCGCTCACGAGAGCCTGGCCACAGCCACGCCCTGGCTGCGCTGGATGCCCAGCCGCTGCTATCGCTTGATCTGTGTTTGGGCGAAGGCACCGGCGCGGCATTGGCCTTTCCGGTGCTCGACGCGGCCTGCGACATTCTTGCCGAGATGGCGACTTTCGCAGATGCCGGTATTCAGCAGGCTCCGCAGTGACAAATACCCTATGAAACAGGACAGTACAGTCAATATCAGGTCGCTGGATTTTGGCAGCGGCCTGACCCTGCGTAGCGATGCTGGCTGTGCGTGGTTTGAAAGCGCGCTGCCGCTGCGCACCCTGAGCAGCGCGATGGTCGGGCAGGGGCTGGGCTGGCACCGGCATTTTTGCCACTTTCACGTCGACAAGGATTATGCCGGCTGCTGCCCAGAGCATGACCTACGCGGCTGGCTGGGCGAGCGTGAGATTCCCGACCGTGAGGCCATCGCGCTGATGACCGCAGTGCCGCTAGGTCGATTGGCTATCGAATGCGCTCAGGCTGGTGAACGGCGCGTGCTGGTTGCTGCTACTGCCGGCGTGGGTAATGCGGTGGATATCACCGCGCCTGGAGATAATGACGAGCGCCTGGTGGCTGGCACCATTAATCTGATGGTGTTGGTGGATGGCCATCTTGAGGACGCGGCGTTAGTCAATGCCTGCTTGTCTGCCACTGAAGCCAAGGTGCGGGCGCTGTCGGATGCCGGTGTCCAGGATGTCACCACTGGCACCCAGGCCACTGGCACCTCTACCGATGCCATCATTATTGCGGCCACCCAGCGTGGCGAGCCCACACCCTATGCCGGTTCAGGCACACTGCTGGGCCGAGCCATTGGCTATTGTATTTATACCGTTATCTTGCGATCCCTTGAATGCGCTCAACCCAAGAACAGAGGCGACGATGACTGACGTCATCGCGCTGCTGTCATATCAGTCTGATACGGCCCTGTGCATTAGCCCATGGTCCTGGCCGCTGCTGGGCCTGGTGCTGCTGGCCGTGCTGCTCGACCTTTGCTTCGGCGACCCCCAAGGGTGGCCGCATCCGGTAATCGTCATCGGCCGAATGATCAGCTGGCTGGAGCGGCGCTGGAACCATGGCAGCGCACGGCGGCGTTACTGGCTGGGAGTGTGTTTGGCGTTGACGGTAGTCGGCGGTACCTGGGTAATCAGCACGAGTGTGCTCTATGCGCTGAGCCAGATTCATCTTTGGCTTGCGTTGCTCGCTGAGCTTGTGCTGCTGGCCACCACCTTTGCCGCTCATGGCTTGGCCAAGGCCGGCATGGCGGTGTATCGCCCGTTGATCGCCGGCGATCTTGACGGCGCACGCTGCGCGCTTGCACAAATCGTCGGGCGCGATACTGACAGGCTCAACGAAGCTGAGCTGACCCGCGGTGCGGTGGAAAGCGTGGCGGAAAACAGCGTGGACGGCATCACCGCGCCACTGTTCTGGGCCTTGATCGGCGGCGCGCCGCTGGCGCTGGCCTACAAGGCCGTCAATACATTGGATTCCATGGTCGGCTATCGCAACGCGCGTTTCAGCGACTTTGGCTGCGCCTCGGCGCGTCTGGACGATATTGCCAACTGGCTGCCGGCGCGTCTTACAGCCTTGAGTCTGTGGTTATCGAGTTGGCTGCTGCCGCATATGCGACGCAAGGGGACGCTTACTGACACCTGGCGTCAGGCCCGGGCACACGCAAGGAAGCGCCACGCCAGCCCTAATGCCGGTTGGCCCGAGGCCATGGTTGCCAACCTGCTGGGGGTGAGGCTAGGCGGTGTTAACTACTACCAGGGTGTGGCCTCGCCAAGTGCCGAGCTGGGACATGACACTACGCCCTTGCGAGCCGAACATATCCGCCGTGCCATCTGGCTGATGCACGGCGGCTGGGTCGCTTTTTTGCTGCTGATGTTAGCGGTGATTGCGCTGAGGAGTGTGACTGCATGAGTAATAGCTGGCCGATCCATGGTGGGCGCCTCAGGCCACTGCTGGCACGCTTTGGTTTGCCCCAGGACCAGCCGATGCTGGATTTCAGCGCCAATATCAACCCGCTGGGCCCACCTGGCTGGTTAATCGCGCAGCTGGGGGCATGGCTTGGCGACGTCGCTACAAGCTTGGGTCGATATCCGGATCCGGATGACTGCAGTGCTGAACAGGCGATTGCCAAATATAACGGTGTCGGGGCTGAGCAGGTACTGGTGACCAACGGAGGCATCGAGGCAATTTTTCTTGCTGCCGCACTGCACTCTCGCCCTCGGGCTGGCCAGCGCGCCTTGATCATTACACCGACGTTTGCCGAGTATGCTCGGGCCTGTGCGCATTACGGACTCGCGGTGACGACGCTGGTGCTTGAAGCGGACCCGCAGGCTGGTCACGCTGCGCCAATGTTGCTCAATGTCGAGGCCGTTGAGCGTGCCATGCCAGGCTGCGCGCTGGTGTTCATCTGTCGTCCCAACAACCCCACGGGTAGCCTGGTTCCCAAAGCGGCTATCCAGCGTCTGCTTGATGTCGCCGACCGCCACGGTACGACGCTAGTCGTCGACGAAGCCTTCATCGATTTCACACCCCAAGATGAAGCACTCACTGACTTGCTGGGGCGCTATTCAAATCTGATACTGCTGCGCTCAATGACCAAGTTCTACGCTGTACCGGGCCTTCGATTGGGCTACCTGCTAGCAGCGAAAGAGACACGTCGACACCTTGCCGAGCGGCAGATGAGCTGGAGCGTTAATGCTTTGGCCAAAGCACTGGTGGTGCCGCTGCTGAGCGATGTCGATTATGCGGCGCGAACCCATGCCTGGCTTGACACCGAGCGCAGCTTTCCCGAACGCCTGGCTAAGCTAGGTTTCGTAGTACCGCCAAGCCATGCCAACTTCTATCTGCTGGGTGACATCGGGAATGGACAAACCTTGCCGGATGCTAGCGAAGCGCTGATGGAGTTTCTCCTGCAGCGCGGCTTTGTTGCTCGTCATACCCATAACTTTGCCGGGCTCGACGGGCATTGGCTACGGCTGGCGCTGCACGAATCCGCAGCCAACCGGCAGCTGTTTGGTGCGCTGGAAGAATGGAAAAGTCAGCGACACCAAATACGGGAAGGCCGAGTGTGATCGTCTTTGTCTCCGGCGGAGCGCGCTCGGGCAAGAGCGCTGTGGCCGAGCGACTGGCACTTGAACTGCGCGCTGCAAACGCCGGACAGGGCGGGGTGCTGTATTATCTGGCCACTGCCCGGACCAGCGATGCCGAGATGGCGCAGCGTATCGAGCGCCACCGCCGGCAGCGAGGTAGTGGCTGGCACACGCTGGAGACACCGCTGGCAGTGACCGAAGCGCTGGCCCAGGTGCCCTTGGGCAGCACGGTGTTGTTAGACTGTCTGACGCTGTGGGCCAGCCAGTGGCTGTTTCAATCGGAGGTCGACCCGTTGTCGTCGGCAGAGCCGGGAGAGGAGGCCTGGTCGAACAGCCAGCTTGAGGCCCGGGGCCTTGCCGAGCTGGAAGCAACGCTTGAGTGCGCAAGACAGAGAAAGCTCTCCCTGGTGGTGGTATCCAACGATCTTAATGAGGATCTACCACCGCAAGAGACGTTGGTGTGGCGCTATGTAGCCTTTCTTCAGCAGCTGCACTGCTGGCTGGCAGGCGAGGCGCAGCGCGTTATCGAAGTGGCTGCCGGAGTGGCGATTGACTGGAAGTCACACGGTAGCGCGGTTGATAAAAACATGAGAAAAGCATGAGGAAAACACTCAGGGACGCCGGCTTTGGTTTGGTGCTGGCTGTGCAGTTTCTTACTCGCCTGCCAGTGGCGCTGGTTTGTCCGTGGAATGCCAACACGCGACGCTGGGCGGCGCGCAGTTATCCACTGATGGGGATGCTGATTGGCGTTTTGGCGGTGGGTGTTACCCAACTGGCCGGTACGCTGCTGCCCGCGCCCTTGCAGGCGCTGTTGTTGCTTAGCCTGTGGGTAGCGCTTAGTGGTGGGTTGCACCTGGACGGCGTGATGGATCTGGCCGATGCGCTGGGCAGCAACGCGTCGCTGGCGCGTCGCTGGGAAATTCTCAAGGATTCGAGTATCGGGGCTTTTGCGGTGATCGCGCTGGTGTTTCTGCTGGCCTGGAAAGCCGCTCTGGTCTGGGCGCTGATCGACGCCGGAGCCAGCCTGTGGTGGCTGGTTGCCATCATCGGCCTGGGGCGTTTAGGCGCGGTGGTGCTGCTGGTTGAGGTCGCTGCTGCGCGCCATGAAGGGCTCGCCCATGCCTGGCAACAGAGTCTTTCCCGGCGTGACCTTTGGTTCGCCGCATTGGCACCTTTGGTGTGGCTGGCGTGGGGTAATATGGCGCTGGCCGTATGGCTAATGCTGACGCTGATAGTGTTTCTGTCACTGTATGGTCTAGCCATGCGCCGACTGTTTAGCGGTATCAATGGCGATATGCTGGGTGCGGCAATCGAAGGAGGAGAGTTATGGCTGTTACTGATGACCTTGAGCTGGTGGCAGTTCGTCACGGTCTGACCGCCTGGAATCTGCAGCGGCGTTACCAGGGCCACCAGGATATTCCGCTGGATATGTCTGCCGCCGCGCCGGGGCTGGAGCGTTTACGCAAAGCGCTAGCCGACTGGCACTTCGATGTGGTGTATTGCAGTGACCTGATCCGCTGTCGCCAGACTCTGAGCATCATTTCTGAAGGCCGCGATTGGCCTGACGCGCAGTTTGATCTGCGCCTGCGTGAGCTCAGCTTCGGCGACTATGAAGGACATACCTACGAAGAGCTGGTAGAGCGCAGCGATTATCGCGCCTGGGTCGATAAACGCGGGGCCATTGCACCACCCGGCGGTGAGCGCGCCGATGAACTGGGCGCTCGGCTCATCGAATGGCTCAACGAAGCCCGTGAGCGTGCCACCGAGCTGGGGCAGTGCCGGCTGCTGGTGGTGACTCATGGCGGAACGATTCGCGAGCTGCGTCGGCACCTCGAAGGCGTCGACTTCTGGGATAGCATCGTCGATCAAGCCCAGGGTTATCGTTTCATTCTGACCGGAGACGGCCAATGCAAGTCTTCATCGGTGGTGCCTGCGCCGGAAAGCGCGACGCCGTAACTAGGCAGTACCCGCTGGCACATTGGGCTCGTGTCGGCGAGCTTGGAGACAGCTCATGTCTAGCGCAGAAAGCGGCAGATAAAACGCTGGTGGTTAGCGGCTGGCTTGATGAGATTGGGCGACGGATAGAGCATGAGACCAGTGACGATGCCCTGCGGGCGGCGCTGGCCGACAAGCTTGATGAGTTACTGGTGCTGGAGCGCCAGCAGAGCATCGAGGTGATAGTGATTCTGAACGAAGTCGGGCGCGGCATTGTGCCGATAGCAGCTGAGGCGCGCCGCCTGCGAGATCTGGCCGGCTGGCTTGCCCAGGACGCCGTAAAGCGCGCCGCGCAGGTGTGGTATGTGCGCCACGGACTGGTACGTGAGCTGGCGAGCACGATTGACCTTCCATGACCCAGTTGCTAGTTTACGCGCAACTTTCAGGTGTCTGCGCAGGCCAAGGCAGATGAAACGGGAAGTCGGTGAGTCTCTTAGAAACTTACAGCTAAGAGACAAGACCGACGCTGCCCCCGCAACGGTGATCGAGTCAGGGTCTACTTTCATGCCACTGAGTGCTTCAGCACCCGGGAAGGCGGTAGACCAGGTATCAAGCAATGATGCCGCTCGTCAGCCCGGAGACCGGCCAGAAAGCTCATACCAGGATGCGGTGGGCAACCCGGGGTGGAGCAGGTCGTCTTAGCGTCAGATTCTTGCCCCCTCAGCCTCCGTGCCGGTTCTAAGTAATTACTCGCGCGGGTGCGCGCGGCACCGAGGATCACCATGACCGTTGTTTACTCCCCCCTTCGTTTGCGCTTTCTGGGCATCGCGGGTGCATCATTGTGCCTGTCTCCGCTAACTGTTCTGGCCCAGAGCGACACTGAACAACCTGTGCCGGGTGTTGATCGCCTGAATCCGATCACCGTTACCGCTACACGTGCCCCGCGCACCGCTGATGACACCCTGGCGTCGGTGACCGTGATCGACGAAGCCACTATCCGCGAGCAGGACCCGATGGATATTACCGATCTGCTGCGCGGTCAGCCCGGCGTCAACGTCAACGCCAACGGCAGCTTTGGCAAAACGACCGGCGTCAGCATTCGTGGTGCCGGCAATAGTGGCACGCTGCTGATGATCGACGGTATCCGCCTGCGTTCGGCTACAGCAGGTGGAGCCGCCTGGCAATTTTTTGACCCGCGTATGTTTGAGCGCATTGAAATTGTGCGTGGCCCGGCAGGCAGTCTTTATGGTGCCGATGCGGTGGGCGGTGTGGTGCAACTGTTCACCTCTGAAGGAGAAGGTGGCCCATCACCATCAGTCACCCTGGGGGGCGGCTCTTTTGATACCCGCCGTGGTAGCGCTTCATTGTCGGGTAGCGAAGGTGGTACCCGTTATCACTTTGCGGCCAGCCATATGAAAACAGATGGCATTGCACTGCGCGAAGGCGGGGATAAAAAAGGCTATGACAATACCAGCGCCCTGGTGCGTGTCTCCCAGGAGTTGGGAGACAGCGCAAGGGTTGGCGTACTGGCGCTGCGTGGTCGGGGCAACTCGGAATATATCGGTGGCGATAACGATTATGTTCAGCAGGTGGCCGGTGTTTACGGCGAGCTGGATATCAATGACAACTGGTCGGGGCGGGTGACGCTGAGCGAAGCGCGTGACGAACTGGAAGATTTCTCGTCGTTTCCTGGTGTATTCAACACCAAAACGCAGACAGCTCGGCTGGACAACACCTTGACGCTGGGTAACCACCAGCTGATTGTGGGTGCCGAGTATGCGCAGGACAAAGTGGACAGTACCACCCACTATGACACGGACAGCCGCGACAACACCGCAGTCTTTGCCCAAGGGCTGCTGGATTTCTCACCGCTGACGGTTCAGGCCGCGCTGCGCCATGATGACAATGAAGCCTACGGTAACAAGCTCACGGGCAGTCTGGCGTTGGGTTATGACATCGATGACAACCATACTGCCCGCGCTAGCTATGGCACGGCATTTCGCGCACCCACTTTCAATGAACTGTACTATCCCGGCTTTGCTAACCCCGATCTTGATCCCGAAACATCCAAAACCTACGAAGTGGGGCTGAGAGGGCAGTACAGCACCGGCTACTGGGACTTGGCAGCCTATCAGACCGATGTGAAAAAGATGATCGCCAATGAATTTATTGGTGGACGCTATGCGCCTTATAACGTCAATAAAGCGCGTCTGCGCGGTGTCGAACTGGGGGTCGGTGCCAGCGTTTACGACTGGGATCTGCGTGCTGCCCTGACCTGGGCCGACCCCGAGGATCGTGCCACTGGCAAACGCCTGCGGCGTGAGGCTAGCCAGACACTGCGTCTGGATGCCGATCACAGCGTTGGCGACTGGGAGCTGGGCGGTTCAGTGATTGCTGAAAATCATCGCTATGAAGATGCCGACAATAACCACCGACTTGGCGGCTATGGCCTAGTTGATCTACGTGCCACCTGGCACTTTGCACCGGCCTGGTTTGCCCGGATTAATGTGAATAACGTTTTCGACAAAGACTACGTGACGGCCTACAACACCTTTGACGACTATGGCTATAAAAATGCTGGACGCAGCGCCATGCTGAGTGTCGGATTCGATGGCCGTTAACTTCAGTTTTCCTCTGGCCCGTGGCTGTCTGGCAGTGTCTGTTGCTGCCAGCCTTGTGGTGACAGCGCAGACGGCGGTTGGTGATGACAGCCAGTCAGTCTGTCTCACCGACGATTTGTCCCGGGAAGTGTGCCTGGGCTCACCCGCTGAGCGCATCATTGCACTCTCGCCGAACCTGGTTGAGCTGGTGTATGCGGTGGGCGCGGGAGACGCCATGGTCGGTGCGGTCAGCTACAGTGACTACCCCCCCGAGGCTGAAGCGCTGCCTCGGGTGGGGGGGTATGACCGCCTCGATAGCGAGGCCATTCTGGCGCTTGAGCCGGACCTGGTGTTGGCCTGGCAGGGCGGTAACCCTGCAGTTCAGCTTGATCAGCTATCAGCCCTCGGCGTGCCTGTTTATTTTACTGACGCTCAGGACTTCGCGGCCATTGCCGATACGCTTGAGCAGTTGGGACAGCTGACTGGCCACGAGTCTCAGGCACGTGCCGAGGCGCAGCGGTTACTTGAAGGCGTAGCCTTGCTTGAGGCCGACTATCAGGACGCGGCGCCAGTATCTGTATTCTATCAGGTGTGGGACAAACCGTTGATGACCGTTAATGGTGAACACTGGATCAGCCGCTCACTGGCAATCTGTGGCGGGCAGACGCTGTTCGCTGATGCCGATGCCCTGGTGCCTAAACCCAGCATTGAAAATGTCCTGGCCGCTGATCCGGAAGTGATTATTACGGGTGGAAAGGATGCGACTGACACCACCTGGCATGAAAGCTGGCTGCGCTTTCCCCAGCTGCGTGCTGTTGAGCAAGACAACCTGTTTGTGATCGACCCTGACCTGGTGCAGCGCGCTACACCCCGGTTGCTGGATGGCACCCGCTTGCTGTGCCAAGTGCTGGATGGTGTTCGTGAGCGCCGCTGAAAACCCGGCGTTGCATCAGCCAAACGATGCGCTTGGGCAGCGTTACAAGCCACTGTTATGGCTGGGGCTGGTCGCTGTGCTGGCCATCGGTATGGCTGTCAGTGTGGGCAGCGTGGCGATATCACCCGCTGAGCTGCTTGCCGTGCTGGGCGGTGAGGGCGACAGCCTGCACCGTACTCTGATTGTTGAACTGCGTCTGCCGCGTGCGTTGGCCGCCTTCGGCACCGGTGCTTTGCTGGCGCTGTCGGGTGCATTAATGCAGGTACTACTACGTAATCCGCTGGCTGATCCTTTTGTGCTGGGGTTGTCTGGTGGGGCGGCGGTGGCTGCGCTGTTGGCGATGATGGCAGGGCTGGGAGCGGCTTTGATCTCGGCATCGGCGTTTGCTGGTGCCTTGCTGTCAACATTGATTGTGTTTGGCCTGGCACAGGGTACCGGCAGCTGGACGCCAGTGCGCCTGCTACTGACCGGCGTAGTGATGGCTACTGGTTGGGGCGCGGTGATTACCTTTTTACTGGCGATCAGCCCCATGGAACGGCTGCCCGGCATGCTGTACTGGTTGATGGGCGACCTGGCGTATGCCCAGCGTGCTTGGCCAGTTCTGGTGTTGTCCGTGGTCAGTTTGCTGGTCGTTATGCCGCTAGGGCGCACCCTGAACGTGTTGGCTCGTGGTGGCATGACAGCGGCGGCGCTGGGTGTGGCGGTGCGCCCAGTGGAATGGGCACTGTATCTGTTGGCCAGCCTGGTTACGGCAGTAGCAGTGACCACGGCTGGCAGCATCGGTTTTGTTGGCCTGATGGTCCCGCACATGCTGCGGCTGGTACTGGGCAACGATCAGCGCGTGATTTTACCCGCCAGCTTGTTGGCGGGTGGCATCTTGCTGACGCTGGCCGATACGCTGGCGCGCACGATGATTGCCCCGCAGCAGCTTCCCGTCGGCGTGATCACCGCCATGCTCGGGGTGCCGGGCTTTCTGCTGTTGCTGTACCGGAGCCGCTGATGGTTGCTTTCAAACCTCGCAGGCTCAGCGTCCATGAGCTGGTCATCGATGTTCCCGGTCGCGCGTCGGGGCGGGCGCTCAACCTGACTATCCGGCCCGGAGAACGCTGGGGGGTGCTCGGCCCTAACGGCTCAGGTAAAACTACGCTGCTGCATACCCTGGCCGGACTGCGCGTGCCTCGTAGTGGCCACATTGAACTTGATACAACGCCACTGGATCAGCTGAAACGTCGTCAAGTGGCCCAGGCATTGGGCGTGGTATTCCAGGACAGCCAGGTCGGTTTTCCGGCAAGCGTGCGCGAGACTGCCATGATCGGCCGCTACCCCTGGCTGTCGCCGTGGCGGCGCGAGGGGCCGGAAGACTTTGCCCGGGTTCAGGCGGCGCTTGAGCGGTTGGATCTCGAAGCGCTCAGCGAGCGGTTGTTGTCGACGCTTTCCGGTGGCGAGCGCCAGCGGGTCGGCCTGGCTACGGTGTTGGCTCAATCGCCAAATATCTGGCTGGCTGACGAGCCGACCAATCATCTGGATCTGCATCATCAGGTGGCGGTAATGCGCCTGCTGACCGAGCAGGCTAACGCTGGCTGCGGGGTGATAATGTGCCTGCACGACCTGAACTTGGCAGCTCGATGGTGCGACCAGATTTTGCTGCTTTACCCTGACGGCGAAGCCTGCTGGGGGCCGCGGGATGCCATGCTGGAACCTCAGGCGCTGGAGCGGCTGTATGGCCAGCGGCTGACCACGGCACAGGTTAACGGTGCGCCGGTGTTTGTGCCGGTGGCCTAAGTTCACCGCTGGCGTTAACTTTTCTGCTATCGATTATCTATCTTGGCGATATTCATTTGCCGCTTTTATCTCAGGAGCCACACTATGACACAGCGCAAAATCGACCCCGCCCGCCATGCCGAGCGCATGGCCATCAAGCAGCGCATCATGAACGAGCGCATCGCTGCCGCCGACCGCGAACAGGGTTTGCTGCTGGTGCTGACCGGTCCCGGTAAAGGCAAGAGCAGTTCCGGCTTTGGCATGATGGCTCGCGCCTTGGGCCATGGTATGAAAGTCGGCGTGGTGCAGTTTATCAAGGGCTCGTTCAGCACCGGCGAAGAAGCCTTTTTCAGTGGCTTGCCTAACGTTGACTACCGGGTGATGGGCGAGGGCTACACCTGGGACACCCAGGATATCGAGCGCGACATTCGCACGGCCGAAAAGGCCTGGGAAGAAGCTTGTCGGATGCTCAGCGATGAGAGCTACCAGATGGTGTTGCTCGATGAGCTCAACATCGCTCTGCATCAAGGCTACCTGAATATCGACCGCGTGCTTGACGACCTGCAGTCACGCCCGGCGATGCAGCATGTGGTCGTCACCGGCCGCTACGCGCCTAAGGCGCTGATCGAGCTTGCAGACACCGTCACCGAAATGAAAGTGGTGAAACACGCCTTCAACGACCAAGGCATCGTGGCGCAGAAGGGTGTGGAGCTCTAGAGTAGTAGGCGTTGGAAAGAATCCATCTGGCTTTGTCTGAACACGTGGGAAAACAACAGTTTGAGCAAGAGCGCTGGCAGGAAACGCCGAACCACTGACACCAGTCGGATACAAAAGAGCAGCGCTATTTCAACACAATGAAGCAGGCTGCTCCTGATAATGATGGTTAGTGGTAATGCTTGTGGCACCACACGGCTTACCAGGTGCCGGTGTCTTCTTCCAGATTCGAGCTGCCGCTCTCAGCATTCTCGGCAAGTTCAACGCCCGACCTGCAGGTCAGGCGGATGTGGCAGGTAGTTGATCTACAGTCCCAGCTCGTGTGTTGCTTCCTCGCGCATCTTGAACTTCTGGATCTTGCCGGTGACGGTCATCGGGAATTCATCCACGAATTTCACATACCGCGGCACTTTATAATGGGCAATTTTGCCTTTGCAGAACGTCTTGAGCCCATCTTCATCCAGCGCCTGGCCGCTAGCTACCTTGACCCAAGCCATCACTTCTTCGCCATATTTCTCATCGGGCACGCCAATCACCTGAACATCAGAAATGGCCGGGTGGGTGTAGAGGAAGTCTTCTATCTCACGCGGGTAGATGTTCTCGCCGCCGCGAATGATTAGGTCCTTGATGCGGCCAACGATGGCTACATAGCCTTCGTCGTCCATCGTGGCCAGGTCGCCGGTGTGCATCCAGCCGGCGGCGTCGATGGCCTTATCGGTGGCTTCTTCGTTGTTCCAGTAACCCAACATCACGCTGTAGCCACGGGTGCACAGTTCGCCGGTTTCACCTCGCGGTACTACTGCGCCAGTTTCCGGGCTGACCAACTTGACCTCCAAGTGCGGGTGAATCGTACCCACTGTGGTAACACGTTTTTCCAGTGGCGCATCGGTCTGAGTCTGGAAGCTCACCGGGCTGGTTTCGGTCATGCCGTAGCAGATGGTGACGTCCTGCATGTTCATCTTGTCGATGACTTGGCGCATGATCTCGATCGGGCAGATGGAGCCGGCCATGATGCCAGTGCGTAGGGTGGAGAGATCAAAACGCTCGAACTCGGGGTGCTCCAGCTCGGCAATGAACATGGTGGGCACGCCATAGAGGGCGGTGGCTTTCTCTTCGGCCACGGTTTCCAGGGTAATCAGCGGGTCAAAGCCATCGCTGGGATAGATCATGGCCGCGCCGTGGGTCACGCAGCCAAGGTTGCCCATCACCATGCCAAAGCAGTGATACAGCGGTACCGGGATGACCATACGGTCCTTTTCAGACAGGCCCAGGGTGCGGGCCACAAAGAAGCCGTTGTTGAGGATATTGTGGTGCGACAGGGTAGCGCCCTTGGGCGCGCCGGTGGTGCCAGAGGTGTACTGGATGTTGATTGGCTCGTCGAACTGTAGCGTTGCCTGTAATTCATCCAGTGTTTCTTGGCTGACCTGGTCGGCATGGCGAAGCATCTGTTGCCAGCTGAGAGTTCCCGGGCGGCAATGGTTTTCATCCAGACAAATAACGCGTTTCAGCGCGGGCAGGCGGGTGCTGTTGAGTTGGCCGGGTATTTTTCCAGGTGCTGAATCGTTAGGTGGAGAGAGGGGCTGGTCAATTTCTGGTGCCAGCTCAGCCAAGGTGGCCACGTAGTCGGACGACTTGAACATGCCCTGCAATATCAGGGTCGAGGTGTCGGACTGTCGCAGCGCGTAGTCCAGCTCGTGGCTACGGTAGCTGGGGTTGATATTGACCAGGACTGCACCGATTTTGGCGGTGGCAAACTGCGTGATAGTCCACTCGGCACAGTTTGGCGACCAGATGCCTACCCGCTCGCCTTTGGTCACGCCGAGGGCCAGCAGCGCCTGGGCCGCCTTGTTCACCTCTGCCTGAAGCTGTTGCCAGCTGTAGCGCAGTGATTGGTGGCGGCTGATCAGTGCGTCCCGCTCGGGGAAACGTGCTGCTGTTTCATCGAAGCAGTCGCCGATGGTCTGGCCCTTGAGCGGCGTATCGCTGGTGCCGCTGACGTAACTGAAGGTTGCGATCTGGCGTGGCATCGTCTTGTATCCTTTTTGTAGGTGGGAACGGGTAGCTATGGCGGCTTAGGTCTGTTTTTCCAGCTGGCGCAATGTTTCTCTGGCTCGCTGATAGACGTTGTCAATTTCTATGCGCATCAAGTGGATATCCTCTAGCTGGCGATCCAACTCTTCCCGCCGCTGAGCCAGAATTTCCAGCAGACGTTGAAGCTGTCGCGCGTTTCCGCCCGGCATGGCGTCATACATGGTGATGACTTCGCGGATTTCCGCCAGTGAAAAGCCCAGCCGTTTGCCACGTAGGGTCAGTTTCAGGCGCACTCGGTCCCGGGGCCGATAAATACGTTTCTGCCCCATGCGTTGTGGTGCCAGAAGGCCTTCCTGTTCATAGAAGCGGATAGTGCGCGGTGTTACCTCAAACTGACGCGCCAGCTCACCAATGGTCCAGCTGCGCTGTTGCTCTGATAGCGACACGCTTATGTGTTTGTCCCCAGGTTGGGGTGGATCCTTGCTCATGGTGTCACTCCCTGTAGATTGGTGGCAGTCTTTGAACTTCCACCTTGATGAAACACTAGACGAGGTTGACGTTAACGTAAAGTGCTTGTTCGACCATGGGGTGATATGGCATAAACCAAGCACCTGCTAGGTTGGTGTCATTCTGCTTTGCCCCGGGAATGACTGGTGAGTGTTTTTTAACACCAGCCTGGCTTACCCAGGGTCCAACGAAGAGAGGTTTCCATGGATTTTTCGCTGACCGAAGACCAGCGGGCGCTGGCCGATGCCGCCCGGGACTTTGCCCAGGCAGAGCTTGTTGATCATGCCGCTGACTGGGATGTCCGCTCTCATTTTCCGGTGGATGTCATCCAGCGTGCGGGTGAGGCAGGTTTTTTGGGGGTATATACCCCTGAAGAGAAGGGCGGGCTCGGCCTGTCACGTCTCGATGCGTCACTGATTTTTGAGCAGCTGTCCCAGGGCTGCATCTCAACCACTGCGTATCTGACCATTCACAACATGGTCACCTGGATGATTGCCAACTGGGGTAGCGAAGAACTTTGCGAACAGCTGGTACCTGACATGATCGCCGGCCAGGCGCTGGGTTCCTACTGCCTGACCGAGCCGGGCTCTGGCTCGGATGCCGCCAATCTGCGTACTCGGGCGGTGCGTGAGGGCGATGAGTACGTCATCTCGGGTAGCAAGATGTTCATCTCGGGAGCCGGTTCTACTCAGGTGCTGGTGGTGATGGCGCGCACGGGGGCGCCCGACAGCGGTGCCGGTGGTGTATCGGCCTTTGTCGTGCCGGCCGATGCCAAGGGAATCGAGTACGGTAAAAATGAAGACAAGATGGGCTGGAAAAGCCAGCCCACGGCGCTGATCAGTTTCGATGGGGTAAGAGTGCCAGCGATCAATCGGCTGGGGGAAGAGGGTGAAGGCTTCCGGTTCGCCATGAAGGGACTCGATGGGGGCCGTCTCAACATTGCCAGTTGTTCGTTGGGTGCCGCCCAACATGCCCTGACACTGGCGCGCGATTACATGAGCGAGCGTAAGCAGTTCGGCCGTGAGCTGTCAGCCTTTCAGGCGCTGCAGTTCAAACTAGCCGATATGGCCAGCGAGCTGGTGGCGGCCCGGCTGATGGTGCGTCATGCGGCCTGGCGGCTTGATAGCGCCGACCCAGAGGCCAGTGCTTACTGTGCCATGGCCAAGCGCTTCGCCACTGACGTGGGCTTCAATATCTGCAACGAAGCTCTACAGCTGCACGGCGGCTACGGATACATTCGCGAGTACCCGCTTGAGCGTTTGGTGCGCGATACGCGGGTGCACCAGATTCTTGAAGGCACCAACGAGATCATGCGCTTGATTGTGGCACGTCGGCTGCTGGCTGATGGTGTCATCGAGTCGCTACAGTAAATTTCAACCTATCCATTTATGGTTTGGAGAGACATCAATGTCAGACCTTGCGGTCAGTTTTGATGAAATACCTGTTGGTGACGATTCGCGAATTGGTATGGTTTGCCTCAATTCACCACGTACCCTTAATGCGCTGTCGCTGGAAATGATTCAGCGTCTTGAGGCGAAGCTTGAAAGCTGGGCGGTTGATAGCAGCGTAGTCGCTGTGTGGCTGGAAGGGGCAGGCGACAAGGCGTTCTGTGCCGGTGGCGATGTGGTGGCGCTGTACCGATCGCTTACTGAAGAGGGCGATAACCGTGGCTCGGGGCGTGATAGCCTGTTTGCTGAGACATATTTTACTGCGGAATACCGCCTTGACTACCGGCTGCATACCTTTCCTAAGCCACTGTTGGTATGGGGCGACGGCATTGTAATGGGCGGTGGGCTCGGGCTGTTGGCCGGCGGCTATCAGCGCATTGTCACGGAAACTACGCGCATTGCTATGCCGGAAATCACCATCGGCCTGTATCCCGATGTGGGTGCCAGCTGGTTCCTACACAAGATGCCCGAGGGGGTTGGCGCCTATCTCGGCCTGACCGGCGCCCAGCTGAACGGGCGTGATGCGCTGGATCTGGGCATGGCGGATCGTTTTGTGCCACGTGACTCGCGGGATGCGCTGCTTGCTGCGCTGAGTGAGGCTGACTATGGGGATCGGAGCCCGGCCAGCAAGCGTGCGGCGGTACAGTCAGTGCTTGATCGCTTTGAGAACCGCACTGCCGCGCCGGATGCGCAGACGTGGCCACATCTCGACCATATTCAGGCACTGGTTGGCCGTGATGATCCAGCTGCCGCGGTGGCCAGAATCTTGGCTGATACCAACGAGAATGGCTGGTTGGCTGCGAATCGGAAGCGGCTGGCCAACGGCTGCCCGATGACGGCCCACCTGGTGTGGCGCATGCTGGAGCGCCATCGCCACTCGAGTCTTGCCGACGCCTTCCGCGACGAACTGGTGTTATCCGTTCAGTGCTGCAAGCTGGGGGACTTCGTTGAAGGCGTGCGGGCGTTGTTGATCGAAAAAGACATGTCGCCGAGCTGGCAGCACAGCGATGTGGCCAGTGTGCCCGAGGCAGATATCCAAGCGCTGCTGACATCCCCCTGGCCTGAAGGCCAGAATCCGCTGGCTGATC
>NZ_JBQDJZ010000066.1:0-16305 GCF_052095765.1 Halomonas sp.
TTGTCGTCGTAGCTAGAGCTTTTACCGCCAGTATCATGTCCTTTGTAGCACCAGTGAGCACAGACACCAAGCTCGGCTTCCTCATGCATGGCAAAGGTGCGAATCTGGATCTCCAGCACCTTGTTCTCTGGGCCAAAAACAGCGGTATGCAGCGACTGATAGCCATTCTGCTTGGGGTTGGCAATATAATCGTCAAACTCATTGGGCACGTGATGCCAGCGCGAATGCACAATGCCCAGCATGGCGTAGCAGTCGCTGACCTCCGGCACCAGGATGCGCACGGCACGGATGTCGTTCACCTGGGAAAAATCAATGTGTTTGCGCTGCATCTTGCGCCAGATGGAATAAATGTGCTTGGCCCGACCATCAACCTGATAGCGTGCGATGCCTTGAGCATCCATCAGCCCTTTGAGTGTCTCGACGACTTCATTGATGTAGTAGTCGCGATCCAGGCGCTTCTCGGCCAGCAGCTTGGCGATGGCCTTGTAGTCGTCTTCATGCAGGTGGCGAAACGACAGGTCCTCAAGCTCCCACTTGAGATGCCCAATACCCAGCCGGTGCGCCAGCGGCGCATAGACATCAAATACTTCACGGGCCACCCGAATGCGCTTCTCGCGGGGCGCATTGCGCACTTGGCGTAAAGCGCTGGTACGCTCGGCGATCTTGATCAGTGCGACTCGCACATCATCAATCATCGCCACCAGCATTTTGCGCACATTTTCCTGCTGGTTATGCTGCCCGGCCCCATCTGACGTGATCTGAACCCTATCGATGGCGGCCATTTGCAGTGCACCATCAATCAGGCGCGCCACCTCGGCACCAAACAGCTGTTCCACCCTGTCCAGCGTCAGCATGCCCTCCCGAGCAGCACGGTAGAGTACCGCAGCCACCAGCGCCTCTTGATCAAGACGCAGCTCCGAAAGAATATCAGCCATCTCGAGGCCCATGCGGAAACTGGACCCTTGCTCAAGCCACACCCGATGGGGACGGTCGGCTTCCCGCTCCAGGGTCTCGGCCAGCTCGCACGCCTTGCGCATCTTGCCGACATCATGCAACGGCACTTCGCATTGAAGACGCTCGATCCAGCGCTCGACGTCAACCCTGCCATCTTCTGTCAGTGGCTGATCCTCACGCACTTTCACCATGATGCAACAGCTCCTTGCCTGCGTCGTTCAGGCTCAGGCCTGGGTAACAAACAGACCAGTGGACAGATAGCGATCTCCACGATCACAGACAATAAACGCAATGACCGCATTCTCGACAGTTTCTGCTACGCGTAATGCGCCAGCCAAAGCGCCTCCAGAAGATACACCGGCCAGAATGCCCTCTTCACGGGCCAGGCGGCGCATGCTTTCTTCGGCGTCACGCTGGCTGATATCCAACACCTGATCAACCCGGTTCGGCTCGAAAATTGCTGGCCGATACGCCTCTGGCCAGCGCCGGATACCGGCAATACTGGCACCGTCCTCGGGCTGCAGACCAACAATCTGCAGCGCCGGGTTCTGCTCCTTGAGATAACGCGACACACCCATGATAGTGCCCGTGGTGCCCATGGCGCTGACGAAATGCGTCAGGGCGCCTCCGGTCTGCCGCCATAGCTCAGGACCGGTAGAGCCATAGTGGCTCAGTGGGTTGTCCGGGTTAGCGAACTGGTCCAGAGCCTTGGCTTCTCCCCGCGCTACCATCGCGTCAGCCAGGTCCCGGGCCTCTTCCATGCCGCCTTCACGGCTGACCTCGATTAGTCTGGCACCATAGGCAGCCATGGCCTGCTTGCGCTCACTGGACGAGCTTTCCGGCATGATCAGCACCAATCGATAGCCTTTGATGGCAGCCGCCATGGCCAGGGCAATGCCGGTATTGCCCGACGTCGCCTCAACCAGAGTGTCGCCCAGCCGGATAGCACCGCGCTTTTCCGCCTGATCAAGCATGCTAAGGGCGGGACGATCCTTGACCGATCCCGCCGGATTGTTGCCTTCCAGCTTGGCCAGTAAAAGGTTGTTGTGGCCGGCAGTAATACGTGTCAGGCGAACCAGTGGTGTGTTGCCAATGGTCTGCTCGAGGGTGGGAAATTGCATGTCGTGGCCCTGTGAAAAATCTGCAACAAGCAGTGTGGCGCCAGTATATCGCTCAGCCTTCCAGCACCACAAAAGCGATTGCCACATCTGCCTCATCTGACAGCGACAGATGCATGGCATTCACCCCCGCAACCGTCGCCGTCTCTTGGGCTCGGCCAGACAGCAACAGCACTGGCCGACCCAGTGCATCGTTACTGACTTGGATATCCTGCCAGCTGATGCCGTGCCGCAGCCCGGTACCCAGCGCCTTGACGAAGGCTTCCTTGGCCGCAAAACGTTTAGCCAGAAACGCCGGCGGCTGGCCGCGCTCAGCAAAAGCGATGCGTTCTGCCGTACCGAGAATCCGCTCGACAAAACGTTCGCCATGACGCGCCATGGCCCGCTCAAAACGTGCGATGCGTGCCACATCCGTGCCGATACCCAGAATCACGACTTAGCCCCGCGAACCGCAGTCGGCGTAGCCATTGTCATGATCATAAGCGTGGTCTTCGTCGTGGGCCTCAAGTGTTGCCAACAAACCGGCTTCTTGGCCGGCAATCATCAGCCGCTTCATCTCTGCCACGGCCTCAGCCAGACCGACAAACAATGCTCGGGCAATAATTGCATGACCGATGTTGAGCTCATGCAACCCCGGAATGGCAGCGATGGCCTCGACATTATGGTAGTGGAGCCCGTGGCCTGCGTTAACAACCAGCCCCAGCTCATCAGCCATCTCGGCTGCCGCTGTCAACCGAGCATACTCCTGTCTGGCCTGGGCACCCCGCGTTTCAGCATAAGTTCCCGTGTGCAGCTCGATCACCGGCGCACCGGCACGGGCCGCCGCCTCGACTTGCGCGGGTTCCGGATCGATGAACAGGGACACTTCACAGCCAGCAGCACTGAGCCGCTTGCAGGCAGCGGCAACACTATCAAAGCCTGCAACCACATCCAGCCCGCCCTCGGTGGTCAGCTCTTCGCGCTTTTCCGGCACTAGGCAGACATGCTCCGGGCGCAGCTCTTCGGCCAGCGCCAGCATCGGCTCGGTAATCGCCATCTCAAGGTTCATGGGCGTATTGAGCATCTGGGACAGCAGGCGAACATCTCGCACCTGGATATGTCGGGCATCTTCCCGAGGATGGACAGTGATACCGTCAGCGCCAGCCTGTTCAGCCAACAACGCGGCCTGTACGGGGTCAGGGTAGCGTGTGCCTCTGGCCTCACGCAGGGTAGCCACGTGGTCGATATTGACACCAAGCAGAATACGGGGGGGATGCATGTAAACCTCCACGGACAATCATTAAATGGTGGGTGATATGAAATGAGCATATCACTGGTGACTTCCAGTTGGCGCGCTTCAGGATGTTTGCTGGCGGCGGCGCAACGCCAGCTGCTGCATAAGCTCCCGGGAGCGTAACGGCCGGCTTCCCAGCAGCGGCGCCAATGCTGCCCGGGTCACGGCCTTGGCTGGCCCGTTGAGTCCGGGCGACTGCCAGTCGCCACTGGCCAGCAAACGCAACGTACGCCCATCAATGCCCCTCACATCAGGAACAAAGGCACAGCTTTCAGGCTCCAGCCAATACCGACCATGAGGATCAAGCTCGCCCCCTTGCGGACTGGTAAAGCGGGGGCGTGCACCCAAGGCATCCAGCAGCGCCAGCTCGACATCACGCAGCGCGCCGGCCCTAGCATCAGGGCGGGCGAAGGCATCTAAAGCCGCAGCATAAAAAGCAAAAACGTCATCGACCGGCAGCTCTATCGGCAGCAATCGCGTCAACAGCTCATTGGCATAGAAGCCACACAGCAAACCTTCACCAGCGAGCATGGCACCAGCTCCGCGACTCTCGATCAGGGTCAGCCGCTTGAGCTCTCCACACCCCGACCAGGTCAGATGCAGCGGGCTGAACGGCTGCAAGGCACTACGATTGCGGCTGCCCGGGCGCTGCACGCCCCTTGCTACACCACGCACGCGCCCGTGTCCCAGCACCAACAGCTCAACCAGTGCACTGGTTTCACGGTACGGGCGCTTATGCAGCAGATAGGCAGGTGTCGGTTGCATTAGCTCGCACCCGACATAGCCATCTTCATGATCCGGCTGCACCTGAGACGCTCCATCTGGGGCATCTTGTCAACCCGTGGTGTAACCAAGGCTCTTCAGTGCTCGCTCATCGTCAGACCAGCCCCGCTTGACCTTGACCCACAGGCTGAGCATGACCTTGGCTTCGAAGGCTTTCTCCATGTCCAGCCGTGCTTCGCGACCAATCATCTTGAGCCGCTCGCCCTTCTCGCCAATCAGAATCTTTTTCTGTCCCTGGCGCTCCACCAGAATGAGTGCCCCGATGTGCAGCACTCGTCCTTCATCGCGGAACTCTTCAATTTCCACAGTCATCTGGTAGGGCAGTTCATCGCCAAGCTGGCGCATAACTTTTTCCCGCACCAGTTCAGCGGCCAAAAAACGCTGGCTGCGGTCGGTGATCTGATCATCCGGGAAGTGGTGCACTCCTTCAGGAAGATGCTTGGCCACTTCAACTTCGAGCAGATCCAGGTTGGTGCCGTGCTGGGCGGCAACGGGCACAATGGCGGAAAAATCACGCCGTGTGGCCAGCTCCGCAAGCCAGGGTAGCAGTGTGGCTTTGTCCTCGATCCGGTCAACCTTGTTGACCGCCAACACCACCGGCGCATCAACATTGCTCAGGCGATCCAGTACAATCTGGTCTTCCTCGGTCCAGCGGGTGCGGTCGACGATGAATATCACGCAATCCACATCGCGCAGCGCCTGGGTTGCCGCCTGATTCATGAAGCGGTTGATGGCCTTGTTGCGATCTCGGCCCAGCTTATGAATTCCCGGCGTATCCACATAAATGAACTGGGCATCACCTTCCGTCTTGATGCCCATCACCTGATGCCGGGTGGTCTGGGGTCGGCGCGAGGTTATCGAAATCTTCTGGCCAAGGACCCTGTTCATCAGGGTTGACTTGCCAACATTGGGGCGGCCAACAATGGCCACAAATCCACAGGTCTGGGTCATAAGCGTACTCCGGAAAGTTCGAGACTGGCCAACGCGCACTCAGCGGCTTGCTGTTCAGCATGACGCCGGCTGGAGCCTACGCCCTTGGGCAGTTCGTCCAGCAATGCTATCTGACACACCACCGTAAATATCTGTTCATGCGCCTCCCCCTCAACGGACACTACCTCATAGTGCGGCAGTGCCTGCTGGCGGGACTGCAGGAATTCCTGCAGGCGCGTCTTGGGATCTTTCTGGGTATCTTTCAGGTTGATTGCCTTAAGGCGTTCGGCAAACCAGTCCAGCACCCTTGCCCGGGCCGTTTCCATACCGGCATCCAGATAGATGGCACCGATAACAGCTTCCACCGTGTCGGCCAGGATGGAGTCGCGCCGGTGGCCG
This sequence comes from Halomonas sp., assembly GCF_052095765.1. Lineage (GTDB taxonomy): Bacteria > Pseudomonadota > Gammaproteobacteria > Pseudomonadales > Halomonadaceae > Halomonas. The sequence continues at coordinate 5,458 of NZ_JBQDJZ010000066.1, forward strand.
CCACTCTTCATCTCGCCGGACCCCAGACGCAGGCACTCACCGGCCTGCATCTCCCGGGCCAGCTCAGCCAGAGTCTGACCTTTGACCAGCCGCGCTCGCAAGCGCGACAGCTGCCCTTCCTGGGCTTCGGGAAACTGCTGGAACAGCGCTTCGGCAATCACGAAGTTGACGATGGAGTCACCGAGAAACTCAAGCCGCTCGTTATTCTTGCCACCGTAGCTACGGTGCGTCACGGCAAGTTCCAACAGCTCTGGTGACGAGAACTCATGGCCGATACGACGGCAAAAGAGGGTTAGCGAATTACTCACAGCACAGTCACCTCTTTGCCAGCGTCAGTTGATACAGGAGCCTGATACAAACACCTGATACAGAGCTTGTTACTAAGCTCATTGAATACCCCGCGCACTGCTGAAGCTGGGCAGCCCACCATCCCAGTGCATCCACACAGCGAAAGCCTTGCCGACGATGTTGTCTTCCGGCACAAAGCCCCAGTAGCGGCTGTCATTGGAATGGTCGCGGTTATCACCCATGGTGAAATACATGCCCTCAGGCACCTCGATTTCACGTATCTGCGGGCCGGGGTCCTGAGGGTTGTTGTAAATCAGGTGAGTGGACTCTCCCAGCAGCTCTTCAAACGCCAGCTCGCCGGGCGCTTCGTTGCCGGCATCGCCCAACGCGCGCTTGGCCACTGGCTCACCGTTAACATACAGCTGCTTGTCTTCGTAGCGAACGAGATCGCCTGGCAGGCCCACTACGCGCTTAATGTAGTTGATTGAAGGGTCGCCCGGAAAGCGGAACACCATCACATCGCCACGCTCAGGGTCATTAACTTCAAGCACCCGGGTATTGACTGCCGGCAGCCGCAGGCCATAGGCAAACTTGTTGACCAAGATGAAATCACCCACTTCCAGCGTTGGCCGCATTGAGCCAGATGGAATCTGGAATGGCTCCACAATGAAGCTTCTCACCACCAGCACAATCAACAACACCGGAAAGAACGAGCGCGCGTAGTCAACGGGCCACGGCTCACGCACGCTCTTGCCTGCAACATCAGAATGCCCTGCCTCAGCCGCTGCGCGTGCTTTACGTGCCGGACGCCACCACAGCGTATCCAACAAGGTGATAGCACCGGTCACGGCAACCGCGATCACCAACAGGAGTGCAAAATCCAGGCTCATGCGTCTTCCTTAGTCGTTCTTAATCGTTGGACTTGAGCACAGCAAGGAAGGCATCCTGGGGAATTTCCACCCGTCCGACCTGCTTCATGCGTTTCTTGCCCGCCTTTTGCTTCTCGAGCAGTTTTTTCTTGCGGCTAACATCACCGCCATAGCACTTGGCCGTCACGTTCTTACGCAGCGCCTTGACCGTAGAGCGCGCCACCACCTGACCGCCAATGGCGGCCTGAATGGCCACATCAAACATCTGGCGGGGTATCAGCTCCTGCATCTTCTCGACGAGAGTCCGGCCGCGGCTGTGGGCATGATCGCGGTGGATAATAATGGCCAGCGCATCGACCCGGTCGCCGTTGATCAGCACGTCCAGACGCACCAGTTTGGCGGCCTCAAAGCGCTCGAAGCTGTAATCCAGAGAAGCGTAACCGCGCGAGATGGACTTGAGCCGGTCAAAGAAATCCATCACCACTTCAGACATAGGAAGCTCATAGGTCAGCTGGATTTGGCTACCCAGAAACAGCATGTCCAGCTGAGTGCCACGCCGCTGCTCGCACTCTGCAATCACATTACCCACATACTCCTGGGGCACCAGAATGCTAGCCCGCGCGACGGGCTCGCGCATCTCTTCAACGTCTGCCATGTCGGGCAACTTAGAGGGGTTGGAGACGTAACGCGTTGATCCATCCTTCATCAACAGCTCATACACCACCGTCGGCGCAGTGGACAGGAGATCCAGGTCGTACTCGCGCTCGAGCCGCTCCTGGATGATTTCCATGTGCAAGGTACCGAGAAAGCCGACGCGGAAGCCAAAGCCCAGCGCATCAGAGTTTTCCGGCTCATACTCTAGCGATGCATCATTGAGCGCCAGCTTCTCCAGCGCATCACGGAAGTCTTCGTAGTCGTCAGCGCTGATCGGAAACATGCCCGCATAAACCTGCGGCTTGACCTTCAGGAAGCCCGGCAAACGCTTGATATCAGACGTTTTCGTATGGGTGATAGTGTCACCCACCGGCGCGCCATGGATGTCCTTGATTCCGGCGACGATGTAGCCAACCTCACCAGCCCGAAGACTGTCGGTCTCCTGACGCAGCGGCGTAAACACGCCCACTGTGTTGGCCTGCCAGTCCCTGCCAGTCGACAGGATGCGGATTTTTTCGCCCTTCTTCAGGGTGCCGTCGAAAATACGCACCAGCGAAACCACGCCGAGGTAGTTGTCAAACCAGGAGTCGATAATCAACGCCTGAAGCGGCGCGTCAACATCCCCTTTCGGCGGCGGAACATCGCGAATCAGGCGCTCAAGCAGCGCATCGATTCCAAGCCCGGTCTTGGCCGAGACCTGACAAGCATCCGTGGCATCGATACCGATGATTTCCTCGATTTCATGGGCCACCTTGTCCGGATCAGCTTGGGGCAGGTCCATCTTGTTGAGCACCGGCAGTACTTCAAGACCCTGCTCCAGCGCCGTATAACAGTTAGCCACCGACTGCGCTTCAACCCCCTGCCCGGCGTCCACCACCAGTAGCGCCCCTTCACAAGCATACAGCGAACGCGACACCTCATAAGAGAAGTCCACATGGCCCGGCGTATCAATGAAGTTCAGCTGATAGACCTGGCCATCAGCCGCTGTGTAGTCCAGCGTGACCGACTGCGCCTTGATGGTGATACCACGTTCACGCTCGATATCCATTGAGTCCAGCACCTGCTCTTTGAGCTCACGCTCGGTGAGCCCGCCACAGGCCTGAATCAGGCGATCGGCAAGAGTAGATTTGCCATGATCGATATGCGCGATGATGGAAAAGTTACGTATTCCATTGATTGGCTTGCGATTATCTTTATCTGACATGCATTGAAACCCGTTCCATATACGCAGCCATGGTCAAGTTGATCAAAACACCTTACATAGGCGCAGGCTGCGTGAAAGTTGCGCGTGAGAGCTGCGCGCATTGTAGCGCGGCGAAGCTGCAATGTCGCCAGCACTTGGCCACCGGCAAGCTGGCAGCCATCCCGGGAGAGGTCGCCTTTGAAGCAATCATGTCCAAAAACGTGAAACTGTTGCTGAACACAAACAGATATTAAGGGGAATGAAGAAAATACCGATGGGCATGTATCGTGCCGCACAAGGTGGGGACGATCGCTCTCTTTGAATAGCTGAATATACTTAACCCCCCGACAGCCAGAACTATCGGGGGGGGGGGGGCGTTCAGCCGTCAGAAAGCCTGTTTTCAGTTATCGTCCAGCCGCAGTGCAACGTAGTATGAGCGGCCTTCGCGATACAGCCTCACTGGTACTGACTGGCCTTCTGGCAACTCACCGATCAGCTCAACCAGCTGCTCGGGATTCTTAACCGGCTGCATGGCGATATTGACCAGCACATCACCGCGGCGAATTCCTGCACGGGCTGCGGCCCCATCGCGGCCCACCTCTGTGACACGCACACCGCCTTCAATCTTGAGGTCCCTGAGCACCTGCTCATCCAGCGCCTGTACCTTGATGCCCAGACGTGCAGGTGCGCTATCTTCGGCACTCCCCTTGCTGCCAGCACCCTGCTCGGCTCCCGGCCAGCTGCCCAGGGTGATGGTCAGGCTTTCACGCTCACCGTCACGCATCACCGTCAGTTCCACTTTTTCGCCAGGATCGATTCCACCGATCAGGCGCGGCAGTGTTTCAGAGCTGTCGACTCGCTTGCCGTTGACTTCAAGGATGATATCGCCGGCTTCCAGACCGTCACGCGCCGCCGGACCTTCCGGGTCCATGTCAGACACTAGCGCCCCTTCAGGCTCTTTCATACCAAAGGATTCTGCCAGGTCACGCGACACCGGCTGAATCATCACGCCAAGCCAGCCTCGGCTCACCGAGCCACCATCACGCAACTGGTCAGCCACATCCATGGCCACATTGATGGGAATCGAGAATGACAATCCCATGAAGCCACCGCTGCGGGTGAAAATCTGCGAGTTGATACCAACCACTTCACCATCAAGGTTGAACAATGGCCCGCCAGAGTTACCCGGATTGATGGCCACATCCGTCTGGATAAAGGGCACGTAGGCATCCTGTGGCAGAGTGCGATTGATTGCACTGACAATCCCGGCCGTTACCGAGTGGTCAAACCCGAATGGTGAACCGATGGCTGCCACCCACTCGCCAACTTCCAGATCATCAGAGTTGCCCAGCACCAGGGCGGGCAGATCGTCGGCATCTACCTTGAGCACGGCGATGTCCGTTTTGATATCCACGCCCACAACCTCAGCCTCAAGCTCGCGACGATCGCTGAAGCGCACCAGGACTTCATCAGCGCCATCTACCACATGGGCGTTAGTCATGATGTAGCCGGCTTCATCGATGACAAAGCCCGAACCCAGCGACTTACGTTCTTCACTGTAACCCTGCCCATCGCCCTGGGGGAACGGGAAGCGGTCACCAAAGAACTCTCGGAAGATATCCGGCATTTCAGGGCCACCAAAGCCCCGGCCATGGAAGGATGGCCCACCGCGCTCTACGGTCTGGGATGTGGAGATGTTGACCACCCCCGGCGCAGCTTCCTTGACCAGCCCGGTAAAGTCGGGCAGATCTCTGGCTAACGCTGGCTGGCAGACAAGTGCTGCAATCATCAGCAGCATCCACAGGGAAGACAACTGCATCCTGGATCTCATGAAATACTCCTGTGAGTTACATCAAGTTGAAATACCACTTTTTCATACCCTGTGAAGGCTAAAAGGTTCAGCCACTGCACTGAAATTTTCTACGCGGCACACAACGCCCAACAAACGGGGCAGATAACGTGATGACTGATGTTGATGATGGCGGCGAAGCCACAAGCCACCGATACCCAGTCCCACCATGAAGGCAAGCCCGGCCCAGGCATCGCCACCAAGCCACATCTGGCCAGCGGCGGCGCCTGCCAGCGCTAGCAACAGTGGCACGCCGTAGGCCAGCAGGCTTGCACGGGCAAGATCAGCTGCTTTCAGCCCAAGACGTACCTGATCGCCGAGCTGGAGTTGCTGTGAGGTAGCAATGGCAAACCGCAAGGGAGGTGTTCGGGAAAAACGCAACAGCTGGGCGCTACCGCAGCCGTGGCGAACGCTACAGCTGCCGCAGGCAGCCTGCCGCTGGACCTCGACCCAAACGCCACCATCATAACAGCTGACAACACGACCCAGCTCTTCAAGCATGCCGTGGCTTACTGTGCTATCACTCATGTAGCATCTGTTGCCCCGTCCAGCTCAACGCCCTGCAGACTGCCAGGCTGAGGCTCGAACTGCGAGGTGGGTTGCGGGGTGAGCTCAGAGTCAGATTGCAGGCTGAATGCCTCGGTACTGCTGGCGACGCGCTGCAGCACATAGGACGGCAGCTCTCCCATTGCCATGATCTGGTACAGCTGATCACCAGTGCGTCGCTGCAGCACCGCCGCCTGGGATGCACCCAGCCGGTGGACACCCGGCTTGAGACTGGGCTGGCCCTGAAGAGGCTCTATAAAAAGGCTCAGGGTTGCCAGGCCATCACTGTAGAGATGATGAGCCCGGCCTGGCAGCGAGGCATCCGGCTTGACCGGCTGGCGGACAAAGCCCGGAGGAAGCCAACCCGGCTGCCACTGTCCTCCAGGTACGCTCACTGATGGTTCGACCGTGATCGTCCCGGGGTAGCGCCGCCCGACATCCAGCTCAACCAGCTGGAAGGTCTCCAGCACACCACGCTCTCCCAGCAACTCCTGCTTGAGCGGCAATGCCGTTTCCACATCAATCCACTGGCGGCGACCATAGCGAAAATCGTCTCGCGGCTCTATGTCCAGGCGAACAGCTGAGCGCCCGGCGATGCGCTGATTTTCAGAGAGTCTAAACTGATAGAAGTCATCGAGATGCTGGGTGATGGCATCGGGGGAAGCCGGAAAAAGCCCCTGCTCACTGTCGAGGAGCATGACGGCGACACCATCACGCTCGTAGGTCACCGGGCTGTCGTCCAGCATGATTAGCTCGTCACGCTCTACACCATCACGAACGTCATGTAACAACACCAACGTTCTGACGCCACCCGGTCCAGCTCGCACAGCGCGTGCCTGGAAGCTGACACAGTGCTGCGCCAGCAAGCTGCGCTTCATCCATTCTTTGCCAAACTGCGAATTGATCAAGGACTCCGGCATCGAGCAGTCAAGCAACAGCGTATCGGCTTGCGAAGCGTCATCGCTGCCCTGCTGGGCTGATACTGCCAAAGACGTCATTGCCAACAGCAGAACTACTGGCAATACCCTGCGCAGGCGCTTACCCAGGTTTGGCATCAGCGCTGACTCGGCTGCCCATTTTCAATAACCTGGCCCTCAGAAACCCGGAATAGAGGCAGCCAGCTGTCCCCGGCACCGGAGGCTGCACCCTCAGCATGACGGTTTAGGTAAGATTGAAGCAACAGCGCCTGCTGCTGATCGATAGCACGCGACTGTTGTTCTTGGGAGGGAGCTAGCATCATCGGTGTTGAGCCACCGGCGCCCACCGTCATCACCCCACCCATAGCAACATTGTTGGTACGCATACTTGGCGCCACCTGGAACATCGGCAAGTCAACCAACGATGGCGCAGCCACGGACGGCCTCGCCATACGATCGGGTGCAGCAGCGTCATTCGCGGCAAGACCGGAGCCTTGGCCGTCAAGCACAGAATTGCCGTTATAGAACTGCACGCCACTGATCACCATTAGCGACACGGCAGCGGCGATACCGGCACCTCGCGCCAACGGCATGCCACGGCGCCTTGCTGGCTTGGCAGGATGACGGCCCTTCAATGATGCTGGTTGAGATACGTTATGCTCTGCACTGGCGGGCACCGGTTCTGTTTCAAGCCTGGCCATGATATCGGCAGACAGGTCAACGCTGGTATCAATGTGAGCTTCACGGCGCATGACGCTGCGCGCCAAATGATAACGCCGCCAGCTGTCGCCATCTTCCGGCGCGCTGTTCAGTGTCGCCAGAACACGACGCAACTCCAGATCGTCGCCTTCATCATCCATTAGCGCGGATAGCGATTGCCTTGCGTTAAGACTCATTCTTCCCCCTTACCCTCACAGCCAAGACGCTTGCGCCTTGTATCAATTGTCAGCACACCTGACTGACCGGTTTCAGGAATACGGCTCCTGAACACTGCTCATTTTTCTTACTGCCTATTTTTTTGCTTACTGCCTATGACGCCAGTATTTCGAGACAGTTCAGCGAATCATGCAAAAAGATGTCAATCTGACGCCAAACGACGACACCTTACTGATTCCGCGACGTCGTGATGAATGGCTGGATATGTTGATCCACCGCTTCCCGAGCACGAAAAATCCTCGATCGGACCGTGCCCACCGGGCATTCCATGATGTTGGCGATATCCTCGTAAGACAGCCCGTCCATCTCGCGCAGCGTTATCGCTGTGCGCAAGTCATCAGGCAATGCATCGATTGCCTCGAAGACCGCGGTTTCAAGCTGGTCCCGCGCCATCGCCGCCTCGGGCGTTTCAATATCGGCCAGGCGTCCACTGTGATCCAAGATCTCGGCATCTGACATGTCCAGATCGCTTCCTGGGGGCCGGCGACTGCGCGACACCAAATGGTTCTTAGCGGTATTGATGGCGATACGGTACATCCAGGTATAGAACGCACTCTCTGCACGAAAGCTACCCAGCGCCCGGTAAGCCTTGATAAATGCCTCCTGCGCCACATCCTGGACTTCAGAGTGATCGTGCACATAGCGCCCTATCAAACCAATGATCTTGTGCTGGTATTTCTTGACCAGCAGATCAAAGGCCCGCGTGTCGCCGTTGCGCGCACGCTCGACAAGCTGCTGATCGGTTTCCCGATTTCCCATTAAACATCCCCCTTTACGGGGGTACAAAGCAGCGTCTTGCGCACAAGGCGCCGCCTAATGACTGGTATTGCTTGCATAGAAGTCAACCTGAAGCCTTATGGTTACCTGGCAACCTGTGGAGGCTTGCGCCGCTGCCGATGAAACGCATCGACGAAAGACCAAGTGTTGCTGTTTCTTCAGCGTCTATCAACCACTTGAGCAGGCTAAGTACGCGGCGCTAATGACCTGTCAGTATCCATAAAGTTCCCTTTAACATTGAAATTCAGGCGCATCAGGGTAATAGTAGAAGGTTATTAAAATGCATCCGTGCCGCCACGCAACAGGTAGGAAAATGTCCGAGCAAAAGATCTACAACCTGAACGTTCTTGCTGAGGACGTTTTGATTACTCCCTCTGAACTCAAGAAGGCTGTCCCCCTCACTGAAACGGCCCAACGCACCGTGGTTGAAGGGCGTAAAACCATCGAGCGGATACTCGACGGCAGCGACCCTCGCCTGCTGATGGTGGTGGGCCCTTGCTCCATCCACGATGTGGACGCTGCGATGGATTACGCCCGTCGACTGCGCAAGCTGGCCGACGAAGTAAAGGACAGCCTGTACATCGTGATGCGTGTCTATTTCGAAAAGCCGCGCACCACCGTCGGTTGGAAGGGGCTGATCAACGACCCGCGCCTCAACGGCTCGTTCGAGATCGAGGAAGGCCTGCATATCGCACGCCGCCTGCTGGTAGATCTGGCTGAGCTTGGACTGCCGCTGGCCACCGAGGCACTGGACCCGATCTCACCCCAGTATCTACAGGACTGCATCAGCTGGTCGGCCATCGGTGCACGTACCACTGAGTCCCAGACCCACCGCGAGATGGCCTCCGGCCTGTCATGCCCGGTCGGTTTCAAGAACGGCACCGACGGCAGTCTCGATGTCGCTGTCAATGCACTGCAATCGGTCTCCCACCCGCACAACTTCCTGGGCATCGACAGAAACGGCCAGGTCGCCATCATTCGCACCCGAGGTAACGCCTACGGCCATGTGGTGCTGCGCGGCGGTAACGGCAAGCCCAACTACGACAGCGTCAGCGTAGCGCTGGCCGAGCAGGAGCTCACTGAAGCCAGCATCAAGCCCAACATCATGGTCGACTGCTCCCACGCCAACTCCAACAAGGATGCCGGCCTGCAACCGCTGGTACTGGAAAACGTCACCAACCAGATTCTTGATGGCAACCGCTCGATTACCGGCCTGATGGTCGAATCCAATATCGGCTGGGGCAACCAGAAGATGGCCGATGATCCCAAGAATCTGACCTACGGTGTCTCAATCACCGATGCCTGCATCGACTGGGACACCACCGTTGATGCGCTCAAGACCATGAACGACAAGCTTGCTCCGGCGCTTGCCAAGCGCATCAACGCCGCCTGATCTGTCGCTCAAGTCGCTGAACAACACCACGACTAAGCCCGCCTGCTGGGCAGCATGGCGGGCTTCGTTGGCTCTGGAGGTCTGGCTACCTGTCCAGCCGCGCTTTATTTACTGACCTGCTGTACCACCCCTTCGATCTCGCGGGTAAAAGGCGGAAGTGAGTCAAGCAGTGCGGAGCCATAGCGGCGAGTCAGTACGCGCCGGTCAAGCAACGTAATACGACCATGATCGGTTTCCTTGCGGATTAACCGGCCACAGGCCTGCACCAGTTTGATGGAGGCATCCGGCACGCTGATACGCATGAAGGAATTGCCGCCCTGGCTTTCGATCCACTCGGCCAGCGTTGCACCCACTGGGTCGTCCGGCACAGCGAACGGCAACCGGGTAATCACCACATGGGTGAGATAGCTGCCGGGCAGATCGATACCCTCAGCAAAGCTGGCCAGACCAAACAAGATACTGCCCTTGCCTTTGTCGACCTGCGCGCGATGTCGCTCAACCAGCTCGCGCTTGGGAAAGCGATCCTGGGCCAGCACGCGCTGACGCACCTCCGGCGACAATGCACGCTCTACACCACGCAACTGAGCCCGGGAGGAGAACAATATCAGCACCGCTTCGTCGTCACCCAGCGCCTCGACAAAATCGACAATGGCGCGCTCATGGCCATCACGATCGGCAGGGTCTGTTGCCTCCTGGGGTACGCTGAGCACGGCCTGGGAATAGTCAAACGGACTGGGCAGCACTTGATAACGATAGCGGTTGGCCAGGCCTGCCCGCTCCTGCAGCCGTTCAAAACGGCCCAGTGCTGTCAGGGTTGCCGACGTCAGCACCGCGCCGAAACAGCATCCCCAAAGTGTTTTTGCCAGAGTGTGGGCAGCAGATACTGGGCTGGCGGAAAAGACCAGCTCCGATTCGCCCTGAAAGCGCTCCAGGGTCAGCCAGCGTGCTCGGGGCGGCTCGCCAGAGGTATCCTGCTCGGCGAACGCCAACCACAGCGCATGGGCTTCCTGCGCCCTGCCGTGCAATAGTGACATCAGCGGCAGCCAGGGTTCGGCCTGCTCGCGGGGCAATCCTGTGGACTTGTCCGGATCCAGGCTCTCTCGCAGAATATCGGCCATGGACTCCAAGCTACGCGACAACTCAGAAAAAACACTGACCAGCCCACTGGCCATTTCGCGCAGTGCCTCTGGCGCACGGCCCATTTCAAAGCGATGCCGAAGCCGGTCCTCCTCATCTGCGAGCCCATCGGGGCGCCCAGCCAGCTGGTGACCCAGCCCAAACACCTCGCCCAACCGTGGCTCCAGTGCATCGATCGCTTGAGGCAAGCCGGCCAGCAACCGTGCTAGCGTTGCCTGCTGGCCCAACTGCTGGTTCAGTTCGCTAAGCGACTTCTTGAGGGTGCGCAGCCAACGCAAGCCACCACCGACAGCAAAGCG
>NZ_JBQDJZ010000067.1:0-12561 GCF_052095765.1 Halomonas sp.
AGAGTCGCCGTTGATGCCGGCGGAACCTTTACCGACGTATGCATCTATCATTCAGATACTCAGGAGTTCAGGGTCACCAAGGTTCCCTCGACGCCAAACAACCCCAAGCAGGCCGTTATTGACGGTATTCGGCGTGGCGGGATTGAGCTTTCGGATGTGGAACTTTTCTTCCACGGCACAACCGTTGCCACCAATGCACTGATCACACGCCGGTTCTCCAAGGCGGCCCTGGTCACTACCAAGGGCTTTCGCGATGTGATCGAGATCCGCGATGGCACCAAGGATAACCTCTGGGATGCCTATCAGGATGTCAGCGGCCCGTACATTCGCCGGCGCGACCGTTTCGAGGTGACCGAGCGCGTTGATTATGCCGGTGAAGTGGTAACGCCACTGGATGAAGAGGAGGCCCGCGCGCTGGCTCGCAAGCTCAAGCGTCGTGGGGCCACCACGGTGGCGGTGTGCTTTATTAACTCCTATGCCAACGTCTGCAACGAGCAGCGCATGCGGGAAATTCTGGAGGAAGAGATCCCGGGTGCCAATGTCTCTACTTCGTCGGAAATCCTGCCCGAAATTTTCGAACACGACCGTTTCAACACTGCTGTGGCAAATACGGTGCTTGGGCCCTTGGTATCGGGCTACGTTAAGCAGCTGGATGATGAGTTGACAGAAGGAGGTTATGTCAACGATCTATTACTGTTGCACTCTGGTGGCGGGTCGATGACGCCGGCCATGGCAAAGCACTTTCCCGTTCGCCTGGCGGCATCGGGTATCGCAGCGGGGGCAATTGCCGCCAAGCATATTGCCGAGCAGTGCGGCTTTCAGAATGCTGTCGGGCTGGATATGGGGGGGACATCCACTGATATTTCGCTGATCAATGACGGTGAGCTCCGCGTGACTAACCAGTGGGGGGTGGAGTACGGGCATCCCATTGTGTTCCCGAGCATCGAGGTGCTTACTATTGGCGCCGGTGGCGGCTCTCTAGCGCACATTGATATTGCCGGTGCTCTGCGTAATGGACCGCAGTCGGCGGGTGCGGATCCGGGGCCAGCCTGCTACGGGTTAGGTGGCATGGAACCGACGAATACTGATGCCAGTCTGACGCTGAATCGCCTGGGCACCAGTCTGGCTGGCGGCGCACTTGAGCTGGACCGTGACAAGGCCGCTCAGGTCATCGATGAGCGTATCGGTCAGCCCCTGTCACTGAGTACAGCCGAAGCTGCACAGGCAATTCTAAAAGTGGCGAATGCCAACATGGCCGATGCAGTGCGGTTAGTATCGATTCGCCGGGGCTTGGACCCGCGCGATTTTGCGCTGATTGCCTTCGGCGGAGCCGGCGCACTACATGGCGCCGGGGTGGCCAGGGAGTTAGGTATCCCGGTAGTGATCGTACCGCCGAGCCCAGGGGTGGCATCGGCGATGGGCTGTCTGTTGGTGGATATCCAGCACGACCTTTCGATGATGTACACCGCTGTAGCAAGCAGTGCCGATCTGAAAGATCTCAACCGTCAGTTTCAGTCACTTGAGGAAGAAGCTGTAGAGCGGTTGCGTCATGAAGGCGTCGCGGATGCCGATGCAGTGCTGCAGCGAGGTATTTCGATGCGCTACCAGGGGCAGTGGCGCTCCCTACAGGTGTCGATGAGTAGTGGCGAGAGAGCCCTTGAGGAGGCGATTGAAAGCTTCCACCAAGAGCATGAGCGACAGTTCTCCTTCCGCCAGAATGCGCTGCCCGTCGAGATCTATCAGCTTCATCTACGTGCCGTGGGCAAGACGCCCAAGCCGACCTTTGCGCGCAGCGAGTGGGTGCCGAATGCTCAGGCAGAACCACACTCGCATCGCGAGGTGTTCTTCGACGACAAGTGGTACGAGACGCCGGTTTACGACAGAGAGACCCTACCGGTGGGTTTCGAGTTCACCGGCCCCGCCATCATCGATCAACTGGACTCCACAACCGTGGTGCCGCCCGATACCCTGGCATCGATCGATGAGTGGAAAAACATCCGTATTCAACTGGTTCAAGCCGGAGAGGAGGAATGACCATGACACACACAAATAAGCATAACGCTCTCGATCCGGTCACTTTCGAAGTCCTGAAGAACGCCTTCGCCACCAGCGTCGACCTGATGAGCGAGCAGATCTTGCGTACCTGCTACTCGTTTGTCATTTATTCGCGCGATTTTTCGTCTGCACTGTGCGATGCCCAGGGCAATACGGTCATGCAGGGCAGCGGAGACATCGCAGTGCACGTGGGGACCCTGCATTTTCAGTGCAAGGCCGTACTCGAGGAGTTTGACGGCGATATTCACCCTGGGGATGTCTTTGCGATCAATGACCCCTATCGCGGCGGAACGCACCTCAACGACGTCAGCTTCATCCGCCCGATCTTTGCCGAAGGGGAGATCATCGGCTTTGCGCAGAACAAGGGACACTGGGCGGATATCGGCGGCAGCGTACCTGGCTCCTTCGATGTCAACGCCAGCACACATTTCAGCGAGGGGCTTCGCATCACGCCGGTGCGTGTCTGGCGCGAGGGCGTTTTCCTGCACGATGTGGCCCAGCTGCTGGTATCCAACACCCGGGCTCCCAGTCAGGCGATGGGGGATCTGCAAGCGCAAGCAGAAGCCACGGCGGTGTGTGAGCGTGAGGTCCTGCGCCTGGTCGATAAGTATTCTAAGGCCACCGTTGTCGCCGCCATGCAGGAGACCCAGGACTATGTCGAGAGAGTCGTGCTCAAGAGTCTGGCGGGCATGCCCCAGGGAGAGTGGGAAACCATCGACTATCTCGACGCGGATCCTGCGCTCGGTGAGGGTATGGTGCCGATTCGTATCAAACTGACGCTGGATGGCAACGGCATCCACTATGATCTTTCCGGGTCGGCAGCCGCTGTCTCCACTTTCCTCAACTCCGCCTACGGGACGACTCACTCCGCCATCTATGCCGGCACCAAGACATTTTTCCCCGATGTCCCGCTTAACTCAGGCTTCTATCGCGCGGTGACGGCGAATATCGGCGAAGAAGGCAGCGTGGTGAATGCGGGATGGCCGCATGCGGTGACGGGTTTCTGCTCGGGTCCCTATGAGAAGATCATGAACGGGATCTTCGAGCTGTGGAGCGGGATCATGCCGGAACGTGCCATGGCCTGTGCCTTTAACTTGGAGTATCTGCTGATCGGTGGCAACGATGGTCGCACCGACAGCGACAACTACTTCATGTGGTATGACTGGATGGCGGGCGGCTGGGGAGGACGCCAGACCAAGGATGGCTCGTCGGCCACCTCGCCGGTATTCGGTACCGGGTTGGCGGTTCAGCCAGTGGAAGGCCAGGAGCGCTTGAATCCCGTATTGACGATGCATCATGAAATCAGTATGGACTCGGCCGGGCCAGGCCGCTTCCGCGGAGGCTGCGGCGTCGAGAAAGGGGGAGTGCTCACCAAGGTCGACAAGACGGTGATGAGCTACTGCTGCGACCGCGGTCGTTCAGTTACCTGGGGAATCAATGGTGGCCTGCCCTCCGTGCCACATGGTGTGTGGCTCAATAAAGGAATGCCGGATGAACAGTATCTGGGTGCCACTTTCTCGAATGTGACGGTACGCTCGGGTGATACCTTTACGCGCCCCTCGGCGGGCGGCGGTGGCTTCGGTGATCCGTTGGAACGCGACGCGGAGGCGGTGCTGGAGGATGTGATCGATGGCTATGTGTCGGTCGAGCGCGCGGAGTGCGACTATGGTGTAGTCATCAAGGTGAATGACCCTGATATCGACGACTATGAGATCGACAATGAGAGTACAACCAAAGCGCGGGAGTGGATCCGGACGCATCGACACGAGTGGTTGAAAACGCCGCCCGAAGACGTTGCTAAGCAGTATCATGATGGCAAGTTGGGCGTACTGGATGTGATTCGTCGCTACGGAGTGGTGCTTGACTGGGGAACAGGAGAGCTGTTGCCGACATCGACGCAGCAGTACCGTGACTCCTTGCAAAGACGCTCCTCTGATCACTGGTCGTAATCCTTCGGTTGGTTTCATGAGCAGCGAGGCCTCGGTCAAGACAAAGATAGCCGGGGCTTCGCGATGTCACCACTCGTGACCTGAGTGAGAAAAATGGCATGAATATAACAACGACAATATCAAATAAAAGTGATTTACTGAGCAAGAATAAGCGGTTCATAGATGGGGAGGCGTTTGGGTCTGATACACAGCTGAGATCGAACTCCCAGGACAGCTGGACACAACTTATTTCGCAGACCTATTTTCCGCTGGCCATGAGTTACGGTGGTCACGACAAAGATATACGGGTTTTCTTCATCGATGCTGCTTGCCTTGCCATGTGGGTCACCTCGTTTAGTGTACTACCTTAACGGGATGTCCACTTTTGGTGGGCAAGATCAAATGTCTCTTATCGGCAAGTACCTGATTCCAGAATGCTGCTCATCCAACTCCTGGTCGCTCAAAGTCAAACCTTGGAGAGATCGCGATAGGCTTTTTCATAGCGTGAGAACGAGCGCTCACGAACTTTCTCAAGCTGAGATGCATGGTTTCCAAGGCACGGGCGAGCCTTGATCGACTCACCAACTTTGCGCCGGGGGATCACGATCCTATCTTCATCCCTAAGTGCCTGACTCATATGCCCTCCAGTAAGCAGCTAGTGACAATAAAACCCATAACAAGAATCGCTAAGGGCTTTGCTGCATAGATGCAAGCCTATGCTATGCAGTATCACAGTGCAACATATCTGCTTTTATGGCGGCCTGATGCTGCTGTGGTTTATTGAGTAGTGGCAGCAGCCATTGGAGTAAACAGGCTAGCCAGCGCCTCATCCTCTCCGCTGGTATCTATTCCTTTCAGCGCCATGGACTCCTTGTAGAGCATCAGTATCTCTGCGTAGCAGGCATCCATGCCCTCGCGCTACACCTCTCCACCCCGGAGCATCTGGTTTATATAAGCCTCGGACAGCTCGGACAGCTCATCCATACGCTTGCCGATAGCAGCGAGTCGTTTATCAGTCATCATCGTGTCACCTTTACTTGTGAGTGCGGCCAGCGGGCCTCGGCAGACGCTTGGGCTTCTGCCAGTGTCTTGCAGGAAGAAAGCATCGAGAATGCCTTGCCGTCGATATTGACGCGCCAGGGGCGAAGCTCACCAGCCGGCATCAGCTCCTTGAGAAGCTGCGCCTTGTTCTGCTGAATCCAGACACGCACCTCGGGCGTGATGTTTCGCCGGGGCCAGACTCTCAAGCGCTCACCGCGCAGTGCCTCGGCATAGAGTTCGTTGTTCTTGAGATAAGCGAGGGCAGCCATCAGAACACCTCCGAATCATCTTCTTCCGTCGGGTAGGCGTTTCTATCCGTTACATCGTTACAGCCCGCATGGTTGCTGGCTTTGTAGCGCTTTTCATCCGTTACGGGCGCTTATCGGCTTTCCTTTGTTCCAGGTATTCCAAGGTGCTTCACCGTCAGCCCACAATGCCTCCACCAGGTCAGCGCTAAATATCCGCTCGAAGCGCTTCTCGTCGAACACTGCTTTGATGTCCTTGAGTAGCTCAGTGCCAATGTCTGGCGCCTGCTCTGCGTCATCCATGCGGGTGATGGTTATGGCGATAGTGCGAGCGCGTTCGGGCCACTCGCCGCCGATAGTGTCGGCAATTTGTAGCAGCGGCTCCCAGTTGTCCTGGGCGCGGTTGCTGAGCCCTGGCACTGGCTCAGGCCGGGTATTGGCGACTTGCCGAGCAATGTCGTCATGCAGTCGGCATAGCTGTCTTTTCAACCGGGCCTCGAGTCCGGCATCCATAAAGCGAATGTTGCTTACAGACTCATGAGGCAGCTTGCGGCGAAGCTCAAAGCGAATTGAGCGGCTTTCCAGCGTGCTGGCAATGCTGCCGATGCCACACAGCGCCTTGGCACCCCATGTTGAGAACCTTGTTGGCTCATGGTCTTCCCCTACCACTCGAATGATGAAGCCGTTTCGTTTATGCCCTGAGTTGAGAACACCCCTTGCGTCTTCGTTATCGCGTAGGAAGGTATCTACCTCGTCAATCAGTAGCGATGGTTGCCACTTGTCCATAGACCGGAACAGCGCAGCGGGGCTTATGCCGTCGCACTTGAGCGGCTGGAATGCGAAGCGCTCCATGAAGTCCAGCAACGTGGACTTGCCACAGTTAGGTAGCGGCGCGGTGATGTTGGCGATGGGTGCCACGTGCACTGAGTCGATAAACCACGTGAAGACGATCCATAGAGCGGCGCCATCAGCTACCGCTGGCTCACAGACTACGTATTGTTGAAGCGTATTCGAGAGCTCACGCACCAGGGCGGCACCGTCTACTGAGTCACCCCATGGCTCTACAGTAGAGAAAAGGCTGTTGTCGTCTTCGTCCTTGCCCTGCTTGGTCAGTTTGTCTAGCTCGGAAACCTGCACCTTGGCTTTCTTGGCACTGGCTCGGATGCGCTGCCACTCGGCTGGGCTTTCCTGGCGAATGCCGGCGATAAGCTCAAGGATGCCTTGCTCGAAAAGGGCGCCGGGGTCGTCCTCTAGTTTGCTGAGCGCTTCGGCCACAGCCTCCATGGCATCATCGGTGCGGTCGTCGGGACTCATGGTGTTCTGCAATTGCTCTGCCATATTCATTCTGCCCCCTCGCACTGAGCCAGGTCGTTGAAGTCCGAACACTTGCAGCCGGCACAAGGAAAGCGCGGCCAGGTCAGGTCAGCGCGGATGGCATCAGCAGCAAGGCGCCCAGCGGCAATGCCTGGGTTGCCTTCGGTGTGCTGGTCGTTATCGGCGGCGACGATGATCCGCACCTCATCGGGCAGGGCGGCGCGTAGGCGGCGGGCGACGTGCAGCAGGTTTCCGGCATTCATAGCAGCCACAACAGGGCAGCCAGTGGACTCGTGGATGGTCGCAGCGGTTGCCCAGCCTTCGCACAGGTAGACGGCCTGAGCGCCGGCGATCTTGCCCACCAGCGATGCGGCACCAGTGATGCGGCCGCCTTTCAGGAAGCGCTTTCTGCCGTCGTCATTAATGCGCTGTAGGTTTACCAGTTTGCCGTCGGCGTACAGCGGCACCAGCAATTCGCGCTGGCGCTCCTTGAGGCCGTGGACGCCAACACCTTTGGCGACTAGGTACGGGTGGCCGGTGAGCGCTATCGGCGCCTTGAGCCACACTCTGCGAGCCTGCTCGGCTGTCCTTGCCTGATCCCTATCTCGCTGCTGCTGGCGCTGCCTGCGGGCCTTGTCGGCAGCCTGACGGGCTTGCTCTGCGGCAGCCGGGTCATGCTCACCGCGCAAGGTGACGGTCTGCTGTTCGCCGGTGTGCCAAAAGCCATAGACGGCGATCTCGTGTGTCGGCACCACATACCAGCCGGACAGGTTGCCGCGCTTCTTGTCGGGGTGATCGAAGCGGTGAATCTCGCCATCGGCAGTGATGGCCAGGCCGGTGACGCCGTGGGCGGAAAGCGCTTCAACCAGGGCAGACTCGATGCTATGATGCACTTGAGCTTGCCCGCTCGAATGATTTGGATTAGCCCGCCGCCGTGCGGGCTTTTTCATGGGCGTCATTTGGCATCACCCCGCTCGATTTCTTCATCAAGGGCTTGGCGCTGAATGTCGCTGATCATCCGGCGGTAGTGATCCATAGCCAGCGCGTCTTGCTCACAGCCAACGGCGCGTAAATCTTCGGCCTCGACTTCCAGTGCGCGAAGAATGCCGTTCAGGCGGCCAGATACCGAAAGTGAAGTGCTCATAATCCCTCCTCCAGCATTTCCTGAAGGTGCTCAGCGCGGTGGAGCAGCTTGTTGCCGATGATCTCGAGCGCTGTCAGCAGTCCTTCATGCTGTGAAGGCGAGATGTCCGACTGACTCAGGCTCTTGGCCAGCGCAGAGACAGCAAGGCCGGCATCTTCCATGATGATCTGGTCGCCAGTGAGGGCGGCGGAGTTGAGGTTCAAACGGTTGATGTGGTTCATTTGGCCACCTCCTGAGCTTCCAGGGCGCGGGCCTTGTTCATGTGTGAGTTGTAGCGCTTGAGCCGGACGGCGGCGCTTGAGTCTGCGAACAGTGCGGCTTTAGCCATTGCACGGTGTGCAGCGGCGCGGGCAGACGGGGTGCGGGTAGGGAATAGCAGGCGCAATGTGGCCATTGGTCGGACTCCTAGAGTTGAGGAGCCGCCCATCTCGCTGTCAATCGAGGGGTGGGCGACTGTACGCAGGTTGACAGACCGGCACTCTAGGAAACCGGCACGCTCGGAAGCGTCCCACGCACAGCCGCCATAACTGACGGACGCAAAAAAAGCGCCTGTCGATGGGGCGCTGGTGCGCCTAGAAGTGATCGGGCTGTCAATCCCGGCTGCTGATTTTGCAATAGCAGGATCAGCATAACGATACGGGGTGATAGTCGCAAGCATTACGCGGCCTCCCGTTCGTCTTCCCACTTCATAACGTCAGCCAGGCGCCAGCGGGTGCAGTTTGCGCCGAGCTTTACCGGCTCAGGAAAGGCGTTGTTGGGGTCGCGTGCCCAGCGCCAGATAGTGTTGATGCCAACGTCGCAGCGGCGGGCTAGGTCTTTGGCGTTGATCCACTGACGAATGGTGTCCTTGCTCATGTCGCTTCCTCATGCGTGGTACGTCTTGGGTTGCATGGGTAGCGTGAGGGCTGGGGTGGGGCTTGTAGCGGGGAACTTTTTGTTAAAACTTCCCCCCTTTGCTGTCCTGCTTCTTGTGCGCCGGCGCGGGAAAGCCAGATTCCCACGCTGCTTTGAGTAGCGGCGCGGTCCTACCAAGCTCTTTCACTGCTTCGCGGAGCTGATTCTCCGTACATTTCAAGACATCAGCGCCCAAGCGATACCCTTCATCGGTTAAAGGGTATTGCCCTGGGTGCTGCTGTCGGAGTGCAAAGAACTGGCCAGCCAGGTGGTGCCGTTGCCGGCTGGTTCTCTGACGCTGCATCTCTCGTCCGTCTGTTCTCACCAGACCGCCATGCTGGCCGAGATACGCGTCTCTGCCTTCCGAGACACGCGCAATGGCGTACATGAGAGTATTCGTAGCCACCTGGGGCGGCGGAAAGTGGTTGCAGCCGGCTAGGTCGATCTCTTCCAGGGTCAGGCGTAGCGGCTCTTGGCGGGCCTTGCGGTAGTCAGTCTGCACTATCTCCAACTCGCGGCAGTGCTCTTCAAGGTGCCGGCTTGCTTCCTCAAGACTGCATTCGGTTCGTATGATGTGGTAAATCAGAGACAGCCCAGCCATACCATCGCCGGGATATACGTCGTCTTCTTCGGTTATGCCCGGCGCCAACTCATCAAGCCGGTCTTCCAGGGCGCGTAGCGCGTCGAGCGCCTGCTTGACCAGGGCGTCATCATCCATCGTTGACCACCTCGCTGGAGCGGATCGCGCTCACATTGCCGGTTGCTGGCGCGGTCTCGATGAACTCTGCCCACTGATCCATGAGTCGTGCGCGCTTGGCCAGCAGGTCGCCGCGCCGGTAGGCACCCTCGACACCCTTCACCGTATGCGCCAGCGCCATCTCAGCTATCTGGTTGGGTGTACTGGTGCGCTCCGCTGCCCAGTCACGGAAGCTCGAGCGGAAGCCATGAACGGTGGCGTTGATCTTCATACGCTTGAGCAGGGCGCTCATGGCGGCATCAGATAGCTGGCCACCACGGGGAGCGGGGAATATCAGCTCTCTATCCCTGGGCATGGCATCGAGCAACTTGATGGCAGTGCCGGACAGCGGGACGCGGTGCTCTTTGCCGGTCTTCATGCGGTCGCCTGGAATGATCCAGACGCGATCCTCGAGGCTGATCTCTTCCCAGCGAGCACCACGCGCCTCACCAGACCGAGCAGCGGTCAGGACAGTGAACTCGAGGCAGCGAGCAGCGTTACCTTCACGATCAGCCAGCGCTGACACAAAGCCATACATCTCATCGAAGGGTAGGGCGCGGTGATTCCTGACGGGCGCAATCTTGGCTGGTGCCGGAAGGATGGCATCAAGGTTGCCTTTCCAGACAGCCACGTTGCTGGTCTCTCTGTAGCCGCTGACGATGGCATAGGCCAGCACGGCCTCGATACGCTGACGTACGCGGGTTGCGGTCTCTGTGCGGGTTGTCCAAATAGGCTCGAGCACTTCCTTGATATGCGCCAGCTCTATGTCACTGACAGCCATCTTGCCGAGTGTCGGGAAAGCGTAGGTCTCGAGGGTCGATTCCCACTGACGGGCGTGCTTGAGGTTTCCGGCCTCTGCCTGCTTTCTGGCGATGACCTCACGGGCGACCTTCTCGAAGGTGATGGCCTTGGCCTGGGCTGCGAGCAGGGCGCTATGTGCCTGCTGTCGCTCGAGCACAGGGTCTATGCCTTCATTCCTGACGCGCCAGCGCATATCCTCAGCACGTTCCCGTGCCTGGGCCAGCGATACGCCAGGGTAGCCGCCAAGACCAATATCCCGGCGCTTGCCACCAATGAGAATGCGCAGCGTCCAGCTACGCGATCCACCCTTGGCAATGCTCAGCAGCAAGCCAGGCACGCCGCCAACGGTGTGATGTCCCCGCTTGTCGATGCGCTTAACTTCCAGCGCACTCAATGGCTTAGCGATTCTTGGCATATCTGGCCTCCTTGGCACTTACCCAACAATGCACCCAACAATAAATAGCGTTACTGGATGGTATGCGTTGATACGGGCAAATACAAGGAATTCAGCAATGGCGGGGCTTAGAAGCAAAAAACCCGCCGATTAGGGCGGGTTCTAGGGTCGATCTGGCGGAGGGACAGGGATTCGAACCCTGGGTAGGCTTTCACCTACGCCGGTTTTCAAGACCGGTGCATTCAACCGCTCTGCCATCCCTCCGGCTTACGGCGATGCATCTTACCAGCATTAGCTGGTTCGTCAAGACGTTATCAATATTTTTTGTGCGAGGGTGTCTCTGAACACTACAGGATTCCGATAATTGTGTCGGGAAGGGCTGCTGGCTTGATTCATGGGACAACAGCGGGCATCCTGTGTAACAATTGATACGATCGATTTACTTTCAGGAGAAGAGTAACTCATGGCTTTTAACGATACTCGTCTAAGTCCTCAACAGGCGCAGGTGTCCTCAGAGCTGACAACCAAGGTGTTGCGTAACACCTATGGCCTGTTGGCAATGACGCTGGTGTTCTCTGCAATGATGGCAGGCCTTGCCATGGCAATGAACTTTCAGCAGCCGAATATCCTCATCATGCTGGTGGGTATATATGGACTGATGTTTCTGGTGCACAAGACGGCCAACTCGGCGCTGGGCTTGGTGTCCATCTTCGCGTTTACCGGCTTTTTAGGTTTTACGCTGGGCCCGGTGCTAAACGCCTACCTGAAGCTGCCCAATGGCTCTGAGCTGATCATGACTGCAATGGCCATGACCGGTATCACCTTCCTGGGTCTGTCGGCAGTGGCGCTGATTACTCGCAAGGACTTCGGCTTCCTTGCCAATTTCATGTTTGCCGGTTTCATCGTGCTGGTACTTGCCATGCTGGCTGGATTCTTCTTCCAGATTCCGGCGCTGCACTTGATGATCTCGGCGGGCTTTGTGCTGTTCTCGTCTGCTGCGATTCTGTACCAGACCAGTGAGATTGTGCACCGTGCCGGTCAGACCAACTATATTCTGGCCACCATCACGTTGTTCGTCTCTATCTACAACCTGTTCCTGAGCTTGTTGGCACTTCTGGGCTTTGCCAGCTCGGACTGACAGGTAAGCAGTTGCAGTTTTGAGTACTGGCCCCGCTTCGGCGGGGCCAGTGCGTTGAAGGAAGTAAACCCGGAGGGGTGGCGCCATGCGCTATGCAATTCTGCTGATGGGCGCTCCTTATAGCAGCCAGGCCAGCTTTTCAGCGCTACGTTTTGCTCGAGCGGTCGTGACCCGTGGACATAAACTGGAAACGGTGTTCTTTTATCATGAGGGTGTGCACAATGCAGCGCGCTTGATGACGCCACCACAGGATGAGCTACACCTTAGCGATGCTTGGCAACAGCTTCACGCTGAACATGAGGTTGCCTTGCAAGTCTGTATTGCCGCTGCATTGCGACGCGGGCTGCTGGACGAAAAAGAGGCGGCTCGCCATGGTAAACAGGGCTATAGCGTGGCGCCGCCTTTCGAACTGACAGGCCTAGGCCAGCTGGTTGACGCTGGACTGAGCTGTGATCGGCTTGTGACCTTTGGCCCCTGACGTGAGTCCCGCATCGATGAGTGAATCAATCGATATCAGCCAAGCCAATGATACCCAGGTCTTGGTTATCCTGCGCCATGGCCCTCATGGTAGTAGCCTGTTGCGCGAAGGTCTTGATGCCGCACTAGTGGCCGCTGCTTTTGGACGCAAGGTGGCGTTGGTATTCATGGGTGAGGGCGTGATGGCTTTATGCCGCGACCAGGGCGCAGGCCCGCTGGGGCAAAAGGGTACAGCCGCTACTCTGGAGATGCTGGAGCTATATGATATCAACAGTCTGTGGGTTGAGTCGGCAGCCATGACGGACATGGGGTTTTCAGCGCATGACCTGATGTTGCCTGCTACACCGTTGCCTGCTGGAGCGCTGGCCACAATGATAGCGGTAGCTCCTTTAGT
>NZ_JBQDJZ010000067.1:12571-15657 GCF_052095765.1 Halomonas sp.
CAGCCTGCGGAGTACCCCAGAGATGAAACTGCATATTTTGAATCGTTCCCCCGCGACCAGCGGCGTGTACCGCCAGGCACTGGACGCCATGGAGCCCGATGATCTGCTGCTGTTGATCGAAGATGCAGTACAGGGGGGCGTGCCCGGCATGATCAGTTATCTGGACGAAGCCTCTGGGCGTGTGTTTGCACTGCGTGAGGATATTGAAGCCCGAGGGCTGGGCGGACGGCTGGATTCTTCGGTTCAGGTGGTGGATATCGACGGCTTCGTCACCCTGACCGAGAAAGCAACGCAGTCGGTGAGCTGGTACTGATGGCATCAAGTGAGGCGTCACGCTATTTGTCTGTTGCAGGACGCCAGGTTGCCCTCGACCCTGAGGGCTACCTGGTTGATCTGAGTGACTGGAGTCAGGACGTTGCCCAGGCGTTGGCCGCAGAAGAGGGCATGTGCCTTGAGGCTGAACACTGGGAAGTGATCGAGGTGCTACGGACTTTTTACCAGCGCTTCGAGTCAGCGCCACCCATGCGCCCGCTGGTAAAGTTTATTGGTCAGCAGCTTGGTGCCGACAAGGGACGTTCCATTTATTTGATGACGCTGTTTCCTGGCAGCCCAGCTAAGCGGGCAGCGCGACTGGCGGGTCTGCCCAAACCTGCTAACTGCCTGTGATTCTGTGCCAACTGAAAAGTCCAGCTGATCGCCAGGCTGCGTATCACGAGTAGAGTCTATGAATTTTCTAGCCCATGCCTGGTTAGCTCGCTACGGTAGCGATGCGTTTCTCTACGGAAACCTGATTGCTGACGGGGTCAAGGGGGGGGCAGCTCGATGGTTGGCCCTGCGAAGTGGCCAGGGGGATTCGGCATCACCGCCGCGTGGATGCCTATGTGGATCATCATCCACGCATTGTGGCGGCGCGGAGCCGAGCGCCGGATGGCTCACGGCGCTATGCGGGTATCGCTCTGGATCTAGTGTGGGACCACTTTCTTGCTCGACGGCTTGATCATGATGATGCACTGATACCGCGCTGTTACCGCTTGCTCATTCAGCAGCCAGCCCCTGACCGTCTGGCGGCCATGATGCCGGTGATGGTTCGCCAGGACTGGCTCAGACGCTATGCCGATTGGCAGTTTACCTGCCGCGCTCTGGAAGGACTGGGCGAGCGGCTGAGTGAGCGGCTGGATCGACGAAGTAACCGAGGCTCAACAGTAAAAGACCCGTCTTCCAACCAGTTGGCGGCGTTGATTCCCTGGCTCACGGATGACTACCGCAGCCTGGATAATGACTTTGAGGCTTTTTGGCCAGAGCTCAGTGATGCGTTAGGCGCTCCAAGCCCTGAAGCTTAAAAAACCCGTTTAATTCTGGACGCTTTTGAACGCTAGAAATCGTTGGAAAGCGGCAGGCAGATAATGCGGTCACCCGGCTCGATGCTGGTGTTCTCGGGAATCACGGCCAGGGCATCGGCAGCAAAGCACGATGACAACACACCGGAGTCCTGGCTGGAGAATGCTTCAGCACACAGACCTTCGGCGCCAGCTTGTAGTTGCACGCGCATGTAATGGCGGCGTGGCCCGGTGCGTGTGGTAAAGGTGCTGGTCGCCGGCCACTCGGGAAGTGCAGTCATCTGAGGCGCGCCCAGCAGGGCACCAAGCATTGGGCGCAGAAACAGCCAGGCACCGACAAAGCTCGATACCGGGTTCCCCGGCAGGCCCAGTACGCGGCAGGTGCTACCATCGGGACGGCTGATGCGGCCCAGGGCTAGTGGCTTGCCAGGACGCAAGGCCAGTCGCCAAAGGTCCAGCTTGCCCAGCGACTCAATCACCGCTTTGACGTGATCCTCTTCCCCAACGCTGACACCGCCAGTGGTGACGATGACATCGGCCAGGTCAGCAGCTTTCCTGAGTTGTTCGCGGGTAGTCTCGGCACAGTCTGGCAGGCTGCCAGTGATTACAACCTCGGCACCAAAATTGGCCAGAATCTCGCTGAGCATGGGTCGATTGGAGTTGTAGATCTGCCCGGGCTTCAGCGGTACCCCGGGCTCAACCAGCTCATCACCGGTAGACAGCAGTGCGACCCTAGGGCGACAGCGTACCTCAACCTCGGCAATTCCTTGGGCTGCCAGCATACCAAGGGCTGCTGCATTCAACCGTGTACCCGCTGCCATCAGCAAACTCCCGGCAGCCACATCCTGGCCGCGCTTGCGGATGCTGTCGCCGATCTTCAGCGACGTGGGCATCAAAGCCTGCTGGGCTGTTCTGTCAGTGACCGATGGCTGCTGTTCAGGTGACTCCTGACTGAGCTCAACGCGCTCCTGCATGACCACACAGTCGGCCCCCTCGGGAATCGGGCTGCCGGTAAACAGTCTGGCGCAGCTGCCGGGGCGGAGTGGAGAGGCGCTTTGTCCTGCCGCGATTCGCTGTGAGATCGGTAGCCAGGCACCGGCATCGCGATGGTCCAGGGCGAAGCCATCCATGGCACTGGAATCAAAAGGCGGCACGTCCATCCTGGCAGATACATCGTCGGCCAGAATGCGCCCGGCAGCAGCATCCAGGCTTAACCACTGAGTGGGTAGTAGCCCGATGTCTTGGCGCAGCGCACTAAGCGCTTGCTCAACGCTGTGGAGCTTATCCTGCGAGGAAGTTGGTTCAGCCATGTTGGCCTCGTCCTGGAATCACCAAGCTGGCGAAGTTACACGGCTTGTGTCGGCTGTCGAGCTGCTCGAGAAGGATCTTCTCCCAGGCAGTGCGGCAAGCGCCGGTGGAGCCGGGCAGGCAGAATATCACCGTGGTATTGGCCAGTCCGCCAAGGCAGCGGCTTTGCACGGTGGAGCTGCCGATTTCATCGTAAGACAGCTGACGAAACAGCTCACCAAAGCCTTCAATGCGCTTGTCGAACAGCACTGAAATCGCCTCGGGTGTCGAGTCGCGCCCAGTGAAGCCAGTGCCGCCAGTAGTCAAAATCGCCTGGATCTTGTCATCGGCAATCCAGGCGGCAACCTGAGCGCGGATTTTATAGATATCATCACGAATCAGCTGGCGGTCGGCCAGTTGATGCCCCGCTTCTTGGAGCTGTGTCGCCAGATAGCCGCCACT
>NZ_JBQDJZ010000068.1:0-15531 GCF_052095765.1 Halomonas sp.
GGTTTATAAGAACAGGGTATCAGAGGGTGCGACACTCATCCTGACACTGGGGGGGGCGCAATAAGATGGCGAAACCGTATGAAACTAGCGCCCATACAATCAGGCATCCAAAAATAAGCCTG
The DNA here is from genome assembly GCF_052095765.1 of Halomonas sp. Taxonomy (GTDB): domain Bacteria; phylum Pseudomonadota; class Gammaproteobacteria; order Pseudomonadales; family Halomonadaceae; genus Halomonas. The sequence continues at coordinate 123 of NZ_JBQDJZ010000068.1, forward strand.
ACGTTGGACTTCCAGTAGTCGTTGGATTCCACTTTGGGTGTTTGTTCATCTGCCATGAATGGTATGCCCCGCGTGTTGTTGAATTGTCATCCTGCGCCTGAAGCCGTTGGCGTTTCAGCTGAAAATCCAAGTGTCTGATCAGCTGTGTTCGGGCTCAGCAAGGTGAAGCAGGTAAGTGAGAGTTACTGATTTTTCCCAGGCTTCCATTACGGTTGTTGTGACGTTGTTACAAAGCCTGTCTCAAGCGTAATGCTGAGCAAAAACCGCAAAAATAGAATCCCATACTTTCGTATCATTAGTTTTATCTTAATAGCGTGTGATTTTTAAACATTGTTAAAACAAAGGGTTAGCTTGTTACATTCAGGCTGGTCACTCAGTCAAAGGGTGCTATCTAGGACGATTGTCTAGGGTTTATCGGGCCGCCAGTTGTGCTGGGCAGTGCCCGGTATGTGCCGCAGCTAGAACCATGGTCTAGATACTTGATGGTATGCATCCTTTGCTAACCTGAGCTCAGGTGGGGCCGATGGGTTGTGCTCTCGGCCCCTACGATACTGGGGAGGTGCTCGACATTGTTGCTCGAGATAACGCCCCATCAAGAGGGTTCTGGCCATGGTCGAGATCGACCTCTCCCGGGTACCATTCAGCCTGCTTAACGAGCAGGAGCAGCAGAAGTTATGCACTAATGTATCGCTGGCAGAATACTTGGCGGGCACGGTTGTTCTCGAAAGTGGCGCGCCAGGTGAGTATGTCTATATAGTCCAGCACGGCGAGATAACTGAGCTGGATCCGGCGCGCTCCGGCGCCGATGCCCATATCGGCCGCTTTCGTGAAGGTGATACCTTCGGAGCGATCAGTGTTTTTAATGGTACCAGCCGCTATGAATTCCGAGCCCGGCAGGACAGCGGCTGCTATCTGTTGCCTGCTATGCTGTTCCTATCGCTATGCGATGCCTCGCTCGAATTTGCCAACTATTTTCGTCTGCGCCTTTCGGAAAAGGCACGCCTGATTACCGCGCATCGCAATGAGGGCGGCGTGGGCATGACCGGTTTTATGCTGGCGCAGGTGAGCGACTGTATGCGCGACCCCATCAGTCTTGCGCCGGATGCCAGCATTGCCGATGCGGTGCGCTGTCTGGACAAGAGTCATGCCGACAGTCTGCTGGTCAGCGGTGAGCAGGGCCCCGGCGTGGTGACCAAAACCGACCTGCTCAACGCCCTAGTGCTACAGGGGCTTGAGCAGCAGGTAGCGGTGAGAGAGGTAGCCAACTATGACCTGGTGTCGGTGACGCCTGGTCAGTACCTGTTTGAAGCGCTGGTCAGTATGACGCGCCACCAGGTATCGCGGGTGGTGGTGCTCAACAACTCTCAGGCTGTCGGTGTGGTTGAACTGACCGATGTGTTGGACTATTTCTCCAGTCGCAGTCACGCCATTGCCCTGCAGGTAGAGCAGGCTGACAGTCTAGAAGCGCTAGTGGCGGCCAGTCATCGTCAGGAAGAGCTGGTCAGGGCGCTGATGAGCCAGGGCACCAAGCTGCGTTTTGCCACAGGCCTGCTGGCCGCGCTCAACGGTCGTATCATGAACAAGGCCTGGAGTTTTGTGGTTGGTAATGAGTATGACCATGGTGCCTGCCTGATGGTGATGGGAAGTGAGGGGCGCGGCGAGCAGATTCTCAAGACCGATCAGGATAACGGACTGATCATCGAAGATAGCCTGGTGTGGCCTGAGCTGGAAAGCACCATGCAGCGGGTTACTGAGACGCTGATAGAGCTGGGCTATCCACCTTGTCCTGGCGATATCATGGTGTCCAACCCCGAGTGGCGTGGCACCGAGAGTGAATGGCGCAAGCGCGTCGCTTACTGGGCTGAAAAGCGTGACGGCGACAGTTTGATGAAGCTGGTTATCCTGCTCGATGCCAGCGGTGTTGCTGGTAATTCAGCCCTGGTTGATCGCCTGCGCCACTGGTTGTTCGAGTGCTGTGCCGGCGACCAGCTGTTGCTATCGACGCTGGCGCGCCCAGCACTGGGGTTTGCCACGCCGTTGAGCCTGTTCGGTTCGCTCAAGAAGTCGCGTCACGGTATTGATATTAAGAAAGGCGGCATCTTCCCAATTGTGCATGGTGTTAGGGTGATGGCACTAGAGAGCCGTATTGAAGCGACCTCGACCATGGATCGGCTGGACGCCCTGGTAGAAGCGGAGCGCCTGGATGCACGCTTCGCCGAAGACCTGGGTGAAGCGTTGTCACTGTTTATCGAGCTGCGGCTCAACCAGCAGTTGGCCAAGGCCAAGGTTGACGGTGAACCGCTGCCAACCAACCTGCTACAGACCCAGGAGCTTTCATCGCTTGAGCGTGACCTGTTGCGCGAGTCGCTGCATATCGTCAAGGAGCTCAAACAACGTCTGTCGCACCGCTTTCACCTGGAGTATTCCTAGCACGGTCTTTTGGAGCAGGGTGAAAAAAGTTTGGCTGTTGTGCGCCGTGTCGCCCAGGTTTCGAGCTCGGGTTTTGCAATCGAGTTTCGAACACGGCGTGCAGCAGTGGTAGGATAGCCAGCCGTCAACTTCTGAAGCACTGGCAGCGCCCCGACCATGCAAGATGCCGCTATTTTTGATCCTCGTCGTCACTCACCGTCTGCGGATGGGGTGAGTGATAGGCGTGAACTATTCGCCCAATCCCCAGTAAGCCATCAGCCTGAGGCAAACGATGAGGCGGCCAAAGCCCGTCGTGAGTTCAACAAGCTGCACAAGCGGCTGAGACGGCAGGTGGGCAACGCCATTATTGATTACCGTATGATCAATGAAGGTGACAGGGTGATGGTGTGTCTGTCCGGTGGCAAGGACAGCTATACCATGCTGGAGATTCTGCGCAGCCTGCAGCGCAATGCGCCGGTGAACTTTTCGCTGGTGGCTGTCAACATGGACCAGAAACAGCCGGGTTTCCCCGAGCATGTGCTGCCTGACTATCTTGATGGCACCGGCGTTGAGTATCACATCCTTGAGCGTGATACCTATTCGGTGGTGAAAGAAAAAACTCCTGAAGGTAAGACCACCTGTGCGTTGTGCTCACGGCTCAGGCGTGGCTCGCTCTATGGCTTTGCCGAGCAGATCGGTGCCAACAAGATTGCCTTGGGGCATCACCGTGAAGACATCCTTGAAACGCTGTTCCTGAACATGTTTTTTGGCGGCAAGCTCAAGGCCATGCCGCCCAAGCTGCTGTCTGATGATGGCAGGAACGTGGTGATCCGTCCGCTGGCTTACTGTCATGAAGCCGACATCATCGAGTTCTCGCGGCGTATGGACTTCCCGATCATTCCCTGCAACCTGTGTGGTTCCCAGCCCAATTTGCAGCGCCAGGTGATCAAGGACATGCTCAACGACTGGGAGCGCAACCACCCCGGGCGACTGGACAGCATGTTCAAGGCCGTTACCAACGTGGCCCCCTCGCAGTTGGCCGATCGGGAGCTGTTTGATTTTGCTGGCCTGGAAGACAAACAGGCCAGAATGCGCGAAGGGCGTATTGATATTCATCAGGCACTTTAAATCAGCCAGCAGCCTGCCGCCCGGGTCGCCGGAAGAAGGGCTGCGCTGCCCTAGCGGCAGCTTTCCTGCTCGGCCACATCAACTAGGGTCTCAAAGTCGAGGATGTTGACTTCGCGTCCCGACACCGAAACCAGTCCCTGCTGCTGAAAACGGCTGAGGATTCGGCTGACTGTTTCCACCGCGAGGCCAAGGTAGTTGCCGATGTCGGCACGCGACATGGACAGGCGGAAGCTGAAGGGTGAGTAGCCGCGTCGGCGAAAGCGGTCGGAGAGTCCTACCAGGAAGGTGGCTAGGCGCTGGTCGGCCGTCTTGCGGGATAGCAGGCGCATCATGCGACGATCGTCGCGCATTTCTTTGCTCATGCTGCGGAAAAGCTGGGTACGCAGTTCAGGAAGGTTTTCCGAGAGGCTGTCCAACCGGTCAAAGGGGATCTCGCAGACGGTGGTGGTTTCCAGTGCGATCACCGTGCCCAGGTAGGATTGCTCGTCGATACCATCCAAACCTATCAGCTCGCTGGGCAGGTAAAAATTGGTCAGCTGGTCGTCGCCGCTGCCCTCTGTGGTGACCTGCTTGAGGCTGCCTGAGCGCACCGCATATACGCTGCTGAAGCTGTCGTTCTGATGGAACAGCGCCTCGCCTCTTTTTAGTGGCGATCGACGACGTATGATGGCGTCAAACTGATCCATGTCCTCAAGCTCCAGCGCCAGTGGCAGGCACAGTGAGCTGAGGCTGCAGGTCTGGCAGCGTGTCTCTTGCAAGAGTGAACGCCGCCAGCCGGCTGCAATGTCCGACATGCCGCCCTCCTTGAATTTGGCTCTGGGCCTATTATGGCGGTTTCCTACGCTGGATCAAGGCACCTTGGCCTGCCTGCCGGATAATTCATGTTCGGCCAGGTGTCAGCTCTGTGCGCAGGTTGCCGTCATCCGGCTCGATACCCAGCTGGTCGCAGGCCAGCCGGCGTCGCTGTAGTTCAAGCGCATCCTCCAGCGCTGCTCCTTCGCGGGCATAGATCCTGCACAATGGGACGGGCTGTCTGAGGTGGGGAAGTTCCGCTGTGACGGCCGTGTAACCGGCATCGTTGAGGACGTTTCGCGCAGTCTCGTGCAGGCGTCTGGCATTGTTGGCGGAGGGGGGTATCAGCGCTGCCTGGGCAGGGAAGCGGGTCGGATCGTAGTCAAAATCAAATAGCCTCATCCCGGAGGGCGCCAGCTCGATGAGCCGGTGCAAGGTTCTGGTCAGGCGCTTTTCGGTCTGGCCGGGCAGTCCAATCCATAGATCCAGGCCGAATGAACGCATGCCGAGGCGCTGGGCTTCATCGATAAGCGGCTCCAGCAGGTGGCGTGGCTGGATGCGACCGATGCGCAGCTGGATCTCGGGGTCGAGTTCGACAACGCTGAGGTTGATACGGTTGACACCCAGCGCCTGCAGGTGACGAAGCATTAACAGGCTGGCATCACGCGGGTCTAGGTCAACGCTGAAGTCGAGCCCAGCGTCGCTGGCCAGCGTGAGGTGCGCCGTTATGTAATCGACAAGGGCGCTCATCTGGTCCAAAGAAAGAAGTGCGGGGTTGCCGCCACTCCAGTGCAGCTGTTGCACCTCGCGGGCCTCATCAAGCTGCCGTGCGAGCTGTGCCATGTGCTGGTCAAGGCGCGTGAGGTACTGCGAGAGGTGGTGCGCGCTGGAGCCGTCAAGCAAGGTGTGCATACAGTGATGGCAGCGGTGACGGCAGAACGGAATGCTGATATTGACAGATAGCGGGCGGGCCAACAGGTTGCTGGCTTGCAGGTTTGCTGTAAACAGGCTGTCGCTGTAGGCGGCTGAGGCGGCGGCATGCCTCGGGGGTCGGGTGTCAGCTAATAGCAGGTTGAAGATGGCGGTTTGACCGACAGGCATGCCAAGGCTCCATAAGAGGCGGTCTGGCCATGCTAGCGGTTCTGGAAGTCGGTGAGTTGAGCTGGATCAACTGGAGGAAATACAGGCTAGCCGTGATGGCCGTTGGCAAACAGCTGCCAAAGTTGCCAGAGCGCGAAGCCGATAATTGTCAGGGCGGCGATCCAGCGCGTTGCTCGGTGGCGCATCAGGAGGGTTAGCTGACGTGCCGCAAAGCCGGTGGCTAGCAGTGCCGGCAGGGTGCCCAGCCCAAAGGCGCCCATCAGCATGGCGCCCTCTAGCGGCTCACCGACAGCCAGGCTCCAGCTGAGCATGGAATACACCAGCCCGCAGGGCAGCCAGCCCCAGATGCTGCCCATCAGCACGGCCTTAGGAAGGCTGACTACCGGCATCAGCTGGCGGCCAATCGGCTCCAGGTAGCGCCACAGATAGCGCCCCATGGCTTCAACGCGGGTTAGCCCTTTCCACCAGTCGGCAATATACAGCGCCATCAGGATCATCATGACCGATGCCAGCAGCTGTAGCGCCACACGTGCCCCCGGCGCCACGCCGATCAGCGTGCCAAGTGAGGCGACCAGGGTGCCGGCAATCATATAGCTGGAGATGCGCCCCAGGTTATAGCCCAGTAATAGGCCAGTCATTCGCGCCGGGCTGCGCATGCTGGGCGGCACAGCCATGCTCAGCGCGCCCATGATGCCGCCACACATGCCGATACAGTGGGCACCACCGAGCAGGCCGAAAACGAAAGCGGCCAGCAGTGGCGGCAGGTTCAGTCCGGTGGGGTCCATTAGCGGTCTTTTTCCTCAGAGATCGGGTCGGGTTGTTCGCCCTGTTCAATCTTTTCGTCCGGCGCGGTATTTGGTGTGTGCCGGGTGCGCTGGTCCAGCGGGAGGTCGTTTTCGTCGTCATCGAAGAGTATCCGGTAGGCTGGGCCTTCCAGGTCATCGAACTGGTCGTTTTTTACCGCCCAGAAGAAAGCCCAGAGCGCAAAGGCGAGTAGGATCAGGGTCAGCGGAATCAGTAAATACAGAATAATCATGCGGCGGGGGTATCCGAAAGTGACGCCACCTCCCGTGGCAGTGGAGTCTGGCGGGTCAGACGCAGGGCGTTACCGACCACGACCAGGGAGCTTGCCGACATGCCAATGGCGGCGATCCAGGGTGTGACAAAGCCCATCATGGCCAGTGGCAAGGCGCCTATATTATAGACCAGCGCCCAGGTGAGATTCTGCTTGATGATACGCCGAGTGGTGCGACTGACCACAATAGCCTCGACAATACGCATCAGACGAGGCCCCAGCAGCACTGCATCGGCGCGGGTGCGTGCCAGATCGGTGGCGCTGTTCATGGCAATGGCGACGTCGGCACCAGCCAGTACGGGGACGTCATTGATGCCGTCGCCGACCATGGCCACGTGTTGGCCTTCGGATTGCAGCTGGCGAAGGTGGTCAAGCTTACCTTCCGGACTGACCCCACCGCGCCAGTGCTCAATACCCAGCTGGTCGGCCATGGCCTGGGCCGCGGCGTTGGTATCGCCCGATAGCAGTTCAACGCTAAGCCCCAGGGCGTTGAGTGCGGCAACGGTTTCGGCGGCGTCATCCCGCAGCCTGTCGTTGAGCCTGAACCAGGCCCGGGGCTGGTAATCTTCGCTTAGCAGCAGCCACTGGCCGCTATCGGGTGCGGAAATGGCATGGTCCGGGGCGGCGAACTCAGGCTTGCCCAGCCGCCACTGGCGGTTGAGTAGATGCCCTTCCAGACCCTGGCCGGGATGATTGATGATCGCATCGGCCGTCAGGCGATAATCGCGCCAGGGATTAAAGGCCCGGGCGATGGGGTGCTCAGACTGGGTTTCCAGGGCGGCGGCGATACGTGTTAGCTGTTCTTTGTCGAAAGCGTTGTCATCGCCCTTACGCTCGCCACTGCCGCCGTTGACCGTATGGCCCAGACTCGCGGGCTGAACGTCAACCAGCGTCATTTCGCCGGCGGTCAGAGTGCCGGTCTTGTCGAATACCACGCGATCCAGTTGTGACAGGGTTTCCAGCGCGTCGGCGCGGGTGATCAGTACACCGCGGCGGCGCAGCTGACCATGGGCAGCGGTCAGCGCGGTGGGCGTGGCAAGAGCCAGCGCGCAGGGACAGGTGATGACGAGTACCGACAGCGTTACCCAGAAAGCGCGCTGTGGGTCGATAAACCACCAGACAGTACCGACGACCACTGAAAGAATCAGCACCTGGAGCACAAAGTGGTGCGCCAGCCGTGCGGTGTTTTCGGCGATTCTGGGGCGGTGGGCAAAGGCGCGGTCGGTCAGGTCGACGATGCTGGCTGCCCGGGCGTCCTTACCAGCGCGGGTGACCCGGACAGTCAGCGGGCTGGCAATGTTTTGGCTACCGCCGGTCACGCTGTCGCCGGGGCCGCGATTAACCGGTAGGTATTCGCCGCTGAGCATGGACTCATCAAGGCTTGATTCACCGGTTTCGATAATGCCGTCGGCTGGAACACCATGGCCGGGCTTGACCAGCACAAGATCGCCTTCGTGCAGTTCGCTGGAGGGAAGGATGCGTTCCTGGCCATCGTCGCTTATGAGGGTGGCTGAGAGTGGCAGTACCTGAGACAGCGCATTACCGATGCGACCGCTGTGGCGCCGTGCGCGCATTTCCACATAACGGCCAAACAGCAGGAAAAAGGTGAACATCACCACTGAATCGAAGTAAATATCACCGCCAAACAGCACGCCCCAGGCGCTGGCAACATAGGCCGAGCCAATGGCCAGCGATACTGGGACATCCATGCCCAGCTGGCGGCTGCGGATATCGCGCAGCGCGCCGATAAAGAAAGGTTGAGCTGAAAACAGCACCACCGGCGTGGTCAGCGCAAACGCTAGCCACAGGAACAGGGCGTTGAAATCAGCGCTGATGCCGTCGTCGCCGGCAAAATAATGCGGGATTGAAAACATCATGACCTGCATCATGCCAGCCGCCGCCACGATCAGGCGGCGGATGCTCATTCGTTCTTCACGCTGCAGGCGAACCTGGGCGGCATCAGGCTCGTAGGGTTGTGAGGGATAGCCGATAGCCGCCAGCTCAGCCAGGATGCGAGATAGCGATAGTTGCTCAGGGTCCCAGGCAACCCGTAGGCGGTGGTGACTGAGGTTGATGGCGCTTGAGAGAATGCCCGGCATGGCGTTGAGACGGTGCTCGATCAGCCAGGCGCAGGCCGCGCAGGTGATGCCATCGACGGCCAGGGTGACGCTGATGCCGCTGCTGTCGGGCTCGTGGCGGATAAAGCGCTGCTGGAGCCCTGGATCATCGAAGATGGCCCAGGTGTCAGCGTTGATCTGGTGTTCATCTGGCCGCTCAGGCAGCTCGGTGCGGTAGCGATAGTAGCTTTCCAGGCCGCCCTGGAGGATGGCATGTGCCACGGCTTCGCAGCCTGGGCAGCATAACGGATGCTCAACCTCGTCGAGGCGGAGGGTCCAGGGGGCGCCTCTGGGCACCCGGCTGCCACAGTGGTAGCAGTCGAGTGCCTGGGAAGCTGATTGGTCGGTTGCTGCGGTCATTGATGCCGCTCAAATACCCGGCGTCAGAGAGATGGAGTCAGACGTCGGAAAAGTGGCTTCACCGGTAAGGCGCCATTCGCCATCTTTGCCCGTTTCTGGCTGCAGATGCAGATACCAGCGATAGCGCAGGGGGGCGCCAATTGAGGTGACGTAGCGGCCTTCGTGCACATGCTCCAGCACCAGGGTTTGATCACGGTCGTCGTCGGTGGGGAAGATCAGTTCCAGTACCAACTGGTCTGGCCGGCGTTCGCCGTCCAGGTCAATCACGATATCACCGGTTTGCGGGTCAGCCAGCATGCTGGCCTTGAGGCCCAGTTCCTGGGCGTGCTTCTGCTTGGCCAGTTGGGTGTTGATCGCCAGTCCATCCTTGTAATAGTCCTCTGCGATACTGCCATCGTAATAGCGGATCGAGAAAAACAGGAAGGTCAGGCTGAACAGTACGGATGCTGCCAGCAGTGACATCAGAAACCATGGCCAGAACTCCTTGTACCAAGGCCTGACATTGGTGTTTGTCTCCATTAACGGGTGCCTCCCAGGAAGCGGCTGTCGCGCTCAAGATAGATGTCGCCATCGGTGGCTTCAATGTGCAGGATGATGCCGTGGCTGGGCTGGCTGATACTGTCAGCCGGTGCCTTGGCTTCAATAATCAGCTGGCGCGAAGCGCCAGCAGGTACGCTGACTTCGCTAGTGTTTAGCTCAATGCCTGGCAGACCGGAAGCCGATAGCTGATAGACATGGTCGCTCTGGTCGAGGTTGCGCACCACGATGGTATAGGTGTTGACGATCTCGCCGCTGGTGGTGGCGCGGAACAGCTGGTTGCGATCACGCTCAACGTCAAAGCCTACCGCACTGCGGTCATTAACGGCCCAGAAGAACAGTCCGATCATCACCAGCAGGGCCAACAAGTAGCCCACCAGACGAGGTCTGAAGATATGTGTCGGCTTGCCTTCAAGGGCGTTTTCTGTGGTGTAGCGGATCAGCCCACGCGGGTAGCCCATCTTGTCCATCACGCTGTCACAGGCATCGATACAGGCGGCACAGGTGATGCACTCATACTGCAGGCCATCTCGGATGTCGATGCCGGTGGGACAAACCTGGACGCATAGGTCGCAGTCGATACAGTCACCGAGCCCAGCAGCCCCAAGTTCGCTGTGAGGAATATTTTTCTTGCGTCGGCCACGCGGCTCACCACGACGGGTGTCATAGGAGACGATAAGGGTGTCGCGGTCGAACATCACGCCCTGGAAACGGGCATAGGGACACATGTAAATGCACACCTGCTCGCGCAGCCAGCCAGCGTTAAGGTAGGTAAACAGGGTAAAAAAACCGACCCAGAAGTAGGACCAGCTATTGGCCTGAAGCGCAGGAAGGTCCATGACCAGACCACGGATCGGCGTAAAGTAGCCGACGAAGGTGATGCCGGTAGCTGCGGCAATCAGCAACCACAAGAAATGTTTGAATGCTTTGCGCCAGAGCTTGTCGGCATCCAGCTTACGCCTGTCAAGTTTGATACGGCGGTTGCGTGGCCCCTCAATGTGGTGCTCAAGCCAGATGTAGAGGAAGGTCCAGACGCTCTGCGGACAGGTATAGCCGCACCATACACGGCCAGCGAATACGGTGATGAAGAATAGCCCAAAAGCACAAATGATCAGTAACCACGACAGCAGCATGAACTCCTGCGGGTAGAAGGTGGCGCTGAAAATGTGGAACTCGCGCCCCGGTAGGTCGAACCACACCGCCGGACGGTCGCCCCAGGGAATCCAGGGCAACAGAAAGAACCCTAGCATTAGCAGCCAGTTAGACACGCGCCGGATACGCTGAAACAGGCCTTTTATCTCGCGAACATAGATGTGTTTGCGGCTGGCGTACATTTCCTTGGTGACTGTTTCATCGGCAGGGTGCTGTTGCACCGGATCCGGAGTGACATCTTGTGTCGGAATCTTATCGCTCATGGCAGGCTCACGGCAGACGACAGGTCAATTTTGGCAGGGTCTGGTGCCCTGTTTCTATATGTTGTGCACATTATACTGTTTTCTGTGCTGTAACGAGCACAGGGCGCAACGAAAAAGGGTGCGACCGCTGGCCACACCCTTTTTTGACGCGCCGGACCGGCGATTTCAAGTCTGGTGTCAGTCGTCCTTTTGACTGAGGCTGTAGACATAAGCGGCTACCAGGTGAACCTTGTCTTCACCAATGTAGGCAGCTTGTGCCGGCATGTGGCCATTACGGCCATTGCGCAGCGTTTCACGGATGGAATCTGCCAACTCCTGACCGGGCCTGTGGTACAGCCAGACGTCACTGGTCAGGTTGGGTGCGCCAAGTGCTGGGTTGCCGGTGCCATCAGGCATGTGGCAAGCCGCACACACAGAAGCGAACAGTTGGGCACCTTCTGCACCCTTGGCTTCATCCGCTTCATGGCCGGACAGCGCCAGTACGTGCTGGGTCAGGTTCTCGATGTTCTCCTCGCCCAGCTGCTGCCAAGAAGGCATCAGGCCGTTGCGTCCGTTGCTCAACGACATGACGATGTTTTCCGGTGTGCCACCGTACAGCCAGTTGTCGTCAGTCAGGTTGGGGAAGCCGTAGCCACCCTGAGCGTTGGAACCGTGGCAGACCGAGCAGTTGTTCAGGAAGATGCGCTCGGCTACCTGCATGGCTTCGTCATCCTTGGCCAGCTCCGGAATGGCCACTTCCTGATACTGCCGGAAGATGGGAGCGAAGTGCTCATCGGCGTAGGCGACTTCCTGCTCCCACTGGTTTTCTTGGGTCCAGCGCAACACGCCGGTGAAGTTGCCAAGGCCCGGATAGAGCACCAGGTAACCTAAGGCAAAGATAACCGTGCCGACATACAGGTAGAACCACCAGCGTGGCAGTGGGTTGTCATACTCCTCGATACCGTCTGCCGCGTGGCCTGTGGTCTCTACGTTGCCCTGAGCATCAGGTGCCTTGTCCGTTTTTCTGTTAGCAAACAAGAGCCATGCGCTGATGGCAATGGCGCCCAGCGAAATGACAATGATCCAGGTGCTCCAGAATCCGGATAAGGAGTCATCCCAAAAATTGTTCATGTGTTCCTCTCTCCCTTGTCATGTCGGGATGCGGCCTCATGGGAGGCGTTGTTGTCACGGTCGGGTGGATTGTCGTCATCGGCGAAGGGCAGGTTGGCCGCTTCGTCGAAGCCTGGTTTACGCCGCTTAGAGTAGGCCCATATTGTGAGCGTTACAAAAGCGACAATCAGGACGATGACGACAATGCCGCGGACTGTTCCGGTGTCCATGTTCAGCGTGCATCCTTCAGAACGGTGCCCAGCTGTTGCAGATATGCGACCAGAGCGGTGATTTCAGTCTCACCCTTGACCTCCGTTTTGGCCCCATCAATCTGCTCATCGGTATATGGCACGCCCAGAGTACGTAGAACGCGCATCTTTTTAGCTATGTCATCACCGTCCATGACATTTTCGAACAGCCACGGGTAGGCCGGCATGATCGACTCCGGCACGACATCGCGCGGGTTGTACATGTGGGCACGGTGCCAGTCATCACTGTAGCGACCGCCAACACGGGCCAGGTCTGGCCCGGTACGCTTGGAGCCCCACAAGAAGTTGTGGTTATACACCGACTCACCGGCCACGCTATAGTGGCCGTAGCGCTCGGTTTCCGCGCGGAAGGGGCGAATCATCTGGGAGTGACAGCCAACACAGCCTTCCCGGCGATAGATGCCGCGTCCAGCCAGCTGCAGGGCAGACAAGGGCTCAAGACCTTCGACGGGGTCGTTTGTCTTCTTCTGGAACATCAGCGGCACTACCTCTGCTAGGCCGCCGAAACTGATCACCACCAGAATCAGCACGGCGAGCAAGCCGACATTCTTCTCCACAATTTCGTGTTTCATTGCAATCTCGTTCCCTGTTGGCTCAAGCAGTCTGCGGCAGCGGCTGGTTGATGCTCTGCTGGCGGCGTGTGGTCATGTAGACGTTGTAGGCCATGATCAGCATGCCGACCAGCCAGCACAGGCCACCGATCAAGCGCACGATGTATCCTGGTCCACTTGCGACAACGGACTCGACGAAGGTGTACATCAGAGTGCCGTCGGGGTTGACTGCACGCCACATCAGGCCTTGCATGATGCCGTTGACCCACATGGAGGCGATGTACAGTACGGTACCAATCGTGGCCAGCCAGAAATGCGCTGAGATCAGGTTGGTGGAATACATGTGAACCTGGCCAAACATGCGCGGAATCAGGTGGTACATGGAGCCAATGGTGATCATGGCTACCCAGCCCAGAGCACCGGCGTGAACGTGACCGATGGTCCAGTCAGTGTAGTGGGACAACGCATTGACCGTCTTCACCGCCATCATTGGACCTTCGAAGGTGGACATGCCGTAGAACGACAGGGCCACAATCAGGAAGCGCAGGATCGGGTCGGTGCGCAGTTTATGCCAGGCACCTGAAAGGGTCATCATGCCGTTGATCATGCCGCCCCAGGAGGGTGCCAGCAGGATGATGGAGAGCACCATGCCCAGCGACTGTGTCCAGTTGGGCAGTGCGGTGTAGTGCAGGTGGTGGGGACCGGCCCACATGTACACCATGATCAGTGCCCAGAAGTGTACGATCGACAGGCGATAGGAGTAGATCGGACGCTCAGCCTGTTTGGGGACAAAGTAGTACATCATCCCCAAGAAGCCGGCGGTGAGGAAGAAGCCAACGGCGTTGTGGCCATACCACCACTGCACCATGGCATCGATTGAGCCTGCATAGATTGAGCTGGAGAACATCGGCGACACGGGAATAGCCGCATTGTTGACGATGTGCAGAACTGCAATTGTCAAAATAAAGGCAGCATAGAACCAGTTAGCGACATAGATGTGCGAGGTCTTGCGCACCTTGATCGTGCCAAGAAAAAGGATAGCGTAGGCAATCCATACCACAGCAATCATGATGCTGATAGGCCATTCCGGCTCAGCATACTCTTTGGTGGTGGTGTAGCCCAGCGGCAGACTGATAGCGACGCAGACAATAACAGCCTGCCAGCCCCAGAACACAAACGCTGCCAGCTTGTCGGAGAAAAGCCGTGCCTGGCAAGTCCGCTGTACGACATAAAGTGACGTGCCGATAAGAGCACTGCCGCCAAAGGCGAAGATAACGGCGTTGGTATGTAGTGGGCGCAGACGGCCAAAGCTCGTCCACGGGAGTCCAAGGTTGAGTTCGGGCCAGACCAGTTGTGAGGCAATGATAACACCGAAGGTCATACCCACGATGCCCCACACAACGGTCATGATCGCGAACTGCCGAACTACCTTGTAGTTATAGATCGGATGTTCAAGTGCTGTGCTCATGATCAAGTTCCCATCGAACGCGGTTGGGGGATAGCTCGGTGAATTTTGCCCCGATGTGCTGCCCCACAGATTGATATAGGTCAAAAACCACTGTGAATTCTATCGCAGCCTTGCTCTAACATGAACTGATACCCTAGCTATAGAGAACTCGGAGAGCCAATTGTTGTCCACTGACGTTTCATATTTGCTATCTGGACGGGCATTACATACGTTCGAAAACCTGCTGTTTTCGGACGATCCGGCAGTCTTTGGTGAAGTGGTTTTTGATGCGGCGGGCTCGCTGGCCGTACCGTTGAGCATTCAGGGTCAAGCCCGCACGGGACGCCTGCTGATTACCCATGGTGCAGGGGCTGGCCTAGATAGCAAAATGCTTTTGGCTTACCGCAGTGCCTTGGCAGAGGAAGGTGTCCAAACCATAGGCATGGAGTTTGCCTATTTGCGTGAGATGCGTAAAACAGGCCGGCGGCGACCTCCGCCTAAAGTTGAATGCCTGGTGGGTGAATTAACGCCGGCATGCGACATTCTGTCGCAGGTCTCGCAGTCGCCTTTGTGGCTCGGCGGTAAGTCCATGGGTGGGCGAGTGGCCAGTATGCTAGCCGCGCGTGATGGCGCTGCCGGTCTGGTGCTGTGTGGCTATCCTTTTCACCCTAAGGGGAGGCCTGACAAGTTGCGTCTCGATCACTGGAGGCAGCTTTCGTGCCCAACGCTGGTGCTTCAGGGGGCGCGGGACCCATTCGGAAACCGTGCCGAGGTGGAGGGCTATACGCTGCCGGGCAGTGTCACTGTCCGCTGGCTAGAAGATGGCGACCATGATTGGCAGCCGCGCCGTGCTAGTGGACTGAGTCAGGCGGAGCTGATCTGCCTCGCGGCCAAGGAAACGGCTGCCTTCATGAGTCGCTCTCGCTGAAGATCCAGCGCCTGATCGATGTTTTTTGCCGGTGAGCGTGGGCAAACCAATGAAAGCCCGGATGATTATTCAGCCACCTGTGACAACTTTTTTGCCTGATTTGTCGTTGAAATGAAAAACCGCGTTGACTTCCGGCTGTTCCCGTGTAGAATGCCTCGCCACATGACGGGTGGTTAGCTCAGTTGGTAGAG
>NZ_JBQDJZ010000069.1:0-15518 GCF_052095765.1 Halomonas sp.
TGGCCAGGGACGGCCCTGCCAGGCCAGTATCAAAACCGCCACGGCCACAAAAGACAACCACAGCCCAGGCCGCCAAGCCGATAACGGATCAAACAACATCACCAACGCCAGAGCCAGCCAACAGGCCTGCCAGGCACCCGGTGCGTGCCGACCACTGGCCACCCACAGCCCGAGTAACGTCATGATCACAGCTCGCATGGCCGGCGGCTCGAAGCCCGAAAGCACACCAAAACCAAAGGCAGCGCAGCCGGCAAACCACCACGGCCAGGCAGTCATACGCCAGTCACTAGGCATAATGACCCTTGCCAAACGCCGCGCCAGCCATAGCGCAAGCCCCGCCACCAGTGCCACATGCAGCCCCGAGATCACCATCAAATGCGTGGTACCGGTTGCATTCAGGCGTTCCCAGTCAGTCTTATCGAGCTGGTCACCATCGCCCAGTGTCAGGGCGGCCAACCAGCGGCGTCCCAGCGGGCTAATCGGCTGCCGATCAAGATAAGAAAGCGCAGAGCGCCGCAGCGAACCACTGGACTCTTTGAGCCGCACAGGCTTCGGGGTTTGTCGTACATAACCGGTCGCCTGAATGCCTTCACGCTTGAGCCAGGCGCGATAGTCAAAAGCGCCGGGGTTTTGCATGCCCGCGGGCGGACGCAAGCGCACTGTAAAGCGCCATTGTTCGCCAGGCTCAAGAGTCAGCGGCTGGTAGAGGTTCAAGCGAATACGCCTAAGGCCATGGCAGGCAGGCAGCGAAGCGCCTCGGGGCTGACAGTCATTCACCGTCGCGATCATGCGTGTAACGCGACCTTCTCTGGCCACGGACTCCAGCCGGGCGTCCAAGCTTAGGTTCTGGCGGCTCAATCCCTGGGCCAGCTCAGCGCCATCCACCATCACCAGGCGCAGTGCCACCAGCAGGACGACACTGACAGCTGCCGCAGCCGACCACTGGCGGCGGGCAAACAATAACAGCCCAACCACTGCCAGCATTTGCAGCACGGCAGAATCGGCCAACATCCCTGTCACTACGCCCGCCAGGCTCATGACCGCCAGCGGAAGCGCTCCTCCATATCTCATGGCATTGCCCCTGCGCCAAGACTGCGCCATGCTTAACAACTGTCAACATGGCGTGCATCCCTGCCTCCATGGATAATAGACGGCATTACGGTGCCGTGAGAACGTCGTTCATGCCACGCCGATTATTACAACGCTATCTCCCTCATCCTGAGTCACTTCGCAAACGGCGTCCGCTGGGCTTGCCGAAGCGACTCATCGGAGATCCTATGCTGTGGACACTTTCGCGCCGCAGTGTAGCCAATGCTGTGTCAGTGGGACTGTTCAGCGCACTGTTGCCGATACCGATGCAAATGGCGCTGGCAGCCGCTGGGGCTTACTGGTGGCGTGCCAACCTGCCATTGGCTGTCAGCCTGGTGTGGATCACTAACCCGCTGACCATGCCGCTGATTTACTATGGAAACTATCGGGTGGGTGCGTGGCTACTCGGCGATACGCCGCGCATGGCGCCCGCCAGCCTGTCGACCAAGTGGATCGCCGAGCGCCTGACGGATATCCTTCCCCCGCTGATGTTAGGCTCTCTGGCAGTAGCCTTGGTCGCAGCCGTGCTTGGTAATGTGGCGGTGAGGCTGGTCTGGCGTTGGCAGGTGTCCCGCAGCTGGCGAAAACGTGCCCACCAGCGCGAAAAGGCAAAGCGCCACAAGCCCTCCTTCAGGCAGGAATGAAAGATCAGTCGCTGAAATGCAGCAGACGCTTGCTCAGCTAACGAGATCTTCCACCAGTCGGCCGCCATCAAGACGCAGAACGCGGTCCTGATGCGCTGCCAACGACAGGTCGTGAGTCACAATCACAAAGGCCCTGTTGCCAGCACGGGCCAGCTCATCCATCAAGGCAAGAATGCTGGCGGCGGTATTCTGGTCCAGGTTGCCGGTAGGCTCATCCATCAGCATCAGGCTCGGGTCGGTGACCAGCGCCCGCGCTATAGCCACGCGCTGACGCTCGCCGCCTGACAGCTCGCCCGGCTTATGATCTCCGCGTTCGGCCATACCAACGCGCTCCAGCAGTGTCATGGCTTTTTTCTCGGCAGCTTTCTTGCGCTGCCCGCGAATAATCAGTGGCAACGCGACGTTTTCCAGCGCTGTGAACTCAGACAGCAAGTGATGGAACTGGTAAACGAAACCAATATGCCGGTTGCGAAAGCGCCCCAGCTCTGCCTCGTTCATTGCGCTTAGCGACTGACCAGCCACACGGACTTCACCACTGGTCGGTATATCCAGCCCGCCCAACATGTTCAGCAGCGTCGTCTTGCCCGACCCTGAGCTGCCGACAATCGCGACCCGCTCGCCGGCCCTGACGGCCAGCGACAAGTCATTTAGCACCACCAGGTCCCGGGGGCCTTCATCATAGACCCGCGACAGCGAGTGGCACTCGAGCATCAGCTCCCTGTCGCCCTGCGCTGAAACAGCGGTCGACTCACTCATAGCGCAACACCTCGGCAGGTTGGACCCGGGCGGCACGCCAGGCCGGATACAGTGTAGAAAGGAAGGTTAGCCCGAAAGCGGCCAGCACAATCTGGCGCACGTCGCTCCAGCGTAGCTCCGACGGCAGTTCGCTGATGAAATACACACCACTGTCGAGGAACTTAAAGCCCAGTGTAGATTCCACGAAAGCGATAATATCGGCCACGCTCAGCGCCAGTGCGATACCCAGCACCACCCCAATCAGGATACCAATAATCCCGATAGCCAACCCCTGCACGATGAAGATCCCCATTACCGACCGTGGCGTCGCACCAATAGTGCGCAGGATGGCGATATCGGCATGCTTATCGGTGACGACCATGACCAGCGTGGAAACAATATTAAAAGCCGCCACAGCAATGATCACCGTGAGCAGCAGCCCGATCATGCGCTTCTCCATCTGGATCGCCTGGAACAGGTTGCCACGGGTATAGGTCCAGTCCAGACCGCGGTAATCCATGCCCAACTCATTGATGATGTCTCGGGTCTCGCTGCCAGCCAGGAACAGGTCATCAAGTTCCAGTCGCAGCCCGCCAACCGCATCGCCCATGCGAGCCAGGGTCTGCATGTCTTCGAGATGCGCATAGGCAAGGCCCCCGTCAAGATCGGCACCCACACTGAAGATACCGCTGACGGTGAAACGCTTGAGACGCGGAAAAACGCCGGCGGGTGTAATCGAGGCTTCCGGCACTAGCAGGGTCACCCGATCACCTACACCAACGCCCAGTGAGCGTGCCAGCTGTGAACCCAGCACCACATTCCACTCTCCAGCCACCAGTTCATCAAGACTGCCACGTTGCATGTGGTCGCCAATAATCGATACCTGACTTTCCCACTCCGGCAGAATACCGTTGACCATGGCTCCCTGATTGCGGCCAGCCACTGAGAACATGCCCTGCTGCTGGATATAGGGTGCAGCACCGATGACATGCTCGCGCTGCACCAGACGCTCGGCCAGGGGCTGCCACTCAACAAGTCCTGACGGCTTCTCGATGCTGGTATGCGGCACCATGCCGAGGATTCGCGTGCGCATTTCCCGGTCGAAACCGTTCATTACCGAGAGCACCAGAATCAACACTGCCACGCCCAGGGTAAGACCCAGCATCGAGGTCAGTGAAATAAACGAGATGAAATGGTTGCGGCGTTTGGCGCCAACATAGCGCAACCCGATCAGAAACGGCAGTCGATCAAGCATGGATCATTTCCAGAAGTCGCGGATTGAGGCGATGCCCTGGGCACCCACGCCTCGCGCCTGGTTGGCATCAAAACGGCTCATGCCACCCAGGGCAAATACCGGCATTCCTGCCCGCTCGACCAACCTCTGAAACTGGTGCCAGCCAAGAATGGCCGCTTCAGGATGTGACGGCGTCGGCTTGACGGGTGACAGGGTGACAAAGTCGCAGCCGATACGGTAGGCACGCGCTAGCTGTTCCTCATTATGAGTTGATGCTGATAGCCACAGGCCTTCACGCAGGGGCCGGCGCTCAAGTCCCATCAGGCGCTCGCTGGTCAGGTGAATCCCGTCAGCGGCAACCTGGTCGATCAGCGAGGGATCTCCATTAAGCATCAGTCGGGCACCGTGGGCATGGCACAGCGCCAGCGCACGTTCGGCACGGGCCACGTAGGCGGCTTCATCCAGCCGTTTGGCGCGCAGCTGCACCAGCTTGACGCCATCCTCGATGAGCGCCCGCTCAAGCCGGGTATCAAAGATCGACTCGTCGTCCTCTTCCGCCGTAATAAGGTACTCAAGAGGCAGCATGACGGCCTTGAGTATCGGCAGATTGGCGGCCGGGAACGGGTAATTCACCAGCTCGTCCATGGGCACCCAGCGCACCGCCTGCCCCTCGCGGCCAAAGGCTTCGCCGGTAAATTCCAGCACCTGCCAAACATCCAGCAGGATGTGCTTGTCAGGGTACTCGTGGTGTATACGGATCAGCGGCTGGGCACGCGTGACTTCGATCCCTAGCTCTTCGTGCAGCTCACGCTTGAGTGCTTCAAGACCGGTTTCATAAGGCGCCAGCTTGCCGCCGGGAAACTCCCAAAGCCCGCCCTGATCCACATTGGAAGGACGTCGTGCCAGCAGCACTTCATTTCCGTCGGCGCTGATGATGGCGGCTGCCGCCACGTGCGCTCTTCTCTTAACCTTCATGTTCATTGGGTTATGTCCTGCGTGCCGTGACCGCACAGGGTCATGGATTGGCAATTCCTGTCAACGGGCCACTCAGCTGCGGTAGTCCGCGTTGATGGCAACGTATTCCCGGGTAAGATCCGTGGTCCAGACCCGCGCGGCGTCTGCCCCGCGTCCCAAGCTAATACGGATAGTGATGTTGTCGTCGGCCATGACAGCGCTGCCGGCGGCTTCGGTGTAACTGGCAGCGCGACCGCCGTGCTCGACAATTCGCACATCGCCGATATCAATGGTAATGGCAGCGACATCAAAGTTGTCGACAGGCGCCCTGCCGACAGCCGCTAGGATCCGTCCCCAGTTGGCATCACTGGCGGCTAGTGCCGTCTTGACCAGCGGCGAATGCGCCACCGTGAAAGCCACGTCCAGCGCTTCCTGGCGACTAGAAGCCTGTTCAACGTCCAGGGTCACAAATTTGGTGGCGCCTTCGCCGTCACGCACAATCGCTTGGGCCAGCTCGATCATCACGTCATCAAGAGCCGCACCAAAACGCGCTAGTGCTTCCTGACCCTCGATACGCGCCCCTTGATTGGTGCTGATCAGCAGGCAAGCATCGTTGGTCGAGGTGTCACCGTCCACACTGATGCAGTTGAAGCTGGTTGCCACACTTTCACGTAATAGCGACTCCAGCACCTCCGGCGCCAGGTTTGCATCGGTGGCCACAAAGCCGAGCATGGTCGCCATGTTCGGCTTGATCATGCCAGAGCCCTTGGCGATGCCATTGATCGTAACCGTGGCGCCGTTCACGTCCAGGGTGCGTGTGGCACCCTTAGCCCGGGTATCTGTGGTCAGAATACCCTCGCCCGCTGCCGACCAGGCCTCTGCGCTCTGCGACAGGCTGGAAAACGCCTCAGGCAGCCCAGCAAGCAAGCGCGACATGGGCAGAAGCTCACCGATCACTCCGGTGGAAAACGGCAGCACTGCGTTTGCTTTCACGCCAGCCAGCTGGGCCAGTTCACGACAGGTTGCCTGTGCATCCTCAATGCCCTGCTGGCCGGTACCGGCATTGGCATTTCCCGTGTTGATCACCAGGTAGCGGGCACTGTCGACGCCACTGCCCTGTTCGGCCAGGTGCTGCTTGGCGACTGTCACCGGGGCGGCACAAAACGCATTCAGCGTAAATACGCCAGCCAGGCTGGCGCCTTGAGGCACCTCAATTACCACCAGATCGCGACGGTCTGGGGTTTTGATCCCCGCTTGGGCAATACCCAGCCGCAGCCCGGCAATCTCAGGCATGCTGGGGAACTTCGCCACACCAACGGCCATGGCCTGTCTCCTGTATCAATTTCGGGTGACGCAGCGACTAGCTCAGCTTGCCGCAGCACTGCTTGTATTTTTTGCCAGAACCGCAGGGGCAGGCATCGTTACGTCCGACCTTGGGCCCCTCACGACGCAAAGGACGCCCATCCGCACCGGGTGCTGCCAGGGCTTCCTGCGGCTCAACACCGGTGGGTGCCTCATCATGCAGATTGGTTGCCGTTGCTCTTTCACGCTCGAGTTCTTCTTTACGCTCACGCTCCAGGGCGTCCACTTCTTCCGGCGCACGTACCTTGACGTGACTGAGAATACGGATGATGTCGTCCTTAATATTGACCAGCAGCGTCTGGAACAGCGCAAACGACTCCCGCTTATATTCCTGCTTGGGGTTCTTCTGCGCATAGCCACGCAGGTGGATGCCGCGACGCAAGTGATCCATCGACTGCAAGTGCTCTTTCCAGCGCGTATCCAGCACCTGCAGCATGACCTGCTTCTCAAAACGCCGCATCAGCTCAGGGCCAGCTGCTTCAACCTTGGCCGCATAGGCTTCGGAGTGCATGCTCTGCAGAAGCTCACGCAGCTGCTCTTCGTGAAAGCGCTCGTCCTCCTCGGACCACTTCACCACCGGCGCGTCCAGATTGAGCTCGGTCTTAAGATGTGTTTCCAGCCCATGCAGGTCCCACTGCTCGGGAAGACTCTGCGGAGGCACAAACTGGCTGATGGCCTCATCCATCACTTCCTGACGAATGCCAAGAATATTCTCTGAGACATCCTCAGCGACAAGAATTTCGTTACGCTGCTCGTAGATGACGCGGCGCTGGTCGTTGGCAACATCGTCGTATTCCAGCAGCTGCTTACGAATATCGAAGTTGCGGCCCTCAACTTTTTTCTGAGCCCGCTCCACGGCATTGGAGACCATCTTGTGCTCTATTGCCTCGCCACGCTCAAGCCCCAGTGCCTGCATGAGGCGCTGCACGCGATCCGAGCCGAACAGCCGCATCAAGTTGTCTTCCAGCGACAGGAAAAAACGCGTTGAACCCGGGTCCCCCTGACGCCCTGCCCGCCCGCGCAGCTGGTTGTCGATACGCCTGGACTCGTGACGCTCGGAGCCGATCACGTGTAGACCACCAGCTTCAAGCACCCCCTCATGGCGTTTCTGCCACTCGGCCTTCAAACGCTCCACATCCTGCTCGCTAGGCGAATCAAGCGAAGCCACTTCGGCTTCCCAGTTGCCGCCGAGCACGATATCGGTACCACGACCCGCCATATTGGTAGCGATGGTAACCGCGCCAGGACGACCGGCCTGGGCGATGATCTGGGCTTCGCTCTGGTGCTGCTTGGCATTCAGCACATTGAAGCTGATGTCCGCTTTTTTCATCAAGCCAGCCAGATACTCTGAGGTATCGATGGACGCCGTACCCACCAGCACGGGCCGCCCCGCCTGCGTCTGAGTCTTGACGTCCGCGATAATCGCCTCGAATTTTTCCTCAGCAGACAGATACACCAGGTCCAAGTGGTCTTTACGGGTCAATGGCCGATTGGTAGGAATCACCATCACGTCCAGACCATATATCTGACGGAACTCGAAAGCTTCAGTGTCGGCGGTGCCAGTCATACCTGACAGCTTGTGGTAAAGCCTGAAGTAGTTCTGGAAAGTGGTCGAGGCCAGGGTCTGGCTCTCGCGCTGCACCGTCACACCTTCTTTGGCTTCCACCGCCTGATGCAAACCCTCGGACCAGCGACGACCGGGCATGGTACGCCCGGTATGCTCATCAACGATTACCACCTGATCATCATTGACGATGTAGTCCACGTCGCGCTGATACAGGTATTGCGCGCGCAGCGCCGAATTCATATGGTGCAACAGATTGAGATTCTGGGCAGCGTACAGCGACTCCTCTTCGCCCAGCAGGCCTTCGGCACGCATCAGCGCCTCAACCCGATGGTGACCGTCCTCGGTCAACTCGACCTGCTTCTGTTTTTCATCAAGGATAAAGTCGCCAGTTTCAGGGCTTTCTTCGTCTTCACAGGGCGACAGCTGCCGCGCCAGACGATCCACCACCCGATACAACTCCGTGTTCTCATCCACCGCGCCAGAGATGATCAGCGGCGTTCTCGCCTCATCGATCAGAATCGAGTCAACTTCGTCAATGATGGCGAAATACAGTTCCCGCTGGACTTTCTCTTCAAGAGAAAACGCCATGTTGTCGCGCAGGTAATCAAAACCGAACTCATTGTTGGTGCCGTAGGTGATATCGCAGGCATAGGCTTGACGCTTCTCGCCGGGATCCTGACCCGGCAGGATGATCCCCACCGTCAAACCGAGGAACTCATACAGCGGGCGCATCCACTCGGCATCGCGACGTGCCAGATAGTCGTTCACCGTCACCACATGCACACCGCGGCCGGGAAGCGCATTGAGGTAAACCGCCAGTGTTGCCACTAGTGTCTTACCCTCACCGGTTTTCATCTCAGCGATACGGCCATTATTTAGGGTCATGCCGCCCATCATCTGCACGTCAAAATGACGCATGCCCATGACACGCTTGCTGGCCTCGCGCACAGTGGCAAACGCCTCAGGCAGAAGTGACTTCAGACTCTCATCCTGAGCCAGGCGCTCGCGAAACATGTCGGTACGCGCACGCAGCTCATCATCACTGAGTGCCTCCAACGCTTCTTCCAAGGCATTGATCCGTTCTACTGGCTTGCGCAGCCGCTTGACCTCGCGCTCGTTGCGAGAGCCGACCACTTTACGTAATGCTTTACTGAACATGAGTTACTCTGCCGTTGCCTGTGTATGCCTAATCCATCGTCTATGTCTGGGGTGCTGTTCACCCCGCTGGATCATGGGCAAAGTGGCGGGCCACGGCGTGTCAGCACATCATGGGCGGCCACAGCATGAAGCAAAGAAAACAGCGAAAAACGTCCCAGGCGACACACCGAGGCAGCATGAGTGGCAGGTTGGCGTGGCAGGGCATGTCTGGTGTGACGACGCACTGACAGGCGTCGAGAGGCTCGCCGCAGCACCGGCACCAGTATACAGGCCTGGACCAGACGCTCAGCGTGGCTAAGCGGGCTGGATTGGGCGAGACTGGCCGGCAGCAGGCAGGTGACCAGCAGACCGGCCAGCCACCACCGGCTGGCCCGGCGCGAAGCACTTTCAAGTGCCATCACACACTCCGTGTCCCGCGTCGTGCTTAGATGAGCCATGCTGTTGAGCCACTTGCATGCATGCTAGTCTAGCTACCCTGAAATGACGCCTGCCAGGCACTGGCAGAGCCGATGATAATCTACTGGAGCCTAGCCCCAGATTGACAAGTCCATGAGTATAAAGGTTAAGCGGTTCCGCGCCCAGCCCATGAGCCGACTGTTGAACATTGGCCGGCTGGCCCCTCTGATCGACAAGGCCCAACTCATCGAAGGTGTCCAGCAGCATCTGCACCAGCGCCTGCCAGCAGAGCTTGCTGAGCATGTGTTTGTGGGCGGTTTCCATGAGGGTAAGCTGACCCTGCTCACGGATCGTGCCGTCTGGCTGACTCGGCTGCGCTATGAGCAGCGATTACTGCTTGAGCTGGTAAAGCAATACCCTGGACTGGAAAGCACCACTGGCCTGACACTGAAGGTCCGGCCAATCCGCCCAGCGAAAACACCCATGCGCCAACCGCGGCACTTGCCCGCCCGGGCCGCTGACGAGCTACTAAGCTGTGCCGACACAGTGAAAGATCCCAAGCTGCGCGACGCCCTACTGCGGCTGGCGGCCCACGGGCGCAGCAACGACAGCAACAAAAACAACGAATACTGAAAGCGAAAATGCCGCCCTGGGATCAGGCGGCATTCGTGGCTTTCCTGGAAATCAGGACTGTCCTTACTTAACTGACCAGAGACTCAGAACCAGAAATCGACTCTCAACGACTTCCGGCTCTCACATACTAGTATCAAGCCATCGCAGAAACGGAATAGGAAATAGGCACTTCCGCTGCATTTTCTTCAAAAGTGACGATTTCAAACGCATCCGGCTGGTCAAGCAACGCACGGCATAGCTGATTGTTCAGCGCATGCCCTGACTTGATCCCGCGGAACTCACCGATGAGACTGTGCCCCAGCTGGTAGAGGTCTCCGATGGCATCAAGCACCTTATGCTTGACGAACTCGTCCTCATAACGCAGGCCGCCTTCGTTCACGATCCGGTACTCGTCAACAACGATGGCATTATCCAGGCTTCCGCCCAACGCCAGGTTGTTGGCCCGCAGGTGTTCCAGGTCGCGCATGAAACCAAAGGTACGGGCGCGAGAGACTTCCTTGACAAAAGAAGTCGTGGAAAAATCCACGCTGGCCACCTGTTTCTGGCGCTCAAACACGGGGTGATCAAAGTCGATGGCAAAGGACACCTTGAACCCCTGGTGTGGCAGGAATACCGCTTCCTTGTCACCATCACGAACTGCGACTTCACGCTTGATGCGGATGAACTTCTTGGCCGCATTCTGTTCCAGCACACCTGCGGATTGGATCAGGAACACAAAAGGCCCGGCACTACCATCCATGATGGGCACCTCAGGTGCACTGACATCGACAAACGCATTATCAATGCCGAGACCGGCAAGCGCAGACATCAGGTGTTCAACCGTAGCCACCTTGACGTCACCACGAGAAACCGCAGTGCACAACATGGTGTCGGCCACATTATGAGCACTGGCCTTGATGTGGACTTCGGGATCAAGGTCAGTGCGAACGAATACGATGCCGGTGTTCACC
The DNA here is from genome assembly GCF_052095765.1 of Halomonas sp. Taxonomy (GTDB): domain Bacteria; phylum Pseudomonadota; class Gammaproteobacteria; order Pseudomonadales; family Halomonadaceae; genus Halomonas. The sequence goes on from NZ_JBQDJZ010000069.1 coordinate 10,723, forward strand.
GGCGCAGGCCGCAGCGCAAGGTGAACCTTCTTACCTGAGTGGAGGCCAACACCGGTGGCACGGATCACATTTTTGAGAGTACGTTGTCTGATCATGGACAGTCGCCGAGCAGTTATCAGTTATCGAACACCGTTCACTGTAGCATCGAACATCTGTTTTAACAAATAAAGTTGCATCAGCGACATGGCGTCCCTTGACAGGATTTACTTGGGCTCAGTCAGCCTGACGCCTCAGGAATGCCGGAATGTCCAGATAGTCATCCATTTCCTGGGTGCCCTTGCGTGGCTCAGGCCGCTCACGAACCGGCTCGCGTTGCTCGGCAGCTGCACTACTGCCGCCAACCGCTGACTGGCTTCGCCCCGCACCTGGCGACGCATGCGCACTGCGCCCTAGACCCGCCTGACGCTGGCGTAGATCTCCGCGCGGGGTTTCAGCACGTTTGGCACCGTCGCGCTGCGAAGCACCGATCTGGCGATCGGACTCAAGCCCGGCCGCTACCACAGTAACGCGCAGCTCATCGCTCATGTTCATGTCAATGGAAGTACCCACAACGATGGTGGCGTCCTGCGAAGCGAATTCCTGGACCGTTGCACCCACATCATTGAACTCCCCGATGGACATGTCCGGCCCAGCAGTGATATTGACCAGAATACCGCGGGCGCCGTGCAGATCGACATCTTCCAACAGCGGGCTACGAATGGCTTTCTCTGCGGCCTCGCGGGCACGATTTTCGCCGGTGGCGCCACCCGTGCCCATCATCGCGATACCCATTTCGGACATCACAGTACGTACGTCTGCAAAGTCGACGTTGATGATACCGGGGCTGGTGATTAACTCGGCAATACCCTGCACCGCACCCAGCAACACGTCATTGGCTGCGCTGAACGCCGTCAGCAGGCTAGCGTTCTTGCCCAGCACTGAGAGCAGTTTCTCGTTGGGGATGGTGATCAGGGAGTCAACGTGCTCAGAGAGCTCTTTCATGCCCTCCTCAGCGGCGCGCAGACGTTTGGGGCCCTCGAAAGGGAACGGGCGCGTCACCACAGCCACGGTGAGAATACCGAGCTCTTTGGCCACCTGGGCAACCACCGGCGCACCACCGGTTCCTGTGCCGCCACCCATCCCGGCAGTGATGAATACCATGTCAGCACCGCTGATCAGCTCAGCGATCCGCTCACGGTCTTCCATCGCGGCCTGACGTCCCACCTCAGGGTTGGCACCGGCACCGAGCCCCTTGGTGATTTCAGCACCCAGCTGCAGCACGGTCTTGGCCGCCACACGCTTGAGCGCCTGAGCATCAGTGTTGGCACAGATGAACTCAACACCCTCAATGTTGCTTTCCACCATGTGATTGACAGCGTTACCGCCACCACCACCAACACCGATGACCTTGATAACCGCACTGCTTGAGGGTGCGCTATCTACGAGTTCAAACATTTGCCCGTCTCCTGAGCCGCCGTCGCAGCCCTGTCAGAAATTTCCTTTGAACCAGCTCACGAGCTTTGCCAGCGCTGGTGTCGATTCAGCATTCTTGCGTCGGGTGGCATCACCACGATTGGCATGCACTGCAACACTTCCACTATCTTCCTGCTGCACTCCCCGTCCCCGGCGATCCTCTTGCAGCGCATAATGCAGTAGACCAACTCCTGTAGAGTAGATCGGGTTACGCACCACATCAGCCAGGCCACGCACACTCTGCGGGCAGGCAATACGAACTGGCATGTGGAAAATTTCCTCAGCCAGCTCGACTGCGCCTTCCATTCTGGAGGTACCGCCAGTCAATACGATTCCCGCCGCCACGAGCTCCTCATAGCCGCTGCGACGCAATTCGTCGCGCACCAGCATGAAAATTTCCTCGTAGCGCGGCTCAACCACTTCAGCCAGCGCCTGACGCGAAAGATCCCTGGCCGGGCGATCGCCCACGCTTGGCACTTTGATCATGTCGTCACTGGCGGCCAGCTGCGTTAGCGCACAGGCATATTTAACCTTGATGTCTTCAGCGTGCTGAGTCGGTGTCCTGAGCGCCATTGCGATGTCGTTGGTGACTTGGTCACCCGCAATGGAAATCACCGAAGTGTGCCGGATAGCGCCCTCAGTAAACACCGCGATGTCTGTTGTCCCGCCGCCAATATCCACCATACATACGCCCAGCTCACGCTCATCCTCAGTCAGCACGGCGTGGCTCGATGCCAGCTGCTCCAAGATGATGGCATCAACATCCAGGCCACAGCGGCGAACACATTTCTCAATATTCTGTACCGCATTCAGCGCTGCCGTCACCAGATGGACCCTGGCCTCTAGACGAACACCGGACATGCCCAGCGGCTCACGAATACCGCCCTGGGTGTCAATGGAAAACTCTTGGGGCAGCACATGCAGCACTTTCTGGCCTTCCGAGATGGCACGAGCACGGGCAGAGTCAATCACACGATCCACGTCCGAGGCAGCGACTTCACGGTCCTTGATCGCCACGACACCATCGGAGTTCATCGAACTGATATGACTACCGGCGATGCCGACATAGACAGAATGGATATCACAACCAGCCATCAGCTCGGCTTCTTCAACGGCACGCTGAATGGACTGCACCGTAGACTCGATATTGATCACAACACCTTTTTTCATCCCTCTTGAGGGATGTGAGCCGATACCGGCAATCTCGATGCCGCCATCATCTGTGGGCTGACCCACGATTGCTACGACCTTGGATGTTCCGATATCCAGCCCGACGACCATATTGGACGCATTGTATGGACCTGACATGAGTCGGGGTAACTCCTAGAACCTTCCCGAAGGAGATGTGCTTGAATTGGGCAATTAAACCTGTGTAATTATAATAACAAACGACTTCAATACACCAGCCCAGCCTGAAAATATACTCAATACCATACGACCTATTTCATTAGAAGGAAACACCTTGCTGATTGATTAATCAACACATCAATCATGTTGTACTGCGGTATTAACAATCCTCAGTCAGCAGATTCAATCGGTTCTGTTTCACCATGCCAAGCCACCGCGACCCCGTTGGGATAGCGCAGGTCAATATAGCGAAGGTGGGCTGCCAGCTCTGCCAGACGCCGCTGCCACACGGCTTCGAAGCGTTCCAGCCGAGCTTCCTGATTGGCACGCCCGAGCATGATCCACAGGCCGTCCTCCAGCTGGAAGCGCCAGGCACCGCGGTCTTCAAGACGCAGCTGAGCCACTTCCATCCCGTGCTGTTTTAGGCGTTTCTCGAGCTCGCCATGAAACGCCAGCACCTCAGGACCACTGTCATTAGGGCCCGAAAGAAAAATCAAGCCGTCCGGCACCTCCGCAGGTGCAAAGTCAAAAGGCTCACCGTCGCCATTCAGCAACTGGTCATCGTTCCAGCGCGCTACCGGCGACTGCTCAAGCAACTCGAACGTCAATCCGTCAGGCCACTCCCTGCGAATATGAACTTCTTTTAACCAGCCGATTTCCAGCGCCTGCTCGCGCAGTTCATCTAGGTCCACGGATAGCCACCGGCGATCGCTGACCAGTGGTGACAGCTGGTTGCGTAGATAATCCGCTCCCACATGGCGCATATCACCGCCACGGATGGATACGCGCTCAATGGGGCGGTCAAGCCAGCTCCATAACGCATAGGAACCGCCCGCCAGCAGCGCGACCAGAAACAGCAGGCTGATCAGGGTTCCGCGACGCATCATCGATCAGCGACTCCCGACTGTATCGAGAATTTTTAGCACCAGGTGATCAAAATCAATCCCCACATGTGCGGCGGCCTGAGGTACCAGGCTGTGGTCAGTCATGCCTGGCGAGGTGTTGACTTCAATCAGCCAGAACCGCCCTTGCGCATCACGCATCACATCAACGCGTCCCCATCCCTTACAACCCACCACCTCGAACGCGCGCAGACACAAGCTGGCAAGTTCTGCCTCGTCTTTATCAGATAGACCACTGGGCAAATGATAAAGGGTATCATTGGAAATATACTTGGCTTCATAATCATAAAAGCCACTTGGCACTTCAACGCGAATTGCCGGCAGTGTCATGTCGCCAAGTACTGACACTGTATATTCTTCACCACTGACAAAACTCTCAGCCATTACCCGGCTATCGTAATGAACAGCATCCTGATAGGCCGCTTTCAGTGCATCGGCCGTCTCAACAACAGTAATACCCAGCGTGGACCCCTCATGGACAGGCTTGACAATCAGTGGCAGCCCAAGGCGCTCGACGACCGCAATCAAGTCGGAATCCGCGTCAAGGCTCACGCTGTCAGGGGTTGGCAAACCCTGTGACAGCCATAGCCACTTGGTGCGTATTTTGTCCATGCCGACGGCAGACGCCAATACGCCACTGCCGGTGTAAGGGATGCCCATCAGCTCAAGCGCGCCCTGAAGCGTACCATCTTCACCACCCCGCCCGTGCAACGCGATGAACACCTTGTCCGGCGCCATCTTTTCAAGACCGGACAGGTCTCCACCGGCCGTGTCGTAGCCCTGGGGCGACAGGCCTGAGCGTGTCAGTGAGTCCAGCACAGCCTGGCCGCTCATCAAAGAAACCTCGCGCTCGGCAGAGTCACCGCCATACAGCACAACGACACGCCCATGGTCGGTATTCGCTGTCATAACGCTACCTCATCAAAATTCAGACCACTGTCAGCAAGCTGCTGTGCAATGCTGCCCACATCACCAGCCCCCTGAGTAATCAATAGATCACCCGGCTTGAGCACGCGCTTCAGCAGACCGGGCAGCTCACTCTTGTCTTGTACGAAAATCGGGTCCATCTCACCGCGCTGGCGAATGGAGCCGGCG
>NZ_JBQDJZ010000070.1:0-14982 GCF_052095765.1 Halomonas sp.
GAATACTTTCATGGCCCCCGTGGCCGCGCAGCACTACTCGCATCTCAACGAGTCGTATCTCAACGAGCTGCCAGTGTCCCCAAGGAGAATTGACCATGGAGCCACGCGCTCATTATGTTCTGATTGGCCTATTTACCGTGGTATCCATCGTTGGCGCCCTGCTTTTCGCGCTATGGATAGGTCGAGCCGATGCGGATAGCGACCAGAACTACTATGAAATTACCTTTAATCAGGCCGTCAGCGGGTTGGCCGTGGGTAATACCGTGCAATATAACGGCATCAAGGTCGGTAATGTGTCCAGCCTGAACCTGGACCCTAGCGACCCCAGCAAGGTGCGCACTCTCATTCGTGTTGCTAACAGCACGCCAGTGACCACGGATACTCGGGCACGCCTGGCGCTAGCCAACATTACGGGCAGCATGAACATTCAGTTGCAAGGCGGCACAACAGACAGCCCCAAGCTGGTAGGAACCAAACAGAAACCGGGGATCATTCCCGCCGCAAGGTCATCGCTCAGCTCACTGATGGACAACGGTGAGTCAATGATTGCGGCCAGCGACCGGCTCTTGAGCCAAGCGAACCAGCTGCTTTCAGACGAGAACGTAACACGGGTATCAGACATCCTCACTAATGTGGACCGTCTAACACAAAGTCTAGCGACTCAGAGCGAGAGTATTGAACCCCTGATCAGCGGGCTTGGTACCTTAACGACTCAGGCAGAGCGGGCCATGGATAGCATCAATGCTGCTGGGGCAAGCGCCCGTGAATTACTCGACAACAGCGGCCAGCAAGCCATGAACAGCGCCAGCCAAGCCATGCAATCGCTGGCCGAAGTTAGCCATGACCTGCTTCAGATAGGCACTGAACATAGCGGCGATATCGACAGTGCATTACGCGGCCTAGGCGGGCTCGACCCTGCCATGCAAGAGCTGCGTAATACGCTGGGCAGTTTTAGCCTGTTGCTGCGCAGACTCAACGAAAATCCGACACAAACCCTGCTGGGTGGCGACAGCCCTGAGGAGTTCAAACCGTGATCCAACCCCTACTCCCCCAACGGCCCGCATCAACAGCAGCTCTGCTGATAGTTCTTGTGATGAGCCTGCTGCTATCAGCTTGCGGTTTGCTGCCAACGGCCTCACCACTGAGAACGTTTACGTTACCGAACAGCGCTTCGGAAAGTACGTCTCAAGCCAATTACAGCGCAGCACAGCCAACGCTGCCACTAACGCTCAGAGTGGATACGCCCAATGCCAACGCTCTACTCGATGGTGTACGCATGCTCGTCCAGCCTGATAACGAAGAGATCAAGATCTATGGCGGGACTCGCTGGCAAGATCGCGCCCCCATATTGATACAGGCCCGCTTGGTCAACGCACTGCGCCAAGACGGGCGTATACAGGCTGTCATCGACAACAACAGCCCAGCCAGCAGCAATATACTGCTCAGCTCGACACTGACAGGCTTCCATAGTCGTTACGATGCCAACACCCCTGGCACCTCTCCTGACGCCGTCATCGAGTTAGACGCTCAGTTGGTTGATTCAAGTCGTGGCAACGTTATCGCTACACAACGTTTTACTGTTCGCCAAGCAGCAGATAATGAAAGCATTGAAGCGGTCGTACACGCGTTTGGCCAAGCAGCAGATCAGCTTGATCAACAGATCGTTGAATGGACTATCACACAGCTCAACCATCACAGTGAGCGTCCATGACGACTATGCCCTCCGCGTCCTCTGTGCCCGCTCTCACTCCGCGCCAATATTGTGACGCTGACTTTCCGCGCCTGCGCGCCCTGTGGCTTACCTGCTTTCCCGACTACACCGGCTACAACTCGCCCGAGGTGATTGTCGCTAACAAGCTGGCTATTGATGATCTACTGTATGTGATCGACGACGGCGAAACCCTGATCGCGAGCTGCATGATTGGCTACGACGGCCACCGTGGCTGGCTCTACTCTGTCGCCGTAGCACCCGACCGCCAGGGAGAAGGGCTGGGCCGGCAGATGGTGGAATTTGCCGTGACGCGCCTGCGTGAGCTGGGCTGCGTCAAGGTCAATCTGCAGATCCGCGGTGGTAACGAACCCATCGCCAATTTCTATAAAGAGCTAGGCTTCGAACTCGAAGAGCGCATCAGCATGGGAATGCGCCTAGACGTTTAACGCAAAACGCCACCTCGAAAGGTGGCGTTTTGGGCAATATGGCAACTACTGCTATTACGATGCCACTATTGAACGTTTTCTTCGTCGCTAAAGCGCCCTTCAAACAAAATCGAAGACAGATAGCGCTCAGCGCTGTCTGGCAGTATGACCACGATATTCTTACCCTGATGCTGCGGTTGCTTTGATACCCTAACTGCAGCCACCACGGCAGCGCCACAGGAAATGCCACACAGAATCCCCTCTTCCTGCATCAGCCGGTGGGTCATGGCGATGGCATCATCGTTACTGACCTGCTCCACCTGGTCGATCAGTGACATGTCCAGGTTGCCGGGAATAAAACCGGCACCGAGACCCTGAATCTTGTGCGGCGCTGGCTTGGGGTCTTGACCATCGCGCACCTGAGTTATCACCGGCGAGTCCGCTGGCTCCACCGCTACTGTGGTGATGGCTTTACCACGAGTCTGTTTAATATAGCGCGACACGCCAGTCAGGGTACCGCCAGTACCTACACCAGACACGAAAATATCAACCTGGCCATCGGTGTCGTCCCAGATCTCCGGGCCAGTAGTGGCCTCGTGAATCGCCGGGTTGGCCGGATTTTCGAACTGCTGAGGCAGAAAGTAGGTATCAGGATTGGCTGCTGCCAACTCCTCGGCCTTGGTAATCGCCCCCGGCATGCCCTTAGCCGGCTCGGTCAGAACGATGTCGGCACCCAGCGCCTTGAGCACCTTTCGGCGCTCCAGGCTCATCGACGCAGGCATGGTCAGCACCATCTTGTAGCCACGCGCGGCCGCCACAAACGCCAGGGCGATTCCCGTATTGCCGCTGGTCGGCTCGATGATTGTCATGCCGGGCTTGAGCACTCCGCGCCGTTCAGCATCCTGCACCATCGCCGCCCCAATGCGGCACTTCACCGAATAGGCCGGATTACGCCCCTCGATCTTGGCCCAGATAGTGGCCCCGTCATTGACCCGGTTAAGCCGTACCAGCGGCGTGTTGCCGATGGACAGTGAGTTATCATCAAAAATACGCGCCATGATCGCTCCTAGTTATTTAAAACTGCCACTCAGAATCGTTAAATACACCGTCAGGCTGTCAAAGTAGCCCGCAAATGAACACGTACTGGTCAGCTCATACGGAATCGAAACCACTCAGCACATTCACCACGTTAATGCCGATTTCTTCGACTGCGTAGCCGCCTTCCATCAGAAAAGTAGTTGGCAGACCAGCATGACCGAGCCGCCTGCCCAGTTCACTGAAGTCATCGCTGGTTAGCTTGAATTCACTGATCGGGTCATTTTCAAAGGCATCCACCCCCAGTGAGACAATCAGCAGCTCGCAGCCAAGTTCACGAATTTTTTCCAAGGCATCATCCAGTGCCCGCGACCACACATCAAAGCCGCTGCCCGGCGCCATGGGATAGTTGATATTAAAGCCCATCCCGGCGCCCATGCCGCTCTCGTCAGCATGGCCCAGGTAGTACGGAAAGCACTGTTTGGGATCGCCATGCAGCGAGACAAAAAGCACATCGTCGCGTTCATAGAAGATCTGCTGGGTGCCATTGCCGTGGTGGAAGTCGACATCGAGAACCGCCACCCGCCGACGTCCCTGATCCAACGCATACTGAGCAGCGATGGCCGCATTATTGAAAAAACAGTAACCGCCGAACTGGTCTGTAGCCGCATGGTGGCCGGGCGGACGACACAGACCGAAACTCGGCTCGCCGTTAGTCAGGGTATGCTTCACCGCACTCAGCGCAATGTCTTTACTGGCCTCAGCGGCCTCGAAGGTCCCTTCGCAGATTGAAGTATCCGCCGACAGCGAATAATGGCCCAGCCGGCCATCGATACACTCGGGAATGACCCGCCCCGGCATAGTACGGGTCGGCCAAATCCAGGCAATTGCCTCACCCTCGCGGCCCAGCGCTTGCCACTCATCCCAGCAACTTTTCAGAAACTCGACATAGTCACGGTCGTGCACCGCAAGCACCGGCTCCAGGCCAAAAGCCTCGGGCTCACGCACCTCACCCAGCTTCCTGCTCTGAACGTGCTTGAGTACCAGCTCAACCCGCTCAGGGCATTCATAGGGCGTCACCAGTTGACCACCATCCAGCTCAGTAAGGGCACGGCGACGCAGGGTCGCGTCGCTATGAAATGTCAGCATGCTAGATATCCTGAAGGTAAGAAATAAATGGGCATCCTTGCAGTGCACCATAACTCACATCATGGGTCCAGATTGCGCTTGTTGTTGAAAGCCACAACCTAGAGCAAGGGTGCCTAAACATATGCTTTGAGCAGCTCACGCCCGCTCTCTCGGATAAACTCCAGCACCTGTGCCTGCTTCCAGTCTTCCCGATAGACCAGCCCGAAACTGAAGCCTATCTCAGGCGTGAACGGCAGTGTTACAACGCTATTGCCATGGGCCAGCTGATCCATGGCGGTAATCGGATTCATCACACTGATACCAACGCCATTGGCCACCAGGGCGGTGATCGCACCAATGTTGGCTTCAGTCTTTCCGCCAATATGAATACCGTGGCTTGCCGCCAGATTAAGCAAGGGATCAGCACCGATATTAGGCTGATTGCTGATGACCAAGTGCTCATCTTTAAGGTCATGGATAATGATCTCATCCTGTTCAGACAGCCGATGCCCTATCGGCAGCAAACAGCGAGCCTGAGTGGTCAGCCACTCCTCGATACGCAGCATCCGCGAACTGGCAGGCAAAGTGACAAAACCGATATCGGCATGCCCCGACTCGACATTACGCAACACATCATGACTCGACATCATGTCAAATCGGATGCTGAAGCCACGGTTACGCTCGAGAAGCGTGGCAATCAGGCGCGGCACAAAACCAAAGGCCAGCCCCGGAATAGCAGCGATTCTCAGCCGTGAGGTGCCAAACTCCTTGAGCGCCAGCACGCTATGACGCAACTCTTCGATATTACCCATGAGACGCAGGATTTCTTCGTAGAGTTCACCTGCCTCAGGTGTCGCCACCAGACGATTCTTCTCACGCAGGAACAGCATAAGCCCAAGATTCTGCTCCAGTTGGGCCAATGAACGGCTGACACCCGACTGGGTGATGCCAAGAATACGCGCCGCCTGCGACGCCGTGCCGGCCTCGTACAGTGTCTTGAATACCATCAACGCTTTCAGGGAATCTATTGAAACCTTAGCCATGATAAATACTCATCAAGTTCGGTAAAAACATCATATATTGAAATAATCAATCACTGCCACCTAAACTGAGCTCATCACCAATAACAAATCACAACGGATTGATACGATGACAATCTCCCCGCTGTTCTATCAAGCCGGCCCCGCCATGCCGGAAGTCAGTCATGGCAAAGGCGTATTCCTGTGGGACACCAAGGGCAAGGAATATCTCGACGGCTGCTCCGGCGCTATCTCCTGCAACCTTGGCCACGCCCATCCGGCCCTGCGCGAGGCGATGCTCGAACAACTTGACCGTGTTGCCTTTACCTATCGCACCCAGTTCGAAAATGGCCCCGCCGTGGAGCTGGCCGAGGCGCTGGTCGACATGACCGACGGTGAGATGGAGAAGGTGTTTTTCGTCTCAAGTGGTTCTGAAGCCGTGGAGTCGGCCCAGAAGCTGGCGCGCCAATACTTTGTCGCTACCGGGCAACCCCAGCGTCGCCACTTTGTATCACTGCGCCCGTCCTATCACGGCAGCACCCTGGGCGCCTTGGGCCTGACGGGCTATGAGCCGCTGGAAGCGCCCTTTGCTGACATCACCGCCGGCTCGATCAAGGTGCCCGGTCCCGATTTCTACCGACAGAAGGACGGCAGCCGCGACGCCCATATTGCCCGGGTGCTCAGCGAGACCCGCGCCCAGATCGAGGTCGCCGGCGGCGACAGCATCATCGCCATCGTCATCGAGCCGGTGGGCGGCGCCAGCACCGGCGGTCGCCTGGTCGATCGCGCCTACCTGCAGGGACTACGCGAGCTGTGCGACGAGATTGGCTGCCTGCTGATCTATGACGAAGTGCTGTGCGGCGTGGGCCGCACCGGCAGCTGGTTTGCCTATCAGCACTGGGGCGTGGCACCGGACCTGCTGACGACCGCCAAGGGCCTGGGCGCCGGTTACTATCCGGTGGGTGCCGTGCTTAGTCGAGCGCCGATTGTGGATGCCGTGATGGACAACGGCGGCTTCCAACACGGCCACACCTATGCCGGCAATCCGCTGGCCTGCGCTACGGGTCTGGCGGCCATCCGCACCATTCGGAACGAACAGCTGCTGGATAACGTGGCCGCCCGCGGCCAGCAGCTCAAGCTAGGTCTGGAAGCACTCCAACAACGCTTTGACTGGATTGGTGACGTGCGCGGCTTGGGTCTTTTATGGGGCGTAGAACTGGTGAGCGACCCACACAGCAAGACAACCTTCCCTGCCGAAGCCAACCTGTTCACCAAAGTCACTGCCATCGCCAAGCAGGAAGGCCTGCTGATCTACCCGCGCCGCACCCTCAACGGCGTGGCCGGAGACCACTTCCTGGTCAGCCCGCCATTCACCATCAGCGAAGCCGAAACAACGCTGCTGCTTGAGCGACTCGAGCGCGCGCTGACCCGTCTTGATCACGAAGTCATTTCGGTACTGCGTGATGCTCCCAGCTCACAGCAACACGCCACCGGCATTACAGGCTGAGACCCATGACCCGACTCAATGAAAAGCATATAGCGATTGAGGCCGCCATTGCCCAGATAAAGGATGGCGCTTCGATCATGGTGGGCGGCTTCGGCTCTCCTGGCACGCCCTTCGCCTTGCTGGATGAACTGCTGGAACAAGGCCAGAAGCACCTGACGTTGATCAAGAACGATGCCAACGAGTCCGATATCGGCATCGGCAAGTTGATCAGCGCTGGCCGCGTCGAGCATCTGATCACCTCGCACATTGGCCTTAACCGCGTAGCCATCGAACAAATGAACGCCGGTCGCCTGGCCGTGGAGATTCACCCCCAGGGGCTGCTAGCCGAGAAGATCCGCTGCGCCGGTGCCGGTCATTACGGTTTTCTCACTGACATCGGCATCGGTACCGAGATCGGCGAAGGACGCCAAGAAGTCGACTGCGACGGCAAAATCTGGGCCATCGAGCCAGCGATACATGCCGACTTCGCCCTGGTACACGCCGACCTGGCCGACCGCTATGGCAACCTCGTCTATCGCGGCACTGCCATCAACTTCAACCCATTAATGGCCATGGCCGCCGAGCGCGTCATCGCCCAAGCCTTCCAGGTCAAGGAACCTGGCGGCCTGGTGCCCGAACACATTCATACACCGTGCGCCTTTGTCAGCCAGGTCGTCGAAGTCAACCCCGCCACCAGCGAACAAGGGAGGCGCGAGCATGGCAACTGATCATCAGCGCATTCTGGCTCGCGCCGCCCAGGAAATAAGTGCCGGGCAGATCGTCAATCTGGGCATTGGCCTGCCCACCCAACTGTTTCACTACCTGCCGCCAGAACTTGAGGTGCTGGTGCACTCAGAAAACGGCGTACTGGGCTGTCAGCTGATTGACAACAACAGCGAAGCCGACTTGGAGATGATCGACTCTGGCGGCGCCTACATCGGCACCCGCCCCGGGGCCAGCGTGTTCGACAGCGCATTATCGTTCGCCATGATCCGTCGGCGTCGAGTCGACATCACCTTCATGGGCGCCTTCGAGGTTGACCAACAGGGCAACCTGGCCAACTGGAAGATCCCCGGCAAGTTCTCACCGGGTATTGGCGGCGCCATGGAACTGGCCCAGAAGGTCGAGCGCCTGGTGGTGCTGTGCTCTCACAACGACAAGCATGGCAACCCCAAGATTCTCAAACGCTGCCGCTTGCCGCTGACCGCACCGCACTGCGTGGCGCTGATCATCACCGAAAAAGCCGCCATGCGCGTCACCAGTGACGGCCTGGAAGTCGTGGATATCGCCGCAGGGCTGAGTGTGGATGAGCTGCGTGATGCCACCGAAGCCGAACTGATCATCGACGAATCGCGCCTGGGGAGGTTCTGATGCTGACCGCTACCGAACAACGCATTATCGAGCGCTGCGAAGCCTTGATGCCGGACACCCTGGAGCTGACCCAGGACCTGGTGCGCGGTTATAGCGTGCTGGGCCAGGAACACAGCGCGCTTGCCACCATGGAGCGCTGGTACCAGCGCCTTGACCTACCTGCCGAACGCGTGGCACTGGATGCACCGGGCTTTGCCGACAACCCCCACCGTGCGCCGACCAGCTGGAGCAACGAGGGTCGTTACAACGTCGTGTCGCGGCTCAACCCGGATTCCGCAAAGCCTCACCTGGTACTCAACGGTCACCTGGATGTGGTGCCCGCCGAACCCACCGACATGTGGACGCGTCCGCCCTGGGAGCCCTGGCAGAAAGATGGCTGGTTATATGGCCGTGGCGCCGGCGACATGAAAGCCGGCATCGCCGCCATGGTGATGGCAGTGGAAGCTGTGCGTCAGGCTGGCATCAAAATCGATTTCCCACTGACACTGCAGACCGTGATCGAAGAAGAATGCACCGGCAACGGCGCTCTGGCCTGCCTGCATCAAGGCTACAGCGGCGACTTCGTGCTGATTCCCGAGCCCTTCGGCGCCCAGATCTATAGCGGCCAGGTGGGCGTGCTGTGGTTCCGCCTGCGCCTCGACGGTGTACCTGCCCACGTGCTGGACACCCGCGCTGGCAGCAATGCCATCGAGCAGATCCAGGCCTATTTGCCAGCGTTCAAGGCACTGGAAGAAGAAATGAATGCGCTGCCACGTCCGGCACCCTACGAAGCGCTGAATCATCCGTTCAATCTTAGCATCGGCAAGATAGAAGGAGGCAACTGGGCATCCAGCGTGCCGGCTCACGCCATTATTGAAGGCCGCGTTGGCTTTCCACCCGGCATGAGTGCCGACGACGCCATGACCCGGGTTCGCGATGCCGTCGCCCAGCGCTACAGCGAACTTGGGGCTATTGGCCCAGAACCACGGATCGAGTTCCACGGCTTTCGATCCGAAGGCCACCTGGTCGACCTGGAAACACCGGCTATTCGCTTGCTGTCGCGCTGCCATGAAGACCTGGTCGGCGAACCGCCGGCTCACTATCTTTCAACCTGCACCACCGATCTACGTGCCTTTCACGTTCAGGGCGGCATCAACGGCACCTGCTATGGCCCCATCGCCCAGCGCATTCACGGCGTGGATGAGTGCGTGGATATCGCCTCGATCCAGCAGGTGCTGACCACTTATGCGCTGTTTATCAGCCGCTGGGCTAACGCCGAGCATGACGATAACGAAAGCACCGCTGAAAGGAGGCTGTCATGAGAGCTGCCTATTTAGCCGACTATGGCCGCTCGGCATTTACTCGGGCCCATCCACGCAAACCAGAAGTCGATGCTTGGTCTGGTCAACGCGGCGATGCCCTGCTTGGCCAACTGATCGACGCCTTACTCGCGCGTGGCGACGTTGACGCCTCTGCCATCGAAGACCTGAGCATCGGCTGCGCGCTGCCAGTCAAAGAGCAGTGGAGCTTCGGCGGGCGCTATCCCCAGTGGTTATCCCGGCGCCTTGCCGCTGCCGCCCAGGCCTGCCCATCACGCCAGATCGACCAGCAGTGTGGTTCCGGTCTGGCAGCATTGCGCGGCAGCGTGCGCGAAATTCAGGCCGGGGCCATCGACGTTGGCCTAGCCGGTGGCTTCGAGAACATGTCCCGGGTGCCGATGGGACCGAGCCTGTTCAAGGAAGGCGTGCTGACAGTACCCGAAGCACTGCAACACACCGACTGGCTGGATTTGAACGTGGCCATGAACATGGGGCTAACCGCCGAACAGCTGGCCGCCGAAGGCAACATTACCCGCGAAGCCATGGACGCCTTTGCGCTGCGCTCGCACCAGCGCGCTGCCGCTGCAGAGGCCAACGGCTGGTTCGACGTTGAACGTCTGGCACTCACCAACCCCGCTGGCGAGCGCGTGGAGCGCGATGCCAATATCCGCGCCGATACCACGCTGGAGCGCCTGGCCGAACTTGGCCCGGCCTTTATCGAAGATGGTCAGATTACCGCTGGCAACAGCTCACCGTTGACTTCCGGGGCCAGCGCTGCCCTGGTGATGTCTAAGGCAGCACTCACGCAGCACGGCATGACGCCGCTGGCCCGCGTGGTAGACGTGGTTGACTGCGGCGTTGCACCAGAGCGCATGGGGGCCGGTGCCACCGCCGCCATCCGTCGCGCGCTGAGCAAAACCAAGCTCAGCGTCGATGATATCGACCTCTGGGAAATCAACGAAGCTTTCAGTGCCGTGCCGCTGTTCGCGATCAATACGCTGGGTATCGATATCGAGCGGGTCAACGTCTGTGGTGGCGCCCTGGCGCTGGGTCATCCGCTAGGTGCCACCGGAATCCGTTTGGCAGGCACCCTCGCCCGCCTACTGCAACATCACCAAGGCCGCTATGGCTGTGCCGCTGCCTGCATCGGCGGTGGCCAGGGCATTGCACTGATTCTCGAACGCTGCTGAAGGGCCAGTCATACAAACATTAATTAGCGTATCCAATGCTGCATAAATACTAATGACAACACCAAAAACATGTCATAACTGGAAGGAACTATAAAATGAACAACCCAGCCGCCAGAGAAAACCGCCCACGACATAGCGACCTAGTACTTCAAGCTAAAAACATAAAAAAGAATTTCAATGGCACTGAAGTTTTAAAAGGTGTTTCATTCGAAGCGAAGCGTGGAGATGTTATAGTTATAATTGGATCAAGTGGTTCCGGAAAAAGTACTTTCCTTCGCTGTCTAAATTTTTTGGAACTACCTGAAAGTGGTGAAATTTCATTATGGGGTGAAAAAATAACACTGAACCAAAAAGAAACGACTGGGAAGTCAATTTCTAACAAAAGACTTAGACATCTTCGCAGTAAGATTGGGACAGTATTTCAGTCTTTCAACCTTTGGTCACATATGACTATTCTAGAAAACCTTACTCAGGCGCCTATATTTGTTCATGGAAAATCAAAAAGCGAAGCAAAAAAATCAGCACGAAAATACTTAAAAAAAGTTGGTATCCCTGACAAAGAGGACAACTATCCTTCAGAGCTCTCTGGAGGACAGCAGCAGAGGGCTGCGATTGCTAGAGCATTGTGTATAGAGCCAGAAATTCTACTTTTTGACGAGCCAACATCAGCACTAGATCCTGAACTTGTAGGTGAGGTACTTCGTGTTATAAAGCTTTTAGCAGAAGAAGGGAGAACAATGATAATTACTACTCATGAAATGGCTTTCGCGCGAGATGTTTCTAGCTGGACAATGTTTTTCGAAAATGGCATTATTCTTGAGGAAGGCCCTCCAGAAAAGTTATTCTCAAGCCCTAATACAGCACGACTAAAAAACTTCATAAAATAAAACACTACTCCAAGAAGGAAGATGAAATGTTTACAAAAAAAATCATCACAATGTCAGCAACCTTACTCGCTCTAACAAGCCCATTAGTATTAGGGGAAGAAAAATTAAAGCTTGGGGTTGAGGCTGCATACCCTCCATTCAACTTTACCAATAGCGATGGAGAGTTAGCTGGATTTGATATTGAAATTGGTAATAAGCTTTGTGAGCATATGCTTATGAAGTGCGAGTGGGTTACCCAACAATGGGACGGTATGATACCTGCCCTTAAATCTGGTAAGTTTGATGTTATGATTTCATCTATGACTATCACCCCCGAAAGATCAGAGCAAGTTCTTTTCACAGATCCTTATTATTTTTCTTATGCAATGATGGCTGCACCAACGGGGAGTGGATTAGAATTAAACCAGGATCACTTATCAGGAAAAACAATTGGCCTACAAGCTGGGACTAATCATGAAAGATGGTTGCCAGAAAAGTATGGCTCTGACTTAATTATTCGAGCTTATCCCTCTACCGACAATATGTTTTTAGATTTTGAAAGCGGGCGTTTAGACGCAATATTTGGTGATGTTGCAATTATAAAACCATGGATAAATGAAAATGGTGGAAAAGAAGCATTTGAGCAGATAGGTGAAAATATAAATGACCCTAGTCTAGGCACTGAAATTGGCATTGCAGTACGAAAAAATGATATTGAGCTTGCCACAGAACTCAACTTAGCAATCGAAAAAATAATTTCTGATGGATCTTTTAAGTCTATCGAAAAAAAGTATTTTAACATAGAGTTGCGTTGAATCACGGAGAGCCGCATGATTCCTAACTATCAAGGATTTGGTGATGACCTTTTTCACGGGGCGCTAGTTACTATACAGCTAGCGCTAGCGTCTGGAATTGGTGGAGTTGCCATTGGATTACTGCTATGTGCCGGTAAAATATCAAGATTTTCACCGTTAAGGTTCATCTGCTTTGGAATAGCAAATATTTTTCGCGGACTTCCTGAGCTTTTAGTAATCCTACTAGCTTACTTTGGTTTACAGAGCATACTAAATGAGCACTACGAAGGTTCAATATCAATCAACCCCTTCGTCGCTGGTATTTTAGCTTTATCTTTAATCTCAGGCGCTTATACTTCTGAGGTTTTTAGAGCTGCTTACCATGCCGTAAATAAAGGACAAATTGAGGCAGCTGTCTCGTATGGTATGAATTCATATAGAACCTTTGTTAGCATAAGAGGGCCTCAGATGCTAAGAATATCTCTTCCTAGCCTAGGCAACCTTTGGCTACTTCTACTAAAGGACACTTCTCTAGTTGCAGTAATCAGCTTAAATGAACTAATGCGCCAAGCACAAATAGCAACAGCCACAACAAAAGATCCGTTCCTTTTCTATGGGACCGCTGCCATCATATATATAATAATAAGCATAATAACAACCAAAGCTATTGATCAATATGGTAAAGGGCGCGCACTATGATAAACGACATCCTCCTAAACTTTTACGATCTTATTGAAAATTATGGACACCAGTTTCTTTCCGGACTATATGTAACCCTAAAACTGTTACTCGTAACAACTATATTTGGATTTTTGTTGGCAGTACCTATAGGCCTTGCCTTAACTAGCCGAATTCGAATCGTTCGATCGGTAGCAAATATCTACAGTATTGTTTTTCGAGGGTCTCCAATATTCGTTCAACTGTTTTTGATTTACTATGGCCTACCAGCTCTTCTTATAAAATATTATGGGTCAATAGTACCAATGCGTGAATCGATTTGGTGGACTTTAACTTCGTCACCATTTACACTTGCAAGCTTAGCATTCATACTAAACTTGGCCGCCTATATGGCGGAAGATATTCGCGGGGGGCTACAATCTGTACCTAACACTGAGAAAGAGGCAGCAATAGCTTATGGAATGCACCCTTTAACTATTGCACGAAATATTCTTTTACCATCGGCATTGCGTCGTGCCATGCCTGCACTATTCAACCAGGTTATTATATCCCTCAAAGCAACAGTTTTAGTTAGCACAATTGCCATGCAAGATTTAATGGGCGTTGGTTCAAAGGCATTCGCACAGACATTTGATATAACAATATACCTGTTTATTGCTATAATTTATCTAGCAATGGTATTTGGCCTTTCACGAATCTTTAGAACCATCGAAAAACATGCTTATACTTCAAATAAATCTGGATTGGAATCATGAAAGAAAAAGAAATAATTTTAAGAAGTCTGACACAAAAAGATAGCTTAGCTGTTTCTAAAATAATTTATATGCTAGCTTATCACATTGATCCAGATATTAAACCAGTAACAACTTCGGAGACAATAAACCAATATGGCCCTAATGGACTAGGTCATTTTGATGGAGTTATCGCTGAGCAGGCAGGACGGGTTGTTGGCCTCTGCCTTTTTAGTATCCGATTTTCTGGCTGGCGTGGAACATCCGGTATATTCGTTAGCGACTTGTATGTCGATACATCTGTAAGAGCTGGCGGGCTGGGGCGCAAGCTTCTATGTGAAACCGCAAAAAAAGGTTTATCGAAAAACTGCAATTTTTTGCAGCTTGACGTAGACATTGATAATAAAAACGCCATAGATTTCTATACTCACCTCGGTTTAAAGGCTCATAAAAATGAAATTCAAATGTTTATGGAAGAACCGATTTTTAATTCTTTCGCAACTAATTAAAACTCTTCCATGTTAAATTTTTCATAAGGATTATGCTGGCTCATCCCTACAAACGAAGATTTAGTATCCTTGGCTTGGTCAGCTGCCGACGCTCCACGCCCAACATCACTTGAGTAAAACTGAGAGGGGGAGGCGAAATGGCGTGATCTTACGGAACGCTGTGACCCGTGGAAGACCGTCTATTATCAATTCCGCCATTGGCGATGACTGTCAAGCTTGTTGGCGCCTGGTATCAGGCGGCTTCTAATTGCTGGTCGCGTTGAACAAGCGGGTCCTCCCAGTCAGGTGCTCAGCCAGACCGTCCGCCGCGGTGTCTAGTTGCCGTTTCGCCCCAGCATAAATGGCATCTCGTTTGGCCAGCACCTCGCTATCCTGGCCGGCATGTCGTTCAGCCGGAGTGACGAATCGTATGGCGCTATGGCGGTGCTCATGGTTGTACCAGTGCACGAAGCTGATCTTACCCAGTAACAGTGGACAATGGGCACTGCAAGGCCCCTTGCAGATTCCCGCAGCCATCTCTCTTGGGGTCAATCCAGCAACTACTGCTATGGCCGTCGGTTGGGGCGATGCCTGGACCAACCTGATCCAACCATTTTGGGCACTACCTATCCTCAGCGTAGTAGGCTTACATATCCGCCACATCATGGGGTACTGCATTCTGCTCTCTGTATGGGTCGGGATAGTTACTTCGTAAACGATCCACTAACCACATGGGTTGCAACTGGGGTCAAGCGGGTAGCG
>NZ_JBQDJZ010000071.1:0-14523 GCF_052095765.1 Halomonas sp.
CGGGAAACGAGATTCGAACTCGCGACCCCAACCTTGGCAAGGTTGTGCTCTACCACTGAGCTATTCCCGCCTGACTCGAAAGCGCATTTTACCGATAAGCTGGTGTCTGTCAACCATTTTTTCCAACAGCTTGATTGTGTAGGCTTTCATTCAGAGGCTGTTGTGTGGTGTTGGCCTGGTAGCTGACTACATCGAACGCGCTAGGTGCGGCCAGGCGGCGCGCAGATACTGGATCATTGACCACAGCGTCAGCAGGGCGGCCAGATACAGCGTAGCCACACCTAGCTGGGCGTAGGGTGAGCCGGGAGTGAACGCCAGAAGAATCAACAGGGCTATCATCTGCAGCGTGGTTTTCAACTTGCCGATCCATGACACTGCCACCGAGCCGCGGTTGCCCATCTCGGCCATCCATTCGCGCAGTGCAGAAATGACGATCTCACGACCGATGATGACCAGTGCGGGCAGTGTCAGCCACATGGCGTCATAGCGTTCGATCAGCAGCGCCAGAGCCACCACAACCATCAGCTTGTCAGCCACCGGGTCAAGGAAGGCGCCAAATGGAGTGGACTGGTTCCAGCGGCGAGCAAGATAACCGTCCAGCCAGTCGGTCAATGAAGCTACAGCAAAGAGCCCGGCGACTACCGGCATGCTCCAGCTGAAGGGCAGGTAGAACAACACGACCATTAACGGGATAAACACGATACGGGCCAGTGTCAGCAGGTTGGGAATATTCATCGGTGACTGCGATCCTTGCATCAAGGGGGTGGGCCGAAGATGGCTTATTCTATCTGCCTTGGGCAGTGTCATCCATGCAAGCTGCGATGAATCGTCTCAGCAAGCCTGACGCTGATGCCGGGCACGCGAGCCAGTTCCTCGCGGCTAGCCTGTTGTACGCCCTGCAATCCGCCGAAAAAGCGCAGCAGCTCGCGTCGGCGTCGTGGGCCGACACCAGGGATATCCTGGAGTGTCGAGGTGCGCCTTGTTTTATCGCGCTTTGCACGGTGGCCACTGATGGCGAAGCGGTGTGATTCGTCGCGGATGTGCTGAAGTAGATGCAGTGCGGGCGAGCTGGCATCAAGGTTCAGGGTTCGGTCTGCCGTTTCAATGAACAGCGTCTCCAGCCCAGCTTTGCGAGTAGTGCCCTTGGCGACACCCAGCAGCAGGATATCGCTGAGGCCCAGTTCTGCCATCACTTCGCGCGCCATATTCAGCTGGCCCTTGCCGCCATCGACAATCAGCAGATCGGGTTTTTCTCCTTCGCCGCCAGCCAGATGGCGATAGCGTCGGCTTAGCGCCTGACGCATGGCGGCGTAGTCGTCGCCGGGCTCGATGCCCTGGATATTGAAGCGGCGGTAGTCAGAATTGCGCGGCCCCTGCTGGTCAAAAACCACGCACGAGGCCACGGTGGCTTCGCCATGACTGTGGCTGATATCAAAGCACTCAAGCCGGGCGGGCGGTGAGGTCAAGTCCAGTGCAGCGCGCAGCGCTTCAAAACGACGCTCCAGCTGGTCCTGATTGGCCAGTTGGCCGGCTAGCTGTTGTTCGGCGTTGGTGCGGGCCAGCTCACGCCACTTAGCGCGGTGTCCACGCACCTGGTGGATCACGCGGATGCGTCGTCCGCCACGCTCGCTCAGTGCACCGGCTAGCAGCTGCGCTTCAGGCAGAGGGTGGCTTGTTATGATATCGCTGGGTATTTCACGGGTCTGGCCGAGATACAACTGGCTGATGAAATTACCCAGCAAAGTTTCGACATCCAGATCCAGGTCGTTGCCGGGAGAGTGGTGGCGTGAGCCGAGTAGCCGTCCCTGGCGAATCGTCAGCACGGAGATGCACAGTGCACCTGGCCGTTGGGCCAGCGCAAAAATATCGGCATCGCCGTTGTCGGTATCGACAATCTGGCGTTCCTGAAGTTTGCGCAGATGCTGAATCTGGTCGCGCAGCCGCGCGGCTTCTTCAAACTCGAGCTCCAGACTGGCCGCTTCCATGTCACGGGTCAACTCGTCGGTCACGGCTTCACTGCGCCCCTCAAGACACTGCACCGCGTGCTCCAGGTCACGGCGGTAGTCGGCTTCGCTGATGTAGTTAACGCAGGGCGCACTGCAGCGGCCTATCTGATATTGCAGGCAGGGCCGGGTGCGGTGGGCAAAGACGCTGTTCTCGCAGTTGCGGATGTGAAAGATCTTTTGCATCAGTGACAGGCTTTCGCGTACCGCGTGAGTGCCGGGGTAGGGCCCGAGATAGCGGCCATCATCATGGCGACGGCGTGCCCGCTTGTACTCCAGAGCAGGAAAGGGATGGCGGTCGGTCACAAAGATGAACGGATAGGTCTTGTCGTCGCGCAGCAGGATGTTATAAGGCGGGCGCAGCTCCTTGATCAGCGTCTGCTCTAGCAGCAGCGCTTCGGTTTCGGTGTTGGTGACCGTGACTTGAATGTCAGCGATGCGCGCGACCAGTGCCTGGGTTTTGGTATTCAGGGTGCCACGGAAGTAGCTGGTAAGGCGCGCCTTGAGACGGCGTGCTTTGCCAATGTAAAGGGTGTTGGCCTGATCATCGAACATCCGGTACACGCCGGGCGATTCGCTGACGCTGGCCAAGAAGTGACGATGGTCAAAGCTCATCGGTGTGTCGCTCGCCCTGTGCTGCCTAATGAAAGGGCTATCCTAGCAGAGCGCGGGGGGACAAAGCAGTGTGCAACAGGTCGAGAGAGATGACGACTGGTGACGGCTGATCTTGTCGGAGGGTTGGGGCTTGCTTGGTGATGAAGCGATACCAGCATTTTTCAGCCTGGGCTTGACTCGGATCAGGTAGGCGAGTATGATTCACCTCGTTCTTGAGGCAGCAAGGCTTCAAAACACGTGGGGCCTTAGCTCAGCTGGGAGAGCGCAACACTGGCAGTGTTGAGGTCAGCGGTTCGATCCCGCTAGGCTCCACCAAAAAGATTCAAGTCAAAACGCCCGATTATCTCATGCAGATATCGGGCGTTTTTGCATTGGCTTTGCATCGGCGGGTATTAAACTGCCGTTGGTTGCCAAGCTGGCGTACCAACCTGGCAACTCAGGCCAGCATGACGTCTCAGTCGTCAATCCGGCCGATCATCAGAAACTCTAGCAGCGCCTTCTGAGCATGCAGGCGGTTACCGGCTTCCTGCCAGACTTCAGCACGAGGATCGTCGAGCAGGGTTTCACTGATTTCTTCGCCGCGGTGAGCAGGCAGGCAGTGCAGAAACAGCACGTCGCTCGCGGCCTGGTCGAGCATTGCTTCGGTCACCTGGAAGCCAGCGAAGTCAGCCGTCCGCTTGGCCTGTTCCTCTTCCTGGCCCATGGAGGCCCACACGTCAGTGGTGACCAAGTTGGCGCCGGCAGCGGCCCGCATCGGGTCGCGATGCAATGTCACTCGGTCGCCGGCGACGGCCATAATGTCCTCACGCGGTTCGTAGCCCTCGGGGCAGCAGACCCTGAGGTTAAAGTCGAACTGGAGAGCAGCGTTGATCCAGGAATGGCACATGTTATTGCCATCACCAATCCACACCGCTGTGCGGTCGCGCACGTTGCCACGTAGTTCGGTCCAGGTCATCACATCAGCCAGTAGCTGGCAGGGATGATAGTCATCGGTTAGGGCGTTGATCACCGGCACGCGGCTGGCAGCAGCGAAGGCTTCAAGTCCCGCGTGAGAAAAGGTACGGATCATCACCGCATCCACCATTTCGGAAAGCACACGCGCCGTGTCGGCAATCGGCTCGCCACGTCCCAGTTGGGTATCTTTGGAGGACAGAAAAATCGCATGGCCGCCAAATTGGGTCATCCCAGTCTCAAATGACACCCGGGTACGCGTCGAGGATTTTTCAAAAATCATCGCCAGAGTGCGATTGGCAAAGGGGGTGTAGGTTGGCCCCTGGGTCAACAGGTTGTTCTTGATGGTAATGGCGCGCTGAATTAGGTAGCGCGCCTCTTCCTGGCTCAGGTCGAGCAGGGTAAGGAAGTGCCGGGCGGCCATGGCGTGGCTCCTCGGAAAAAAACGACCATCCTAGCCAGCCTGCAGGGGATGCGCAACGCGGACAGTATCAGTAGAATGGCGTTAGCTAAAGACTGACTGGTATGCTGGGTTATTAATTGCGTCCCGGCTCAGGCTGTTTTTCACCATCAACACCGCCGCCCCCGGCTTTTTGACAGAGGGTATACCTGATGAGCACTACCGCAGAAAATATTCAGAAACAGATTAATGACAACACCATCCTGATCTATATGAAAGGCACTCCCCAGCTGCCACAGTGCGGCTTTTCCGCCCAGACTGTTCAGGCATTGATGGCGTGCGGAGAGCGTTTTGCCTTCGTCAATATCCTGGATAACCCGGATATCCGCAGTGAACTGCCGAAAATTGCCAACTGGCCGACCTTCCCCCAACTGTGGGTTGAAGGTGAGCTGGTCGGTGGCTGCGATATCGTGGTTGAAATGCATCAGAGCGGAGAGCTGGAGCCGTTGATCAAGCAGGCGGCTGCCCGCGCCCAGGCCGCTGAAGGGCAGGGCCAGCCGGACGCCTGATTACAGTTTCGCCTTTCTGGCAGGCAGAAACACGCCCCCGTAGCCTATCTGGCCGCGGGGGCGTGTTTTTTGGTGCTGAATTTGGAGTCTTGAGTTCAGCTGTCGTTTTCGTTGCTGTCTTCTTCCATCTGCTGTTCGCGCAGGGCCAGCTGCCAGCCACCCAGGTCCTTGTAGCGGTTGACCATGGCGCAGAACAGCTCGGCAGTGCGCTCGGTATCGTAGCGGGCCGAGTGTGCTGCGTTGTTGTCGAACTCGATGCCCGCTGCACGGCAGGCGCGGGCCAGCACCGTCTGACCGTACACCAGGCCGGCCAGTGAGGCAGTGTCAAAACTTGAAAAAGGATGAAAGGGATTGCGTTTGATACCACAGCGTTCCACGGCTGCATTGAGGAAGCCATGGTCGAAGGCAGAGTTATGACCGACCAGGATCGCCCGAGTGCAGCCCGTTGATTTGAGCGCTTTGCGGATGGGCTTGAAAATGTCGCCTAGCGCCTCAGCCTCGCTGACCGCCATTTGCTGACGCAGCGGGGCATCGAGCTTGATGCCGGTGAAGTCGAGCGCCGATTGCTCCACGTTGGCACCTGCAAAAGGGCGGACGTGAAAGGCATGGGTCTCGTCGGGCATCAGGTTGCCTTCGGGGTCCATGGTCAGGGTCACTGCGGCGATCTCCAGAATGGCATCCTGTCGGGCATTGAAACCACCGGTTTCCAGGTCCACCACTACGGGCAGAAAACTGCGAAACCGCTGTGCCATGAGTTCGCGGGTGGCCACTTCGCTCATGCACCTCTCCTTGTTGGGCGTCAGTTGGGCGTCAAATTGGGATCATTTAACCGCAGAATTCTAACAGCAATGGGGTCAGGCGTCCCGCTGCGGTATTCCTGATCGCCGCGTCGCGCTATAATCAGCGGACATTAATCATTGTTCATTGGTTATTCACCAACAGCAGGAGCGTCTCTGCATGTCCGAGGTCAAGAAGGTCGTGCTCGCCTATTCTGGCGGCCTGGATACATCTGTCATTGCCAAGTGGCTCAAGGAAACTTACGACTGTGAGGTGGTGACCTTCACTGCTGACATCGGTCAGGGCGAGGAAGTCGAGCCGGCCCGCGCCAAGGCAGAGGCGCTGGGTATTAAGGAAATCTATATCGAAGACCTGCGCGAGGAGTTTGTCCGCGACTACGTCTACCCGATGTTCCGCGCCAACACCATCTACGAGGGCGAATACCTGCTGGGTACCTCCATCGCGCGTCCGCTGATCGCCAAGCGTCTGGTTGAGATCGCTAACGAGACTGGTGCCGATGCCATTTCTCACGGTGCTACTGGCAAGGGCAATGATCAGGTGCGCTTCGAGCTGGGTGCCTATGCGCTCAAGCCTGGCGTCAAGGTTATTGCGCCGTGGCGCGAGTGGGACCTGAACTCTCGCGAAAAACTGATGGCGTACTGCGAGCAGCACAACATCCCGGTTGATTTTGCTGGTCAGAAGAAAAAGTCGCCGTACTCCATGGATGCCAACCTGCTGCACATTTCCTACGAAGGCGGCATTCTTGAGGACCCTTGGGCCGAGGCCGAGGAAGACATGTGGCGTTGGAGTGTGTCGCCGGAGGCTGCGCCGGAAACTCCTACCTACATCGAGCTGACCTACGAGCGTGGCGATATCGTCGCCATTGACGGGGAGTCGATGAAGCCCCACGAAGTGCTCGAAACGCTCAATAAGCTGGGTGGCGACAACGGAATCGGCCGTCTGGATATCGTCGAGAACCGCTATGTGGGCATGAAGTCCCGCGGCTGCTATGAAACACCAGGTGGCACTATCATGCTGCGCGCTCATCGCGCCATCGAGTCGCTGACCCTAGACCGTGAGGAAGCTCACCTGAAAGATGAGCTGATGCCCAAGTACGCCAAGGTGATCTACAACGGCTACTGGTGGAGCCCGGAGCGTCGTATGCTGCAGGCGGCCATCGACGAGACCCAGAAGAACGTCTCCGGCGTGGTTCGCATGAAGCTCTATAAGGGCAATGCCACGGTAGTGGGGCGCAAGTCTGACGAATCGCTGTTTGATGAGTCCATCGCCACCTTTGAGGACGATGCCGGCGCTTACGATCAGAAAGATGCCGAGGGCTTTATCAAGCTCAACGCGCTGCGCTTGCGCATCGCTGCGGGCAAAGGCCGTCAGCAGGACTGACACCTGAAGTTAAAAGCAGGACGCTGGTAGCTAACATGATGAACAGACAGGGCCGCGTGCAGTGTAATGCGCGCGGCCCTGTCTGTTATGACCAGCCTGTCATAACAGGTAATAAAGGAGGCGGAATGTTCGGCAAACTGTTTTCAGGGCTATTCGGCAGTGGACGCACTGAAAAGTCCTCCCGAGAAGGTGAGGCGGTTGAATATAACGGTTACCTGATTGTGCCGCAGTGCGAAGATTTAGGCGGGCAGTTTCGCGTCAGCGGTTGGATTCGTAAGCTGGCTACTGAGGGCAGCCCCGCACGTGAGCATCGCTTTGAGCGCTCCGACGTGGTACCTGGGCGTGACGCCTGTGAGGAGCTGATGGTCAGCAAGGCTCAACGCATGATCGATGATAGCGGAGACGCACTTTTCACCGATGCCCTGAGCCAGTAAGTCTCAGGGTGCTTGTGTTGCGGGCTGTGTATCGTTTTCAGGTGGGGCCGTTGGTAGCTCCATGACTAGGCAAGCCCCTTTCAGGGTCGGTGCGTCTTCTACCCTGAGCCGCCCGCCCAGCTGAGCGATGATGCCGCGACTGATCGGCAGCCCCAGGCCGCTGCCACGGGGCCGCGGGCGCACAGTCCCGTCGCCCTGGTATTGGATCTGGTGGAACTTCTCGAATACCCGCTCGCGCTCATCTTCGTTGATGCCAGCGCCATTATCCTCCACACCTAGCCGGTAGCCGTGCTTGTCCTGCTCAAGGAACAGGCGGATGCGTGGTTGGGCGTCGTTAGAAAACTTGATGGCGTTGCCCAGCAGGTTGATGATCACCTGCTCCAGGCGGTCCGGGTCGCCCACCACCATGGCACTGGTTACGCTGATATCTATTTCTAGCTCCAAGTTGGGTGTCTTGTGCAGTTCCGGCAGGGCGTCGACGCCGTGATGAACCAAGGTGATCAGATTGACACGCTGCGGGTTCAAGGTCAGTCGGCCACTTTCCAGTCGTGCCAGGTCGAGCACTTCTTCGATCAGTCTCGACAGGCGCTCACTTTCACGCACCACAACGTCAAGGAAGTGGGTGCGTTTTTCCTCGGTGAGCTCCGGGCTGTCGCGCAGAATCTCGGCGAAGGCCCGTATTGAGGTCAGTGGTGTGCGCAGTTCGTGGCTGACCATGGCCACGAACTCATCTTTGAGGCGATCAAGCTCGAGCAACCGGTCGTTGGCTGAGCGCAGTTCGGCACTGATCTCTTCAAGCTCGTGGGACTTCTGCTCAAGTCGGCGGTTCATGGCGAGTATTCGCTGGGTGCTGTCGAGCATGCCCAGCAAGGTGTCCAGATCTGGTGCTTCGCCATGCACGACCGAGTCCACCAGTACCCGGGCCGAGGCGTTGCCCAAGGCACCGGCCAGTGCCTGCTCGGTGCGCTCAATCAGCTCGGGCGCAGCGGTGTCGTTATCATTACGCACGGTATGGTCGGCAAATACGCGCTTTGCCACCCCAGCGCCAAGATAGCGCTCCAGCAGGGTGCGCAGTGCGCCGGCGGGTGTCTTGCCCCGGGGCATGGCGCTGGGGCCAAACTGTGGTGCCATGGCGCCGGTAAACAGCGCTGCTTGGGTGCGCTCTAGTGGTGACGCCCTAGTGAACATCGAGACACCGAACAGCAGTGCCATGTTGAACCCCAGGCTCCACAACAGCGAGTGGCTGTAGATATCCATTCCCTCAAGCCAGAATAGTGCCTGGGGCTTGAGCCATTCGATAGCGTATGGCCCGAGTTCGACAAAGCTGTCATCCAGCCAGCCTGAACGGGCAAAACCGGGAATCAGCAGCGTCCAGGCCCACACCAGAATGCCAGTCAGCATGCCAAGTCCGACACCCAGGCGGTTGGCGCCGCGCCAATACAGGCCGATCAGCAGCGCCGGGGCAAACTGGGCGGCGGCTGCGAACGACACCAAGCCGATGGTCACCAGGCTATAGGCATCACCAATCAGCGCGTGATAGGTGTAGCCCAGCATCAGGATGCCAACAATGGAAAGTCGGCGGATGGCCAGCAACCAGCGGGCCAATACACCGCTGCCTGCATCGCGCAGCCAGCGTGAGCGCAGCAAAAGCGGCATGGCAAGTTGGTTACTTACCATAGTAGAAAGCGCAATGGTCTCGACAATCATCATGCCGGTGGCTGCCGAGAGGCCACCGATAAACACAAAGATCGACAGCGCCTGTGCGCCAGCGCCCAGCGGCAGGGTGAGAACGAAACTGTCAGGATCGCCGCTGCTGTTTAGCAACAGACCGGCCATGGCGATGGGAATCACCATCAGGTTAATGGCTAACAGGTAGAGCGGAAACATCCAGGCCGCGCGGTTAATATGGCGCTCGTCAACGCTTTCTACCACCAGCACCTGGAACTGGCGTGGCAGAGTCAGGAAGGCCAGAAAGGCGAGTACCAGCATGCCAAACCACCCCGATGCACCGCCTGGAACGGCATCGAGGCCCAGTCGGTCGGCCAGCGAGGGCGTGGCGGCGACCTGCGAGAACAGATCACCGGGGCCATCGAACAGTACGAATAAGGTAAACAGTCCCACCGCCAGAAAGGCGGCCAGCTTGATCAGCGACTCGAAAGCGACTGCCGCAACCATGCCTTCGTGGCGCTGGCTGGCATCCAGGTGACGTGCGCCAAACAGGATGATGAAGGCAGCTAGCACCAGGGCGACCCAGAAGGACTTGTCACTCCAGAAGTGGCCGGCATCCATCAGCGTTGCATAGTCGGTGCGGCCGGTCAGTACGGCGTGGCTTTCGGTAATGGCGCGCAGCTGAAGAGCGATATAGGGCGTAATGCCGATTAGCGCAATGGCGGCAACTAGTGCGCCAAGGCCACTGCTCTTGCCATAGCGGGCGCTGATGAAGTCGGCAATGGAGGTAATGCGCTGGGCCTGGGCGATACGCACCATCTTGCGCACGATGATCGGCGACAGCAGCATGGCCAGCGTCGGACCTAGGTAGATCAGCAGGAAGCCCGGGCCGGCCTCAGCGGCTCGCCCGACGCTGCCGTAGAAGGTCCAGGCGGTACAGTAGACGGCAATGGAAAGTGCATGAACAGTAGGGGAAGAGATGATCGAGCGACGCTGGGCAGCGCGCTTGTCGGCCCAGGCAGCAATAATGAACAGCAGACCCAGATAGCCAAAGGCGACGATCAGCACATTCCATTCGCTATCCATGCAAGTGTCTCCTGGTCAATCTTCCGCGTGGCCTTCAAGTAGCCAGGCCGCGAGGCCGATCACGATGCCCCACACCACAAACAGATACACCGGCAACCAGATGCCATTCTCTATACGGTCGGCCATCAGCAGCAGCGGTGGAGTGAACAGCAGGGTGGCCAGGGCCGTCAATCCCAGCAGGCGCTCGCGGCGTCGGGGGGTCATCATTGGGCGTTGGGGTCCTCACGGTCGAAGGCGCTGGCCTGCAGCGCCAGCAGCTTGGTCAAAGAGTCGATGCCGCGTGCTTCCAGGCGCGGCAGCAGGGCCAGCCACAACTCAGCGGTGACCCGGGCGTCGCCCAGCGCGGTATGCCGGCTGCCAGGGGCAAAGTGCAGATCGTAGCGCTCCGCCAGGCTGTCCAGATCATGGCCGTCCAGCCCGGGATCTAGGGCGCGTGAGATCAGTAGGGTGTCGAGCACTGGCATGTCAAAGCGTAGCTCGCTTTCAGGCGGGTGGATCGCCAGCATGTCGAAGGAAGCGTTGTGGGCCAGAATCACCGCATCGCCAATGTAGCCGCAGAAGCGTGGCAGCACCTCACTGGCCTTGGGTGCGTCGGCCACATTCTCGTCGCTGAGACCATGAATCGAGGTGCTTAGCACTGGAATCGGCCGCCCCGGGTTGATTAGCTGGTCGAAGGCTTCGCTAGCCAATAGCCGGGCATTGACTATACGACAGGCACCGATGCTGATCACCCGGTCGCCACGGCGTAACTCAAGCCCGGTCGTTTCAGTGTCAAAGGCGACGATCTCCAGAGCACGAGGCGGGCAGGCGGCCAGCTCATCGTCGGGCGGCGGCAAGTCGGCGATGCCGAAGTCATGGAACTCCGGGCGGGCTATGCCGCGCTTGGGCGGTTCGACCAAGCCTGCTGAGGCCGGTAGGGGAAGGCGCAGCCGGGCGTGCTGGCCGTCGGGATCCGCCAGGCTCCAGGCGGCGCTGTCATGCTGGCGCAGAATTTCGTTGGCCGTGGGTGCCATGGGCAGGTCGTTTAGGGGGTGCTCAAGGCAGGCATCCAGCGCGTGCTGGGGTAGTGGTGTCCCCGACCAGCTGAGCTCCAGGTAGGCGCGTCGTTCGCCATGGCGCAGCTCACCGTCCAGGCTTTGTTGGCCGCTGTGTGTCGTCAAGGCTTCAAGCAGTACGCTGAGCACTTCCAGCAGCGCCGGTGCATCGCCCTTGAACCAGCCCGGCAGGCCCACTGGGATTACCCTGGTTTGCTGGTGACGTTCATCGAGTGCCGCCCACAGATCATTGGACCACAGCGGCAGCAGGCGCTCGCCTTGGGCGTTGAGTTCATCCAGACAGCTGCCCAGGTTGGCCAGGTGCTCGGTCAGCGCATGGCTTTCTTCGCTCATGGCGGTGTCCAGACGTTGACGCAGGGCGGCAGGACCATCGGCAGGCAGTTGGCTCAGGGCGTCGGCAACACTGGTGAGGTTGGCTCCGTGACGACGCAGCGCCGGCACCAGTTTTGCCAGTGTCGCCTTGGCGCCCATCTCGCTGCTCCAGCTTGCTGTGGCGTCAACTAGTGTCAGCAGGGTCTCGCCTTCGCCCCCCGGAATTCGGCGCAGGCTGGCGCGCAGCCAACGTTCATCGCAGGGCACCAGCGCATCACGTGGGCTGCCATCGTCAGGCAGGCGATCCATGGCGTCGAGCAGACTGCTGGCAGGCAGTAGGGTTTCCAGGCGTTTGCCCAGCCCCAGCCCGGCATGCCCGACAAACATCTGTTCGGCCGCAGGGTTGAGCAGTAGCTGGCGGTGGTGGCGGTCGCACAGCAGCAGTGGGATCTCCAGCAGTTGTAGCAGGCTTTCCAGCTGACGACGAATACCGGCGGCGTGGCGGGCACCATCCTCCCGGGCATGCTGGATACGGTGGCGGTCTTCCCGCCAGGCCTTGCGGATACGCACGAAGTCAGGGCCTAGCCCGCGCAGCCAGCCCTCGGGAGGATTAGGGTCTTCGGCTTCAGGATTGGCCACCATCAGTGCCAGCTGGGCCTGCAGGTGGCGCAATGGAGAAAATAGCTGGTACTCCAGCAGCAGGCCGACCAGCAGTATGGTGGTGCCACCTGATAAACAGCCCAGCCACAGCGCGATAAGCGCGAGACCCTGCGGCTGGAATTCGGTATCCAGCCACACGGCAAACAGGGAGCCGCCCACCAAGCTGACGCCGCTCAGTAGTAACCACAGCCCGACCAGCTTCTGGCGCTTGGGAAGCCCCTTGTTACTCATGGCTGCTCCTGTCCCTGAGAGTTACTCTTTCGGCTGGCCAGCAATGCCTGGACCTTCTCGACCAGGTCACGGGTGGAAAAAGGTTTGGTGATGTAGTCGTCAGCGCCCAGAGCGAGGCCTTTCTCGCGCTCTACCTCGCGGCCATGGGCGGTCAGCATGATGATCGGCGTCGTGGCGTGGGCTGGATCAGCGCGCAGACGCTCCAGCACGTCGAAGCCACTGATGCCGGGTAGGCTGATATCGAGCAGGATCACCTCGGGTGTCTGTTCAGCAACGCTGGCTAGAGCACGCTCGCCATCCTCGGCGGTAGCCACATCAAAGCCGGCCTGCTGCATGAGAAACTCAAGCGACAGGAGAATGTTGGGTTCATCATCTACTACCAGTACCCGGGTCATGGCATTCCCCTCGTGACATAGCGGGTTAGAGATATCAGGCGATTATGGCCTTTTTGGCTCAGTCTAGAGAGCCTGCCTGCAACGGAAAACGCGACCTTGGCCCAAGTTGGCAGAATGCTTCACTGTGGCTGCTGGATATGGTCTGGTGGAAAAAGCCGATACGCTACCGCTCGGGTGAGGCCAAAAACGTGGGTAGTTCAGACCGTTGCCTCTGGAAGCAAGTCCGGGATGTTAGACTAAGGTGTATGCGTGTCTTGCTCCCAAAGGATGGTGATAGCTTTTTTTGCGTCGCATACTCATTGACTTAGCTGATTGATATCAACCAATAAGGGGTCGCCAATGAGTGCCGTATTGATGCTGGTAATGGGGCTGTCCGGAATGGCGCTCGGTTATTTCATTTATTCGAAGTTTATTGCCGAGAAGATATTCCGACTTTCAGATGACTTTCAGACACCGGCCCATGAGTTCGAAGACGGTATCGATTTTGTGCCGACCAACCGCTATGTGCTGTGGGGCCATCACTTCACTTCGGTGGCTGGTGCTGCGCCGATTGTCGGGCCTGCCATTGCGGTGATCTGGGGCTGGGTGCCGGCCTTCCTGTGGGTGGTGTTTGGCACTATTCTCTTTGCTGGCGTGCACGATACTGGCGCCATCTGGGCCAGTGTGCGTAACCGCGCTCGTTCGGTGGGTGCTCTGACCGGCGATGTGGTCGGCAAGCGCGCACGCGGTATCTTCATGATCGTCATATTCCTGCTGTTGCTGATGGTCAACGCCGTTTTCGCAGTGGTTATCGCGGGGCTGATGATGAAGTTCCCTACCGCTGTAGTGCCGGTGTGGGGTGCCATAGCTGTGGCCCTGGTGATCGGCCAGTTGATTCGCCGACGTATTTTTGGTCTTGGGCTGGTCTCGATTGTTGGTGTGGCTGCGCTCTACGGGCTGATCTTCCTCGGCCCGTCTATGCCGATCCAAATGCCTGCAGAAGTGGGTGGGCTGTCCGGTAATGCGGTGTGGATCCTGCTGCTGTTCGGCTATGCGGCTATCGCGTCGCTGCTGCCCGTATGGATGCTGCTGCAGCCGCGTGATTACATCAATGGCCTGCAGCTGTTCATTGGCCTGATCATTCTGTATGGGGCTGTGGTTTTCCTGAATCCCACCATCGTTGCACCGGGCTTCAACAGCAATGTGCCTGAAGGTACGCCATCGCTGTTCCCACTGCTGTTCGTGACCATCGCCTGTGGCGCCATTTCCGGTTTCCACGGTCTGGTATCGTCGGGCACTACCTCTAAACAGCTCAACAAGGAAACTGACGCGCGCTTTGTGGGCTACTTTGGCTCGGTAGGTGAAGGCATGCTGGCGCTGGGCGCGATTCTTGCGGCAACTGCCGGCTTTGCGTCGCTGGCTGACTGGGAAGCCATGTACACGTCATTTGGTCAGGGCGGTGTCAATGCCTTTGTCGAGGGCGGTGCCTTCATCATCCATAATGGTCTGGGTCTGAACGAGACCACCGCCGCGACTCTGCTGACGGTCATGGCGGCACTGTTTGCCGGCACCACCATGGATACCGGCCTGCGTTTGCAGCGCTATATCTTCCAGGAGTGGGGCGAGATCTATAACCAGAAGTGGATGAAGTCTCCGACCATGGCCACGCTGCTGGCGGTGGCGACCTGTCTGGTGCTGGCCTTTGGTGCGGGTGCAGATGGTTCTGGCGGGCTGATCATCTGGCCGCTGTTCGGTACCACCAACCAGTTGCTGGCAGGGCTGACGCTGCTGGTGATCTCGGTGATGCTGATCCGGCTTGGACGCCCGGTGTGGTATACCCTTGCACCACTGATTTTCCTGTTGGTCGTCACCGTGCTGGCATTGCTGGCGCAGCTCAAGAGTTTCTATGACGCTGAAAACTACTTCCTGCTAGGACTGGATATCGTGGTGCTGATTGCCTCGGTGCTGGTGGCGCTGGAATGTGCAG
>NZ_JBQDJZ010000072.1:0-14324 GCF_052095765.1 Halomonas sp.
CCTACTCGACGGCTACGGGTCTGAGCGCACGATAAATTTTGAATAGCCACTTAACAGTGCTAGTCCGAGATATTGAAAAGGATCTGGTAGCCACGCATGAAAAATTTTTAGAGGTAATGCGAGGAGAGGAATAGAGTCAGTAAAGACAATGCTGGTGTTAATGTCATTGGCCAGCGTGATGAGTGAGCCGAGTGGCCAGCTCCATGCTTCGCGACGGAAGAAGTGCCAGCCAATATAATGCTGAAAGCTGTCGCCTTCATTTAACAGCCAGCCTACCTCACTTGGAGACAGCATATTGCCGTATAAATAGTAAGCGAAGCCAGCACCCAGTAAACTGGCCATAGCAATAGTGAGATAATGGTAGCGGTTCGTTGATGAAATAGATGAAGCTGTCATAAGTATATTTTATGAACCTAAATTTTATGGTTGCTTACTTTTCCTTGCTAACCGCTAGCAGTAACTTGCCTATGTTGGCGTCGGTTTTTAGGTAGTCATGAGCTTCGGCGGCTTGGGTGATCGGCCAGCTCTTGTGGATTAGTGGCTTAATTTTACCTTGAGCCAGTTTCGGCCACACTCTTTCCCGTAGCTGCGTGAGAATATGCCCTTTCTGCTCTGGTGGGCGTGCCCGCAGTGTTGAACCGATCAATCGCTGGCGCTTCATTAGCAGGCGGCCGTAGTCCAATTCAGCGCGATTACCGCCTAGCATGGCGATCACCACCATGCGGCCATCCGGGTTCAATACCTTCTGATTGGCAGCAAGGTAGCTGGCGCCCACCGGGTCGAGAATCACGTCAGCACCCCCCCAGTCTTTGACCGCATCAATGAAGTCACCGTCGTGGCGATTCCAGCTGGCAGCGGCGCCTAGGGCTTCACAGGCGTCGCGCTTTTTCTGGCTACCTACGGTGACAAAGCAGGGGTTGCCGAAGGCGCGGCATAGCTGAATGGCGGCACTGCCCACGCCGCTGGCACCGGCATGAATTAGTGCCCGCTCGCCTGGCTGCATGGCGGCTTCCATATACAGGTTTAGCCAAGCCGTGGCGAACACCTCGGGTAGCGCCGCCGCGTCGCGCAAGCTGAGCCCGTCGGGTATGGGTAGCAGTTGGCGTACATCAACGACTACCTGTTCGGCATAGCCACCACCTGCTAGTAGCGCACAGACCTGTTGGTCAACGTCAATATCCTGCACGTCCGCACCAATCTCAGTCACCGTGCCGCTGACCTCCAGCCCCAGCGTTTCAGAGGCGCCGGGCGGCGGTGGATACTTACCGGCTAGCTGGGCCAGATCGGCGCGGTTGACGCCCGCCCAGGCCACTCGAAGCTTGACTTCGCCAGGCCCCGGTGCGGGAAGATCAGCGACCTCGGTCCAGTGCATGGTGGCCTGATCGTGAGTGATGGCATGCATTCTGATGTCCTCTTGCGCTGTAAAATAAATGCTGAAAACAGATCAGCAGCCCGCCAGCCGTGCTTCAATCAGCTCGATCATGGCCTCGGGCGTGGCCGCATCAAGCAGCTGGGCGCGCGTCTCTCCAGCCACAAAACCAGCCGCGACAGTGCTATCGAGAAACGTCATCAGTGGCTGATAGAAACCTTCGGTGTCCAGCAGCCCCAGCGGCTTGTGGTGAAGCCCCAGGTAGCGCCACGTCCAGGTCTCAAACAGCTCTTCCAGAGTGCCGATGCCGCCCGGCAGCGCAATGAAGGCATCACTGCGCTCCGCCATGCAGGCTTTACGCTCGTGCATGTTACTGACCCGGATCAGCTCGTCGAGTTCCAGGTGAGCCTGTTCGCGTTCCACCAGATGGTCGGGCATAACACCAGTCACTTCGCCGCCATTGGCCATCACGCTATTGGCCAGCTCGCCCATTAGCCCGATGCGCGCACCGCCGTACACCAGACTATGTCCGCGCTGGCCAATCAGCTCACCAAGCCGGACAGCAGCCTGTTGGTAGGCCGGTAGATTCCCCGCGCGCGAGCCCAGGTAAACACAAATGGCAGCCATGATGATGCTCTCCTGTTATTGCTTGATGGTTGTATTGATGTTTGCGAAAAAAACGCATCTCGTTGTTTATAAAGGGATGTTTTGACCTTCGTAGGAACGGCCTTCAGGCCGCGATGGCGCCGTAGGCGCCCGGGCAACGCCGCTGATTTTACCATGGGCACCAACTTCACCGCCGCTGCGCGCCGGTGTCGCCTTGTAAACAAGGCTCTTACGAAAAGCCTTGGCTTTTAAACCACCAGGGGCACCGTTTGGTGCCCCTAGTGGTCTTGCTGTTGTTGCCATTATCCGTCGTATTTTTCGGCGTCGCGCTTCATGGCTTTGCGCACAAAAATAACACCATAGACTGTGCCACCAACCATCAGGGCGACCAGAACAATGCTTGCGATAACTGACGCATCCCAGAACATGGATGTGACTCCTTTGTAAGGTGTGGGGGAGGGGCTTTGAACCCTGCACCGGGTTCAGGGCAAGCAGTCAGCAACGCCATAATGTTCATCGAGCCACTGGCCGATAATGTTGTTACCGCACAGGTGATGAGCATATTGGGTATGCAGGCAGCGCACCTGGTTGCGATTGGCAATGCCGCCGATGCCGCGGGTTCGTAAGGGCTCAGTATACCCGAGACGTTCGATCTCAGCCCGTTGGACTTCAGTCATATAGCGCCAGCGCGCCGCCACATAGTCGTCGTGACTGCGATGATAAGCGGCCAGAAAGTCGCTGTCGTGTTGCAGGCGGTCTTCCAGTTCCTTGATCACGCCACTGGCTTCAATGCGTGAAATCACGACTTTCAGCAGGTCAGAACTCAGCCAGTAAAGGGTGGGGAAGGGTTTACCGTCGATGATCGGCGCCATGCGTAACACCAGTGGAGTGCCCTCACCATCGGTGGCGGCCAGTGCCTCAATGCCACGCGGGGCGCGCCCCAGCTGCTGGGCGATAATGGCGAGCTGGCGCTCGTCAGGCATTGTTTCAGGTCGAATCACCATCGTCGGGGTCTCGCAAAAACTTGTTGGAATGGCCCACGGCGCTAAAAAAGCAACGGTGCAGCTGGCCGGGTGTGGCTGCATACTGCCAATGGCGTGCGCAGTACTCTTCACCACGCGCCATCAGCGCCAGATAGAGGCGATTGAACGGGGCATCATAGTCGTAGGGGTCGGCGCCAAACAAGCGGATGTGCGGGTAGTCAGCGAAGCGTTCCATGAAAAAACGCTCCAGATCTTGCTCTACCGCCTGGTGCAGCGGCGTATTGTCAGGGTCGAGCCAGATGTCATAGCGAAGGTCGACCGTCATATACAGCGCTCCTTGATGGGTGGCCTCATGTCCTAGACAGCGCGGCGTAGCGGGCACTCAGTAATCCGGCCAGATCCGCAGGGCTGAGGCTGACTTCCAGGCCGCGTCGCCCGGCGCTGACGTGTATTGTATCTTGCGACTGGGCGCTGCTGTCGATGAAGGTCGGCAGGCGCTTTTTCTGCCCCAGCGGGCTGATGCCGCCCAGCACGTAGCCGGTGGCTCGCTGTGCTTCATCCGGGTTGGCCATGCTGGCCTTTCGGGTACCGGCGGCACGTGCCAGCGCCTTGAGGTCGAGCTGCCCGGACACCGGCACAATCGCCACGGCCAATCTGCCGTCATCGAGTTTGGCCAGTAGCGTTTTGAACACTTGCGCGGGCGAAAGCTCAAGTACTCTTGCGGCTTCTTCGCCATAGCTTGTACTGCTGTCGTCGTGTTCGTACTGGCGAATCTCAAACGTGATACGCGCTTTCTCAAGCGCTTTAATGGCGGGAGTCATCAGGCGGATGGCTCGTCGCGTAAATGCGCTGTTAAGGTGTCACGCAGCTCACCCTCAATGGGTATCGAGCGTTTCTCCTGATGGTCGTAATAGATCATGATAGCGTTGCCAATGCCCGCCATTACGCCGTTTTGGTGCGCCTCTTGGGTCACCGTAAAGGAACTGTTGCCCAGCCGAGAAAGGTAAGTGCGAATCTCGACATCGTGGCCGTAAAACAGCTCGGCACGGTATTCCACGTCAATGCGAGCCAGCATCAAGCGCCATTTTTTAGTGTCTAGGTCTGGTGTGAATAGCTTGAACAGATCGTTGCGGGCTAGTTCGAACCAAGCTGGCAAGCGGGTGTTGTTGATATGGCCCAGCGCATCAGTGTCATAGAAGGCAGGCTCAACAGTGCGAACAAACATGGCATGTCCTTGAGGGCAGAGTCTTGAGTTGACGGTATCGTGATGCGTTGCGCCAAATGATTGCGCTAAATGAAAATGACCGCTCTGACACCGTAGGTTCCAACATTGCTTAAACCAAGCCGTTGGTCAAGCGGATGGTGTAACAGATGATGTAACGGATAGCGTGGCGGATGGATTAGCGCATGATGTAATACGCATGATCAGCTTGCAGCAGATCGGTCATGCCACCACTGCTGAACACGCATCCAACCCAGCAACCACAGCGTGGCCACGGCAAAGCCGCTTAACGTGCCCAGCGCTAAGCCTAATGCTGGGTAGGTCAGTGAGACACACAGGGTGTAGCTTAACAATGCGCCTAGCCCAGCGGGGTAGTGCTTGATGATTGTGACTACCGGCGCTCGGCCATGCGTGAGGTGCACAATCAGTAGCAGGGGGAACATGGTGAAGGGGAAGGCCGCCATGACACCCGTCCAAGCGGGCGGCAAGACATGGGCTAGGCCGGTAATCACCAAAATGGTTGTGGCGGCAAGGCCTGCGCGCAGTGCCATAGCAAGCCATGAAAAATGCCCTCGGGCGCCGGTGCTCACATTAGGCAAGCGGCGATAAAGATAAGTGAAAACAATAATGGCGACGAGAGTTGTCAGCGTGCCGCTGAGGCGCGTGAATGGAATTTGTGCCAGCACTAAGCTAGCCGCCAGCCAGGCCACTAGGCCCGCTGCTGTTCCGCTGAGTACGCCCAGCCAACCATCGCGGCGGGCACCCAGTAAATAGCCGCCGCACAGCGCCAAGGTGGCCGTGAAGCCAGCCAGCGTATACACGGCACTTTCCGTGGCAAAAGCGGGCGAAATTTCCAGCCCAATAAAGAACAGTGCCAGCGCGGTGCCTAATGGGTAGCCCGCCAATAGCCCAGCCATGCGAGCGCTCAACCGCTCGGCAATCATCGCTAGGCCCAGTACCATGCCAATGGAAACAGCCAGCTTGATTAACTGGATACTTAGCGGAACATCCATCTTCAATTCCTTTTTTTATACTCATCGTTCTTGTACTAACCATTCTTATACTAAGCGCAGCCCCTGATGATCTTGCCAAGCGTCGCTCATAGCGGCCAGTAGTATGGATGATTCGCGCAAATGCACAGGTAACGCCTGTTGCGCCTTATCCAAACTGGCATGATGGCGGTTGCGCAGCCAGCAGTAAGCCCAGCTGCAGGCTTCATCATCGCTGAGAGGTTGGGGGTGAGCGGGCATCTGAATCAATAGGAATACCGCTGTTCTGGCTGCCCACAGCGGGACATCATCGCTGCCCTGGCTCCAGCGTGTCAGGGTCGCTCCGTCAGGTGTTGACTCGGGTTGGCCGAGGCCAGCGACTCTGGCCGTTTCGGCCAGTATCAGTGCGAGCTGATCGGCATCGCCACGCCCCAAGGCAAGCCAACGGGCGAGGGTGGCAGGCAGGCCACGGCGTACCTTGGCATAAAAACCGTTCTGCGGCATGGTATTAGTCATGTAACCTCTGTCATCAGTGAACCACCTTTTGTTGTTTTTTGTCGCTTTACTCAAGAACAGCTTTTTTCAAGGACAGCTTTTTTCAAGAACAGGAACCGCAACGCTATGCGCTATGATTTTGCCACGCCGATTGATCGTCGCCACCCAAAAAATGACTGGTCGTCGTTCAAGTGGCACCGTTACGCCGATGATGTGTTGCCGCTGTGGATCGCCGACATGGATTTCGCCTCGCCGCCCGAGGTTATCGAAGCACTTCAGGCGCGAGTGGCCCATGGGGTATTCGGCTATGGTCAGGTCAGAGACTCCCTGCGCGAGGTCATGTGCGCCTGGAGTGAAACTCACTATGACTGGCCGATCCAGCCGGACTGGCAGTTATGGTTACCGGGAGTGGTGCCGGCGCTGCACCTGGCCAGCCTGGCGCTGACCGAGCCGGGCGATGGCGTGCTGACGGTAACGCCCATCTATCCGCCGTTTTTGCAGGTAGCCGAGCGCACCGGGCGCGTCACCCAGCGTGCCGCCTTGCGGCCACCACAGGAAGATGGCGGGCGCTGGAGCCTGGATCTTGATGCCCTAGAAGCGGCGATCACCCCACGTACCCGGCTGCTGCTGTGGTGCCATCCGCACAATCCCACCGGGCGGGTATGGAGCCATGACGAGCTGGCCGGGCTTGCCGAACTGGTGCGCCGTCACGACCTGATCGTGGTATCAGATGAACTGCACGCCGACCTGATGCTGGAAGAAGGTGCCTCTCACCGCCCTTGGGCAGCGCTGTTTCCTGACCTGGCCGAGCGCACTATTACACTGTGGGCACCTTCTAAGACATTTAACGTGGCGGGACTGACAGCAGCTTGTGCGGTGATCTCCGATACCAACCTGCGGCAGCGCTTTACCGACGTAGCCAAAGGCCTACAACCGGACGGCAACGTACTGGGGCTGGTGTCTGCCGAAGCCGCTTATCGCCACGGCGAGCCCTGGCGCCAAGAATTGTTAGCGACCCTGCGTGCCAACCGCGCGAGCCTTATTGAGCGTGTTGCCCGTTGGCCAGGTGTACGCATGGCACCTGCCGAATCCACCTATCTGGCCTGGCTCGACCTGCGAGACTCTCCCGCCATGGAAGGCCAGAAATCTCCTCAGCAACAACTATTGAAGCTGGCAGGAGTGGCACTGTCAGACGGCGCCGACTTCGGCTGGCCCGGCTTTGTGCGGCTGAACTTCGGCACCACACCCAGCCAACTCGAAGCTGCATTGGTACGGATGGATAGCGTGCTAGCTTAAGACGATTTTTGCCATAACCGCCAACCCAACCACCGCTGCGCGGCGGTATCGCCTTGTGAACAAGGCGCCTACGAAAACCATTGCATCTCGTTGTTTATAAACGGATGCGCTGACCCTCGTAGGAGCGACCTTTAGGCCGCGATGGCTGCTGTCTTAGTACAACAACGCGAACAGCTTGCGGCGGTAGCTGACGGTCAAGGGATGGTCCGCGCCGAGGGCATCGAATACCCGTAGCAGCGTCTTGCGCGCTATATCGTCTTGGTAAGCACGGTCCTGCTTCATCAGCGTCAGCAGG
The DNA here is from genome assembly GCF_052095765.1 of Halomonas sp. Taxonomy (GTDB): domain Bacteria; phylum Pseudomonadota; class Gammaproteobacteria; order Pseudomonadales; family Halomonadaceae; genus Halomonas. The sequence goes on from NZ_JBQDJZ010000072.1 coordinate 7,256, forward strand.
GCTTCAAGGCCGTCTTCGTACTGGCCGTCGGCGACCTGGCGCATTGCTCGCTGATAACAGGCTTCGCTGTCATCGCGCTCGCCCAGTGCTTCAATCTGTTCGGCAGATGGTGCTTCGTCGGCAAATTCGATGCTGGCGCGCACGCCACGGGCGGGGGCGGCATCACGCACTTCTGGCGGTAGGTTGTCGAGTACTGCCAGGGCATCGTCGGCCTGCTTAGCTGCTGCCAGCACCCGGGCCAGTTCTACCTGATAGTCGTGATGGTCGGGCCACTGTGATACCAGCTCCTGGTAAATGGTCAGTGCAGTGGCCGTATCGCCGGCCTCAAAGGCTGCGGCGGCTTCTTCCTCGGGGCTTAGCGGGGCTTCGGCGGGAGCGGGGAAGTACTTGCTCAACCACTCGCGAATCTGCTTTTCGGGCAGCGCGCCCTGGAACTGGTCGACCAGCCCGCCCTGGCTGATGAGCTTGACGTCCGGCACTGAGCGCACGCCCAGCTGCTCAGCAATTTCCGGGTTTTCGTCGATATTGAGCTTGGCAAGAATAAAGGCCCCGTTGTACTCACGGGCCAACTTTTCCATCACCGGCATCAGGTTCTTGCAGGGTTCGCACCAGGGCGCCCAGCAGTCAAGAATCACTGGCACCTGCATCGACATATCCAGCAACTGCTGAATATTGCTGGTATTGGCCTCAACCACCGGGTCGGGTGCCTGCTCTGGGTTCTGGGGATCTGTCGTCGGCGCAGTAGCTGCGCCTGCCTGGGGGCTCGCATCGGCAATTGGCTGGCCGGTGCGGGGATCAATAATTGCCATGAACTGAAGGCCTTTAGTCGCAATGAGTTTGCACTCTAGATGCGGGCAGCGGCAGAGAATTTCAAGGGGGCTTAGGGCGGGTGAGCACGGCGTTGTGGGGGGGGGCGGTAGAGCAGCTCGCCGCCAGCGCCGACATACATCATTTCCAGCAGGCCGCCGTAGCCCATGGCATACCAGTTATCGCCCAGCTTACCGGTGCGGGTGTACTGCAGGTTCTCGATGCTCAGGCTCGACTCAGACAGGTAGTCGCCGATATAGGTATGCATTCGGGGCAGTTCGAGTCAGCAATGTACTGGTAGTCGTCCAAGCTATCCCAGACGGTCCAGGCTAGCTCACCGTCCAGTGCCGCGATCAAGCGGAACAGGTAGTCATCCGGGCCACCGAAGTTTTGGTCGAGGCGTGGGCCAAAGTTCCAGTTAAAGCGCTGGGACAGGGCCTGATACAGCGTTTCTCCTTGAGGCTCTCGGCGGCTGTCGATCCAGCTCACTGGCGACATCCGCGATTTACTGTGCCAGTGCGAGTCCGGCTCCGGAGTCAGCACCAATCTGAGCACTGCCACGTCTGTTGCTGGTTTAGCTGTAGTTGACAGACTTTAGTTGACTGGCGGAGTGCTGCTCCTGTTACGGTGTGTCGGCAAGCGCCGTGCTATGCTGTTCGCGTTTTCATACGCCATGCCACGATTTAAATTAATTTCTGCTGGTTCCTTTGCTAGCCATGTCCAAATCTCTGCTTCTTAGATTCCTGCTCAGTAGCATAGTGCTCATTGCCCCAACCGCTTTTGCTATTGAAAGCAGCGCTATTGATACCAGCGCCGTTAGCGACGATGGCAACGACACCGCCAGTGGAGGCGATGGTGAAGACAGCAGTAGTGAAGTGAATGACGACCGGCTACCTGACTTGGTGGTTTACGCTACTCGTGTGGTGCCGGGCGTGCAGCGCCTGACGGGCCAAGCGCTGAGCGGTATGGCACGCAGCGACCTGGCTGAAGCACTCAGCATCATTCCCTCGGTTCGGGTGGTGGATTCGGCCAGCTCAAGCCTGCAGCAGGGCGATATTAAACCGTCAGAGTTTTCTATTCGTGGTGCCGCGCCCTACCAGAACAAGCTGACGCTGGACGGGGCCAGTATCGACAGCCTGTTGGACCCGGGTAACAAGCAGCCAGCCAGCAGCCAGACGCCGTCGCGAACCCAATTAGAGGGGCACTCCCAGGGGTTGTTTGTTGATCCGGGCTTTCTGGACTCGCTGGAAGTCATCGATATCAACGCGCGGGCCAGTGAGGGTGGCTTTGTCGGCGGCGTGGTGAAAGCCGAGACGCGGCGCTATGAAGGGGAAGACGCCTTCGAGATCAGCTATCGGCGCACCGCTGATAACTGGACACAGTTTCATGTAGATAAAGACCAGCGCGACGAGTTTGAGGACGGCGCTGGGCAGTACCCTACCGGTACGCCGGGTGAGTATCAGCCCGATTTCAAGAAATCCCAGGCCGCGGTGTCGGGAGCCACTCGCGTTGGCGATGTGGGGCTGTTCGCCGGCGTCAGTGAAAAGCGCTCCCGCATTTCGCAAAAGCAGCTGGTGGCCATGGACCTAGAGCAGCTGATCGAGACTGGCAAGGCGTTCAAGGCCACCGGCAATCGCTCGCTGGACAGCCACTCGCGCTACGCTACCTTGCGTGCCGACGCCCTGGAAACTGACTATGACCTGAGCGCCACCCTGGCCTACAGCGATTACTCCGACGACAGTTTCCTGATCAACTACCTGGACTCGGACTATAAGAGCAACAGTGACGGTATGACGTTAAGCGTCAACTTTGCTGACGACATCGGCGATAGCCGCCTCAAGCTCAACACCAATCTGGGTATCAGCCGCAACCAGCGTGAGTCGCAACGTGACGATCTCAATAACTACAAGGGCAGAAACCTGTACCAGGGCGCAATCATTGGTGGCCTGGGTGATCTGACCAATCAGCAGCGTAGCCTGGGTAGCGATCTGGAGGTCAGCACCCCGCTCAGCCCCAGCCAGACGCTCAACTACGGCGGCGAGATGAAGTGGACCTACTTCAAGCAACAGCGTGATTCGTCGTTTACTGAGCGCACTTACAACCCCGTGGGCAACACCTACAGCGACACGCCCTACAGTGATCATTATCTGTATGAAGAATACCGCTACCGTCCTGGTAGCGTCAGCTTCAACAGCCTGAATGCAGCTCTGTTTGCCGAGCTGGACGGCGAGCAGGGTCGGTTTTTTTGGCGGCCCGGCCTGCGCATTGAGCGCGACGACTGGCTGGGCAATACCAACATCGCCCCGCGTTTGATGGCTGGCATGCATCTGGATAGCGAGCAGCGTTATCAGCTGCGTCTGGGTGCCAACCGCTATTACGGTAAGTCGTTTCTGAGTTATCGGCTGCGTGAGAAAGAGCGTGAGCTGCTGTCCATTCGCCGCCGCGCCTCGAAAGACCCTGATGCCGGCTTCGTCAGCGTCGACCCGGACGACGAATGGCAGTATCGCGACCTTGATACACCCTACGATGACGAGTTCAGCGTTGGCGTTTATGGCCCCGTCTGGCGTGGCGAAGCCGGACTGCAGGCAGTGCTGCGCCAGGGCGAAGACCAGATCCGCACACGCGTTGACCCAGATAGCGACCTGCGCTGGTATGCCAACACCGGCAGCAGTAAGACTAAGCAGATTGATCTTTACTGGCACTCAGACCCGCTGACCTGGGGTGAGTCGACCTGGCATATCAACGCCGCCCTGTCGTGGATGGACAAGGAAACCGACGCCAGGTTTGATGATGCCAACGGCGGCTATAACGGCACCCAGCAGCCCAATGAAGACGTTATCTACAAGGGCAAGCGCATTGCGCGCAACCAGCTGCCCGCTGACGACTACGCGGTTCCCATTACCGCTGGCGTCGATGTGGTCACTCAGCTATTCAATGAGCTGGTGACGATCACCAATGGCCTGGCCATTACCGACGGCTACAAGTACCTGAACCGCACTGGAACTGACGGCGCGACCGGTCTGGACCGCTACGAAGTGGAGCGCCAGGGCCACACCCTGCGCTGGGACCTAAGCGTGGAAGCTCGGCTGCTGGATAGCAAAGCCTCACCTTACCTACGCGCCGACGTGCTCAACGTTACCAACAGTGAAAACGTGGTCAGCGCCGAAAACGGTGTTCAGCTATTCAGCCTGGGGCGCCAGCTGTGGCTGGAGGTGGGGTATCGATTCTGACCAGCCTTGCTGAATCGCTGGAATCCCGACCCGCAGCCTGGCGTGTTAGGAGTGTTAGTTGCGTTAGACTGTTTCATGACCTGCCTCCTTTAATATTGGCTCTGTGTTGTTGCCCTACTTCAACATAACCCACGACGTTGAAGAGGGGCAGGTCAATCCATAATGTCTACCCAGGGCGAAACCTCATTACACCCAGCGACATGTGTTGGTTTTCGTAGCCTTGTTCACAAGGCGACACCGTCGCGCAGCGGCGCTGGGGTTGTCGCTAAACCTGCTTTAGTGGCGTTGCGGTGTAAATGCGTCATCATGTAACAAGTACTTTATGCCAGTGACTTATCACCAAGGAGAGTTGCCGTGGGGTTTCGCTTCCAGCGTCGTATTACGCTGGCGCCGGGCGTCCGGCTTAACCTGAGCAAGCGGGGGCTTGGCTTCTCGATTGGGCCGAGAGGGGCTAGCCTCAGCGTTGGGCCTAGTGGTGTGCACGGCCATGCTGGTGTGCCTGGCACGGGCTTGGCCTATCGGCAGAAACTCAGCTCCGTGGGGCCGCTCGGGGCGTCTGGTTCCGGCAGTGACTTTGCCCACGCCTTTGACGCAGCCTTGGCCCAGGGTGAGCCGGTATCGGTCGAGCTTGAGGTCGATAAACGCGGCGATATCCACTTTTTCCACGCTGACGGAACGCCGCTGAGCGATGATCAGGCGCAGGCGCTTCGCCGTCATGCCAGGGAGCCTCTGCGCGAGCACCTGAGTCGCTTTTGCGAGCAGCACAGTGAGCAGATCAGCCGTTTGGGTCGGTTGCATGTAGAAACGCCCTGCCCGGAAAGCCGTGGCTACGTTGCCCGTGAGTTCAGCCAGGCACCGCCATCACGCCCACAGCCCCAGCCGTTGGCCTGGTGGCATGCTCTTTGGCCGCCGGCCCGGCGCCGTGTGGCGCAGCAGAACCGTCATCGCCAGGCCGAATTCGACCAGGCGTATCGTGACTGGGAAACCCGTAAGGCCAAGTATGATGCGGCGGAGTTCGCACGCTACCAGCGCGAGGATGAAGGCGTACTGCATGATGCTGACGCCATGGAAGCGACGCTGTGTGAAAGGCTGAAGGAAATCGACTGGCCGCGGGAAACGGTTGTTGATTTTGATCTTGGCAACGACGTTCGAACGATTGCTGTCGATATCGAACTGCCTGGTGAGGAGGAAATGCCGGAGTACTTCTGGGTGATGCCCGCGAAACAGGTTAGGCTTTCTCCGCGTCGGCTGAGTGCGACCCGTCAGCGTAAACTCTACCGTGACTATGTGCATGGCGTGGCGTTTCGCGTGCTGGGCGCGGTCTTTGCTCGGCTGCCGACGGTGCAGGAGGCGCGGGTGTCGGGCTACCGTCAGGTGGCGGACCCTGCCACGGGTGGCGAGCGCGACCAGTACCTGTTCAGTGTAAAAGTTACCCGTGAGCAGTGGAGCAAGGTTCATTTTGACAGGCTGGAGCTGGTTGACCCGGTGGTCGCCATGGACGCCTTCACGCTGCGCCGGGATATGACCAAAACTGGCATCTTCCGAGATATCGAGCCGTTCAAGCTGATATAGCCAGTAGAGCCATAGCCTGTGGTTTTACCCTTTGGCCGGCGCGCGAAGTTGAACTCGCGTGTCGGTCTTGATGCCCTCTTGATGCCCTGCGGCTGCTGCTTCGTTATCATGGGGGCATTCCGCTTGCGGCTCATACACTCCCTGCTAGGCCATTGACCCATGTCCCGACCCTTACGCGTGATTTTCGCCGGTACACCCGACTTCGCCGCCATTAACCTGACGGCGTTGTTAGGTAGCCGTCATCGGGTGGTTGCCGTGTATACCCAGCCGGACCGTCCCGCCGGGCGAGGGCGAAAACTGATGCCCGGCCCGGTAAAGCGCCTGGCCATGCAGCACGATATCCCGGTGTATCAGCCGCTTAGCTTAAGAGATGACGATGCACAGCAGACGCTGGCCGCACTGGATGCCGACCTGATGGTGGTAGTGGCCTATGGGCTGATTCTGCCGCGTGCGATTCTTGAGACGCCGCGGCTGGGCTGCATCAACGTGCATGCTTCGTTATTGCCGCGCTGGCGCGGTGCGGCCCCGCTTCAGCGGGCCATTGAAGCCGGTGACAGTGAGAGCGGCGTGACCATCATGCAGATGGATGAAGGCCTTGATACCGGCGATATGTTGCGGGTAGAACGTACGCCAATCACTGACACCACCACCGGCGGTGAGCTGCATGACCGCTTGGCTCTTCTTGGTGGCGAGGCGCTGCTTGAAACTCTGGAAGCCGTGGCTGATGGAAGCGTTATTGCCACGCCTCAACCCGAACAGGGTGTGACCTACGCGGCCAAGCTGTCTAAGGCTGAGGCCGAGTTGGACTTTCGCCAGGATGCTTCGCAGCTGGCCGCCCGCATTCGCGCGTTCAATCCCTGGCCGGTGGCCTGGTGTGTGCTGGGCGATGACCGGTTACGACTGCTGATGGCCAGTGTTGGCCGCTTGGAAGACGGTGAGTCACCCAGTGCGCCGGGCACATTGCTGGCCCACCATGAGTCCGCCCTGCGCATTACCTGTGGCGAGGCAGGCGATCAGGTATTGAGTGTCAGCCAGGCGCAGTTGCCTGGCGGCAAAGCCATGTCAGTGCATGATCTGCTGCTGGCAAGAGCCGAGCGCCTGGCGCCGGGAATTCGTTTAGGCCAGTTGGAGAGTGCTTCATGAGTCGCAACAGTTCATCAAAGCCGTCTGGAAAGGCGCCCGGGAATGCGTCTGGGAAGAACAGTGCTGCTAAAGGTAGCCCTGGCACCGCGGTTCGCGCCGCGGCGGCGCGTGCTCTCGCGCCGGTACTTATTGGCAAGGGCTCGCTCAGCCAGCTGGACGACCACCAAGTGGTGGCGCGCGACCGCGGGCTGCTGAAAGAGCTGTGTTACGGCACTTGCCGGGCGCTGCCGCGGCTTGAGGTGCTGGGCGCCCAGCTGCTAGAACGTCCGTTTAAGGCACGGGATGCCGATGTTCATGCGTTGTTGCTGGTGGGTATC
>NZ_JBQDJZ010000073.1:0-14232 GCF_052095765.1 Halomonas sp.
GGGCTGGCGACGCGACAGGTGTTGCGTAACGGCCTTGACCTGATGGGTGTCAGTGCGCCGGAGGAAATGTAGTCCATGGCTAAAAAGCCCACCAACCAGAAGCCGGCGCCTCGCAAACGGGGCGCCACCAGCGCACGGAAAGCTCGCAAAGCAAAGTCGCATCCACGCTTCCCCGGCTGGTTCTGGCTGCTGATCGGCCTGATCGGCGGTTTTCTGGCCTCCCAACACCAGCATGGTAGCGCCCCGTGGCAGGACGACAAGCCTATGGCCACGGTGATTCCTCCTGCTGCCGCACCGGATAACGCCGGCGGCGATCAGGCTCAGAAGGGAAGCGAGAAAAAAACGCCCACTTTCGAGTTCTACACCCTGCTCCCGGAGACAGAAGTCATCGTACCGGACGGCGAAGTGCTGACCTCCACGGCAACACCGCCACCCCGGCCGACCAGCGACAAGCCAGACAGCCAAGGTGTCTCTGGCAACGACCCGATCGCCCAAATCATCGCTGCCAATACCACAACCCGACCTGAACCAATATCTGAGCCAACGCCAGAACCAAAACCGGAGCCCAAACCAGAGGCCAAGCCGGAGCCCAAACCTGAGCCTATCAGAGAGGTCGCCGAGCAGAAGCCACCCCAGCAGCGCGCCCCTGCCAACGATGGCAATCGCTACATGCTACAAGCAGCCTCGTTCAGCAGTCGTGGCGACGCCAGTGAGCTGTCTCAGAGCCTCGCCAACTTCGGCCTGCAGACCAAGATCAGTGAAGTCCGCACTGATGATGGCAGCACCTGGTACCGCGTGCAGTCAGGCCCCTATAACGACCGCCGCGAAATTGACCGCGCCAAGGACCTGATGGCCACCCGCGGTATCACACCACTTCTGATCCAGCTGCAGTGATGCCAGAAGCTAATCGCTAGAGTCTTAAGTAATAGCTATCCGCCGGGGCAATGCCCCGGCATTTTTCCAGTCACTTCTCACCACTCACTCCTCACCGTTTGCCTACGCCGGTTGAATTCCCTCCACCTCGCCCACACCTACTCAGCAACGCCTAGTGTGGCGTCGTTTTGTACGACGCTAAAAGTCAACGGAAGCCTTATCTCTTGAAGTCTGACTTCCTCAAGGAGCTCCCTCCATGACCACGATTGTATCCGTGCGTCGCGGCGATCAGGTGGCACTCGCCGGCGACGGTCAGGTGTCGCTTGGTAATACCGTCATGAAAGGCAACGCCAGCAAGGTACGGCGCCTGTATCGCAACCAGGTACTGGCCGGCTTTGCGGGTGGCACCGCCGACGCCTTTACGCTGTTTGAACGCTTCGAAGCCCAGCTGGAAAAATACCAGGGCAACCTGACCAAGGCCGCTGTCGAACTGGCCAAGGAGTGGCGCACCGACCGTGCACTGCGCCGCCTCGAGGCATTGCTCGCTGTGGCCGACAAGAGTGCCTCGCTGATTATTACTGGCAACGGCGACGTCGTGGAGCCAGAACGGGGCATCATCGCCATTGGCTCAGGGGGGAACTTTGCCCTGTCTGCCGCCCGGGCACTGATCGAAAATACCGACCTGTCAGCCCGAGAAATCACTGAGAAGTCGCTGGAAATCGCCGGTGATATCTGCGTATTCACCAACCATAACGTCACGCTGGAAGAGCTCTGACCATGACCCAGATGACCCCTCGCGAAATTGTCCATGCCCTGGACCAGTACATCATCGGCCAGAAAGACGCCAAACGCGCCGTCGCTATTGCCCTGCGTAACCGCTGGCGCCGCATGCAGCTCGATGGCGAGCTGCGCCAAGAAGTGACACCCAAAAACATCCTGATGATAGGACCGACCGGGGTGGGCAAGACCGAAATTGCCCGCCGCCTGGCCAAGCTAGCCCGCGCACCCTTCATCAAGATCGAGGCCACCAAGTTCACCGAAGTGGGCTATGTAGGCCGTGATGTGGAGTCCATCATCCGCGATCTGATCGAAATCGCCATCAAGCTGGTGCGCGAGCACTCCAAGGACGAAGTGCGCCACCGCGCCGAAGATGCTGCAGAAGACCGCGTGCTGGATGCGCTGCTGCCACCGCCGCGCGGACAGGAAGACCAGCCGCGCACCGAAAACGCCACCCGTCAGTCGTTTCGCAAGAAACTCCGCGAAGGCCAACTTAACGATAAGGAAATTGAAGTACAGGTGACTCCCCAGTCCCAGGGCATGGATTTCATGACCCCGCCGGGCATGGAAGACATGACCAACCAGCTGCAGAGCCTGTTTTCCAACATGGGCAAGGGCAAGACCGAGACCCGTCGCGTCACGGTCAAGGAAGCGCTAAGCCTGCTGGTGGACGAAGAGGCCGGCAAGTTGGTGTGCGAAGATGACATCAAGCAGCGCGCCATCGACTCCGTCGAGCAGAGCGGCATCGTGTTTCTCGATGAGATCGACAAGGTGGCCAAGGGCAACGGCCAGTCCGGTGGTGAGGTATCCCGCGAGGGGGTGCAGCGCGATCTGCTGCCACTGATTGAAGGCTCCACGGTGTCGACGAAGTACGGCATGGTCAAAACTGACCACATCCTGTTTATCGCCTCGGGGGCCTTCCACCTGTCACGTCCGTCAGACCTGATTCCTGAGCTGCAGGGCCGTCTGCCCATCCGCGTCGAGCTCGATGCCCTGACGCCGGACGACTTCAAGCGCATTCTCACCGAGCCTTCTGCCGCACTGACCAAACAGTACCAGGCACTGCTGGCCACCGAAGGGCTCGATATCAGCTTCACTGACGACGGTATTAACCGCATCGCCCAGATCGCCTGGCAGGTCAACGAAGGCACCGAAAATATCGGCGCACGCCGCCTGCACACGGTAATGGAGCGTCTGCTCGAGCAAGCGTCCTATCAAGGCAGCGATATCGGCACACCGCTGGTCATCGACGCCGACTATGTGGACTCCCAGCTCGGCGAACTGGCCATGGACGAAGACCTATCGCGGTATATTCTCTGACCCCGACGCCAGGCTCAAACGAGGTATCTATGTCTGCCCCAATTCCCACCCAGGTGCACTATCACAAGAAAGCGCGCGAACTGGAGCTTGGTTATGCCAATGGCGAAAGCTACCGGCTGTCGATCGAGTATCTCAGGGTCTATTCACCTTCTGCGGAGGTGCGAGGGCACGGCAAAGGTCAGGCGGTGCTGCAGGTCGGCAAGAAGGATGTCGGCCTGGCCAACATCACCCCGACGGGCAACTACGCCCTCAAGCTGCATTTCGACGATGGCCACGATAGCGGCTTGTACAGCTGGGCGTACCTGTACGACCTGATCCAGCATCGCGAAGCGTACTGGGCAGACTATCTCAAACGCCTGGAGGAGGAAGGCGGCAAGCGCGAGTCGCTGGGGATTGAGCTCAAGCAACTCTAGGCCGCTTCATGCAGCTTCAAACAAGTTCCCATGCCAAGCTTGGGCCGGCGTCAAGACAAGGGCCATCGCGGGGCGCTACAATAGCGCCCGACTGAGGCCAGCGCGCCTCTCCACAGCAGCGACCCGGGAGCCTATCGCATGAGCCAGAAGGACCAGCGCACCACCCACTTTGGCTATCAGCAGGTTGACGTCGACGAGAAAGCCTCTCGCGTCGCCCACGTATTTGACTCGGTGGCATCACGCTACGACGTGATGAACGATCTCATGTCGCTTGGCATCCACCGCCTGTGGAAACGTCTGACCATCGAGCGTGCCGGGGTGCGCCCCGGCCACAGCGTATTGGACATCGCCGGCGGCACCGGCGATTTGACGCTTAAGTTCTCGCGCCTGGTTGGTCCACGCGGCCGCGTGGTGCTGGCCGATATCAACGACTCGATGCTCAGGGTCGGCCGTAACAAGCTGATCGACCAGGGCGTAGGCGGCAACGTGGAGTACGTTCAAGCCAATGCCGAGACCCTACCGTTTCCCGATAACACCTTCGACTGCATCACCATCGCCTTCGGGCTGCGCAACGTCACCGACAAGGACGCCGCGCTGCGCTCCATGGCGCGGGTGTTGAAACCGGGTGGCCGGCTGCTGGTGCTGGAGTTCTCTAAGCCTGGTAACCCGGTGCTGTCCAAGATCTACGACGACTACTCCTTCCATCTGCTGCCGCGCATGGGAAAAATGGTGGCCGGCGATGCCGATAGCTACCGCTACCTGGCCGAGTCGATCCGTATGCACCCTGATCAGGAAACGCTTAAGGAAATGATGGAAAACGCCGGTCTTGAGCGCGTGGAGTACACCAACCTCACCGGGGGCATTGTTGCCCTGCACCGCGGTATCAAGCTGTGAGGTCATGATGGCACTGACACCGACTCTGCTGCTGGCTGGCATTGAAAAAACCATCAATGCCCTGCTGGCACGCGATCCAGCCGCCCCGCAGCGTCTCAGGCGATTGACGGGAAAAAGCATTCTGCTGCGACTTGAATCCCCCAGCCTGACCCTAGCCGTGCACTTCCACCCCCAAGGGCTGGATCTGATGCGCGAGCCCGACACCACCGAAGGCGCCCATAACGCGGTGGTTGAGCTAGACTCGGATACGTTGTCGGCACTGATCGGCGGCGCCAGCATCGAGCAGCTGATGTTTCAGGGCAGGCTGTCCGTACGCGGCCCCACCCAGCTACTGGAGGCGGCCCGCGATCTGCTGCTGGACTTGGACCTGGACTGGGAAGGCGAGCTGGCTCGCTGGCTTGGTGATCAACCCGCCCACACCCTGGCCGAAGGGCTGCGCAGCCTCGGCAATTGGGGTCTGCGCACCCAGCGTGAACTGCGCGCCGACGTTGCCGAGTATGTATTTGAAGAAGCCCGCCTGCTGCCGGGCCGCCATCAGCTCGAGATCCTACGTGATCACCTGACCGAGATCGAAGTCGCCACCGACCGAATTGAAGCCCGGCTGGCGCGCCTTCAGCGACGCCTCGAAGCAATACGCTCAAAAAGCGTACAGACCTCAGGTTCACCAACTCAGGATTCGCGAACGTCTGGGGCGACCACGGAGACCTCAGCATGATAGCCAGGCTGCTGCGCATCATCTGGGTCGTCAGCCGCTATCGCTTAGACACCCTAATCCCGCTACACCGTCTGCCCTGGTGGCTGCGCAGCCTGCTGTCGCTAGCACCCTGGCGGCTGATGCCAGTCGGCCCACTGCCCCGTAGCGAGCGCCTGCGCCTCGCACTGGAAACCTTAGGGCCCATCCACGTCAAGTTCGGCCAAATGCTGTCAACCCGACGCGACCTACTGCCCGAAGACATTGCCGATGAGCTCAAGCGCCTGCAGGATCAGGTGCCGCCCTTTCCTGGCCGTGAAGCCAGAGCGCTGGTCGAACGTGAACTGCAGATGAGCATTGATGACGCCTTCGCCCAGTTTGACACTGAAGCCCTGGCCTCAGCCTCCGTGGCCCAGGTGCATGGTGCACGCCTGCACAGTGGTGAAGATGTCGTGGTCAAGATCATCCGTCCCGGTATTAATAAGATCATGCGCCAGGACATGGCCCTACTGTACCAGCTGGCACGTCTTCTGGAACGTATTCCTGAGGCCAGGCGCCTACATCCGGTCGCCGTGGTACGCGATTACGAATCGACACTGTTCGACGAACTAGACCTGACCAAAGAAGCCGCCAACACCTCGCAGCTCAAACGCAACTTCAAGCACTCACCGCTGCTGCACGTCCCCAGCATTCACTGGCCACTGACCCGCCGCGGCGTCATGGTCCAGGAGCGTATTTATGGGGTGCCTGTGGCGGACATCCCCGCGCTGGAGGCCCAAGGCACCGACCTGAAAAAGCTGGCCGAACGCGGTGTGGAAATTTTCTTTACCCAGGTATTCCGCGACAACTTCTTCCATGCCGACATGCATCCGGGGAATATTTTTGTTTCCCGCGACGATACCGCCAATCCGCAGTACATTGCCATCGACTGCGGCATCGTCGGCAGCCTGACCCGGGAAGACCAGGACTATCTGGCACGCAACCTGCTGGCATTCTTCCGCCAGGACTATTATGAAGTGGCAGTACTGCATATCGAGTCAGGCTGGGTGGGTGAAGACACCCGCGCCAACGAGTTTGCCGCCGCCGTGCGTGCGGTCTGTGAACCCATCCTCGAGAAGCCACTCAAAGATATTTCGTTCGGTCAGGTTCTGTTAGGCCTGTTTCAGACGGCGCGACGCTTTAACATGGAGGTTCAGCCACAGCTGGTACTGCTGCAAAAGACTTTGCTCAATATCGAGGGGCTGGGTCGACAGCTTTATCCGGACTTGGACCTGTGGAGCACCGCGCGGCCTTACCTTGAGCGCTGGATGAAAGAGCGCGCCGGCGTTCACAGCCTGTGGGAGTCGATCAAGCGACATGCGCCGGAGCTTTCCCATCAGCTGCCGGAACTGCCGATCATGGCGCACCAGGCACTAATGCGCACGGAGCAAAACCAGCTTCAGCAGCGCCGTCAGACGGAGTCGATCCAGCGTATCGACCGCCAGCTGACGCGCCGCGGCCAGCAAAGCAGCCGACGCCAGCGCTTGGGTCTGATCATTGTAGCGCTGGCCTTGGCCTGGCAGCCGCTGAGCGAATGGGCCGGCGACCAGCCCTGGACCCTACTCAGCGCCCTGGCCATTGGTGCCACGCTGCTGATATGGAACTGAAGACTGATATGGAATACAAAGACGTTGCCAGGCAACGCCATTGGACGGAAACGGCGATTCATGAGTGATATCCTCGACAGACTTGATGAAGTACTCCAGCAGCGCCGTCAGGCCGCAGCTAACGACTCTTACGTGGCCAGCCTGCACCACAAGGGGCTTAACAGGATCCTTGAGAAGGTCGGCGAAGAAGCCACCGAGACACTGCTCGCTGCCAAGGATGCCGAACACGGCGATGCAGCGAGTCGACAAGCACTGATCGCAGAAACTGCTGACCTGTGGTTCCATAGCTTGGTGATGCTCTCGCATCTGGGGATGGACCATCAGCAGGTACTCGAAGAGCTGGCCCGGCGCTTCGGCATCTCAGGGCACGACGAAAAGGCCGCAAGGCAGTAAACCAAAGGGTCCAGCACGGACCCGAACTTGAGGACGACTCCATGTTAGGTGGTATCAGTATCTGGCAACTGCTCATCGTACTCGGCATCATCATCCTGATCTTCGGCACCAAGAAACTACGCAACGTCGGTGGAGATCTGGGCGATGCTGTCAAAGGCTTCAAGAAAGCCGTCAGCGACGAAGAAAAAAAGGATGATACGATCGAAAAGCCCCACGCTCGCGTGTCTCAGGAAGACAACGGCAACACCTACGACGTGAACGCTGAGCATAAATCCGAAGAACAGGAAGAGCGAAAATAAGCGGCCATGTTTGATATCGGCTTTCTTGAGCTCCTGCTCATCGGTGTGGTAGGCCTTTTGGTGCTGGGCCCGGAGCGGCTGCCCATGGCGGCGCGTACGGCTGGCATGTGGATCGGCCGGATCAAGCGCAGCGTTTCGGGTATCCAGCGCGAGATCAACGAGCAGCTGCGGACCGAAGAAGTACGCCAGAAAATCAACGAGCACAAGAAGTCTCTCGGTGAGAGCGTGGAGCGTGTGAATCGTGAGGTCGAGAGCATTGCTGATAATGATCATTCTGCGCCCTCTGACGGCGGCTCTGGCAAGCCAACTGGTGAAACAAAGGGTCCTGAGCAGCGCCTGGATGACGCCCTCTCCAGGGTACGCCAGCCAGCCAGCGACACTGAAACCGGCAGCCCGGCGAAAAACAACCCTGGCCGGGTGTATGTTGCCAACTCAGGCTCTTCCGGACCTGGTGCTTCCAGTTCTGACACTCCCAGCACGGACAAGGACCCTGACTCACAATGAGCCAATCTGAGCAGTCCGGCGGCGGACACGCGCCCCTGATCGATCACCTGATCGAGCTGCGGACACGACTGCTGCGAACAGTCGTGGTGATTCTGGTCACTTTTCTGGCGCTTTACGCTTTTTCTAACGACATTTACCGGTTCGTTGCTGACCCCCTGATGGCTCTGCTGCCATCTGGCTCACAGATGATTGCCACCGAAGTGGCCTCGCCGTTTCTGGCACCCTTCAAACTGACACTGGTCGTGGCGGTGTTCGTAGCGATTCCTTATGTGCTCTACCAGGCCTGGGCCTTTATTGCCCCAGGCCTGTACGACAACGAAAAAGCCCTGGCTTTACCCCTACTGGCCTCCAGCATTGCGCTGTTCTATGCTGGAGCAGCCTTCGCGTACTATGCGGTCTTCCCACTGCTGTTTTCTTTCTTTACCAGTACCGGCCCTGCCGAAATTGCGATAATGACGGATATCAGCCAGTATCTGAATTTTGTACTCAAGATATTTCTGGCCTTTGGCATCGCTTTCCAGATCCCCATTGCCACCTTCCTGCTAATTTTCAGCGGTGCCACCACCGTCGAGAGCCTGTCGCGCAAGCGACCTTATGTGTTGCTGGGTTGTTTCGTGATCGGCATGCTGCTGACACCGCCAGACGTGATTTCACAGACCCTGCTGGCCGGCCCCATGTACCTGCTTTATGAAGTGGGCCTGCTGTTCGGACGCTTGGTGCGCCGCAGGCAGCATGAGCCGGAGGAAGCAGGCAAGGCGGACGAGCCCTAAGAGAATAGCCTGCACTAAACCTCAGCTGGTGAATTCCGTGCATAAAAAACCACCTCCTATGAGGTGGTTTTTATAATTTATAAACAAAGGCTCGGCTCAGCTCAGCGCGATGAGCTCAGTCTGATGGTTTCAGCTCCATCAGTTCACTCATCCGGTCCACCAGTTTGAAAATTCCTTTAGCGGCGTCGTTGATTCGCTGAGCTTCCATGTAGGCAGGCGTGGTGACAACCCGGTTCGAGAAGTCCACGACAATATCGTCCACCGCGCAGCCACGGTGCAGACCTCCCATAGCGCTAATTGCACCTGACACACCCGGATCGCTGCCAATGGTCACAGCAATGCCCTGGCCCAGCAAGCGCGGCACCATGACTGGAGAAATGCACATCAGACCGATCGGCTTACCCGCTGCATGAAACTCGCCAACTTTCTCGCGCACTTCATCCTGGATGACCATGTCAGCACCGGCGCTAGCGAAATTGCTCAAGTTCTTGGCCACACCAAATCCGCCGGGCACAATCACCGCATCGCAGTCATCAACTGACAGCTCCGCAAGGGCTGAAATCTCTCCTCGCGCCAGACGCGCAGCCTCGGTCAGCACATTACGGGTTTCACCTTCGGCCACTTCGCCGCTGCGATGATTGACCACATGATGCTGTTCAATGTCCGGTGCAAAACAACGGTAGCTGATGTCCAGCTGATCAAGACGCAGCAGTGTCAGCGTCGTCTCGTAAATCTCGGAACCGTCCTGGACACCGCACCCGGCAAGAATCACCGCAACCTGTCTGTTCAATGTTTTTCTCCTTACTGGTCCGCAACGCGTCTCGTTACGGCTTCAGAAAATAATCAGCCCATCACTGTAGTGTGTCAGCGAGCGGGCGACAACAGCACATCACGCTCAACATGGCTGGCCAAAAAACGCCTGCAGGCGCGGATGTGTCCACACTGGCGGTACCGCCGTGCGCGGCACCGGACTCATGCTGCCTGGCGCCAAGTGACCACCGGGAAAATGAAAGTCACTACCAATCGAGCCGTACAGATTCCGCTCCTGAAGCTGTCGAGCCAAGTCGCGGGTCATATCGGGGTTCTGAAAACCGCTGACCAGTTCAACGGCCTGACCTCCCGCCTCGCGGAAATCATCCAACAGCTGTCCGCGCTTGCGGCGCGTCAGACCATAATGCAGCGGATGCGCCAGCACCGCCACGCCACCTGCCGCGACCACCCATTCCACAACCTCAGACAGAAACGGCCATAGCGCCTTTACGTCACCCACCTTGCCACTACCCAGATAGCGGGCGAAGGCTGTTTTCATATCGGCAACTATACCGGCCTCGACCAGCGCCCGGGCAAAATCCGGGCGCCCCAACGGACGGTCACTGCCGGCCACCTTTCTGGCACGCGCCAGTGCATCATTCAATCCACGCTTTTCCAGCCGCTCGGCAATAACGATGGAGCGCTGTTCGCGCGCCCGGGCCTGATTTTCAAGGCCTTCACTCAACGGCGGCTTACTGCCTCCGGGCAATAGGCCAACCACATGGATGTTGATGCCACGCCACTGGCTGGAGAGCTCAGTGGCCGGCAACACCTTAATGCCCAGTTCCGTGCCGCGGCGCTGAGCTTCGTTGACACCGCTCATGGTGTCGTGGTCGGTCAGTGCCATCCAGCCCAGCTGACGCTGGTGGCAAAGCTCCACCAGCGCCGCAGGTGGCAGGCGCCCATCGGATGCGGTCGAGTGCATGTGCAGGTCAACGCCCGAGGTATCGCCCTCAAAGGCGTCGGGCAGCGGGATCATTAACATGACGTGGCCAGGTGACTTTGTCAGAATAGCCATCATCCTACCCTATTCACCAGAGAGGTACCGACCCGATGCTCTACGCTATCATCAGTGAAGATGTCCCCAACAGCCTGCAACAGCGCTTGGCCGCACGTCCCGATCACCTGGCACGCCTTGAGGGGCTGCGTGATGAGGGCCGCCTGGTGCTGGCCGGCCCCCACCCAGCGGTGGACAGCTTGTCACCGGGCGAGGCCGGCTTCAGTGGCAGCCTGGTCGTGGCTGAGTTTGACGACCAGGCCAGCGCCCAAGCCTGGGCCGATGCAGACCCTTATATCCTTGCCGGCGTCTACGCAAGGGTAGTCGTGAAACCATTTATCAAGGCCCTGCCCTAAAAACAGAGTTATGCACTGACTGGTTGCCCACAGCTTCTGTGGATAACCTTGTTGAAACGCCGCGGATGCATTGCGCTAAGCCACTTCAGATGGCGCCGTGGCAACATTGATCAGAAATTGACCGGAGCCGACATTGACCGCTTCACCCGATGGACTGCCACCGCTGACGGGGCTGACCTCCGCGCGCCTGGATTGGCAGCGTGACGACAGCGGTGATGTAACGCCACGCTCCAGCACCTTTGATGATGTGTACTTCTCCCGCCACGATGGGCGCGCGGAAACCGAGCATGTGTTCATCAACGGCAACCGCCTGACCAAACGGTTCGCTGGCTGGCAGCGTACGCGCCCCTTTGTGATTGCCGAAACCGGCGTCGGCAGCGGTCTGAACATGCTGTGCGCCTGGGCATGCTTTGATGTCAATGCGCCAGCCAGCGCCCGGCTACACCTGATCTCCACCGAAAAATATCCGATGACCCAGGACGACCTTGCCCTTTCGCTAGCGGCCTGGCCGGAGTTGGCCGAGCGCGCAGAGGTGTTGATTCGACAATGGCCTGAGCCGGTCAGCGGTGTCCACCGCCTTTGGCTTGACGAGCGGGTAACGCTGGACCTTCACTTTGGCGACACAGTCGAGCGCCTTGAACTGCTGGACGGCCAGGTGGATGCCTGGTTTCTAGACGGTTTTGCACCCGCAAAAAACCCGGAAATGTGGCGCACTGCGCTGTATGAGGTAATGGCCAAGCGCTCCCGCCCCGGCGCGACCTTTGCCACCTTTACCTGTGCAGGTATCGTCAAGCGCGGCCTCAAGGCGGCTGGCTTCAACTGGAAAAAGAAGCCAGGATTCGGGCGTAAACGCGAGATGCTGGCCGGTGCCATCGACACGCCACCCGAAGACTGTCGCCGCCATTCCACGCCCTGGTTTACTCCGCCACCCCCCCGAGACGTTAAACGGGTGGCCATTATCGGCGCCGGTATCGCCGGCACCAGCCTAGCCTGGTCCCTGGCCCGGCGCGGGCTGAACGTCGACCTCTACGATCAGCAAGGCCCAGGTGCCGGCGCTTCTGGCAACCCCCAGGGCGCGCTTTACGCCAAGCTAGCTGCCGATACCAACTATCACAGCCGTTGCTACCTAGCAGGCCTGCTGCACAGCTTACGCTGGCTGAACGAGCTCGATCCGCAGCACCGCCTGTGGTCACCCTGCGGTGTACTGCAGCTGGCCAACACCCCGCGTGAACTCAACCGCCAGCAACGTTTTCTCAGCCAGCACCCGTTGCCTGAGAGTCTAGTGACCGGGCGCGATGCCCAACAAGCCGAACAGGCAGCAGGTGTGCCTGTTGCCACGGGCGGGCTCGACTATCCTTTGGCCGGCTGGGTGCGCCCGGCAGAGCTGTGTCAGCACCTTGCTGAACAACCGGGTATCACCCTGATTCAGGCCGATGTTGTTAAGCTCAGCCAGAGCGAAAACGACTGGGAACTGCACGTGCGCGATGCCGATGGCAACACCCTGTGCCACCTTGCCGATGCGGTGGTGATCGCCACGGCAACCCGGGTGAACCGTTTTTCACAGACCGCTGCACTGCCCATTCAGACGGTACGCGGACAGATTTCATGTTATGAGCTGCCTGCCGTGGCGCCAGCGCTGCAGCGTGTGCTGTGCGCTAACGGCTATGTCATGCCGGTGCTGAATGGCCAGCTGACCTTTGGCGCAACCTTTGCCCCCAATGACAGCGACACAGTGCTACGCCAGGAGGACCACGCTGCTAACCTGACAGAACTTGAACGGCTCATACCGGGCTATGTGAGCAAACTGCGTGACGCCGGCCACACAGTAGATGCTGGCATGCTGACGGGACGCGCCTCACTGCGTGCAGCAAGCCCGGACAAGCTGCCCTACGCAGGCCCAGTGCCAGACGTTAAAGCCTGGCAGCGTGACTATGCCGCGCTTGGCAAGGACGCCAGTCAAGTGCTAAATAGCGCCAGACAGCATCCCGCAGCACTGTGGAACGGACTATGGGTCAGCACGGCCCATGGCTCACGGGGACTTATCAGCGCGCCGCTGTGCGCCGAACTGATCGCCTCACGGCTGTGTGATGAACCCTTGCCCCTGGAGGCGCCACTGGCCGACCACCTGCATCCCGGGCGACGCATCATCCGCGACATCATCAAACGGCGCTAACCAGATAAACACCACTAGATTTTCACAGGCTGAAAGATAGCTGCAACCATCAGCCTTCCTCCTCATCATCAGCCAGGTCGCGGCCGAAGGAGCGCCACTGGGCCAGCGTCATCACTTCAGTAGTTTCGGTTTGCAGGTCGTGGGCGATGATCAGCTCGCTACGTTCCAACTGATGCTTAAGTTCGCTGACCCAGCCGCCCATACCTGCACCGGTGTCCGTGGTGTCGTAGCCCTGACGTGTGACGAAGACTTCCAGCAGCGCGTCCAGGGTGTCTCCTGGCAGCATCCGGTACGGCACCTCAATAAAACGATCACCCATCCTCACGTTCTCCGCCTGTCTTGCCTGACCATACTGATGCGCTTTCCCATTCAGCAAGCAGCTCAAGAAACGTCGCCTCATCGACTACCGTCACACCAAGCTGTTCAGCTTTGGTCAGCTTGCTACCCGCGGCTTCACCCGCTACCAGGCAGCTGGTTTTCCCAGATACACTGCCAGCCACCTTGGCCCCCAACGCCTGGAGCCGCGCCTTGCCCTCATCGCGGGTCATGCTCTGCAAAGTGCCGGTCAACACCCAGCTCTGGCCGATCAGCGGGGTCGGGCCACGGCGCACCTCGGTTTCTTCCCAATGCAGTCCCGCATCCAGCAGCGCTTGAATCGTATCGCGGTTATGCGACTGGCGGAAAAACGTATGCACATGAGCGGCAACAATGGGGCCAACATCATCCACGGCTTCCAGTGCCTCGGTGTCCGCCGCCATCAGCGCAGCCAGAGTACCGAAATGGCCAGACAGGTTAGCGGCGGTGGCATCACCCACTTCCCGGATGCCAAGCGCATAGATAAAGCGCGCCAGACTAGTATGTCGGGCCTTATCCAGCGCCTCCACCAGGTTGCGAGAGGATTTTTGACCCATACGCGGCAGGCTGGCCAAACGCTCAGCCTCAAGGCCAAATAGATCTGCCGGCGTTTTGACCCAGTCATCCTCCACCAGCTGCTCAATCAGCTTCTCGCCCAGGCCATCGATGTCCAGCGCCCGACGCGACGCAAAATGTTTGAGCGCCTCCTTGCGTTGTGCCGGGCAATAGAGCCCACCAGAACAACGTGCCACCACTTCCCCTTCGAGCCGCTCGACCTCGGAATCACATACCGGGCAGCGCTCCGGAAACACGATGGTGCGAGCATCAGCAGGCCGCTGGTGTATCTGCACCCTGACCACTTGGGGTATCACATCGCCAGCCCGACGAATAGCCACGATATCGCCGATCATGACACCCAGCCGCGCAATCTCGTCGGCATTATGCAAGGTAGCATTAGAGAC
>NZ_JBQDJZ010000074.1:0-13888 GCF_052095765.1 Halomonas sp.
GGCTTACCCCGGAGCGGACTTTCACCGCACTGTGTGCACGCCTTCACGGGCGCACTAGGAGGCATGTTTACATGCCGAAACCGTCGCGTAGCGGCGGCGGGGGCCTGGCTCCCCTGCTCCATCAAGCTCGCTCTCATCTCGCCTATCGGTGAATCAACCGACTGGGCTCGCCGCTCCAGGTCACGTACAGCGAGTGGGCGGCGCGGGTTCCTGCCACGTGCAGCAGTGCGCGCTCGTTAAGCTCTCTGGCGCGCTTTTCAGTCACGTCCTCGGTGCCACTCATCGCTCGCTCCAGCGGTACCACGCCGTCGCGGATGCCTACCAGGAACACTACCCGGAACTCCAAGCCCTTGATGCGATGCATATTGGCCAGACGCACGCCAGTACCTGCGCTATCGGTGGAGTCACGACTGATTCGACGAGCCTCTATATCACGCTGCTCAAGCACCTGTTCAATAGGGCGCAGCTGGGTTGCTGTCCGCCCGACCACACAGATATCACGCGGCTCGATGCCATCATCCAGCAGGCGCTGGATTTCATCGACCACCCAGGTCGCTTCGTCACCCGCACTGGAAAACCCCTTCAGGGTTGGCGCTTCACCATCAACCAGCGAGCGGTAATCAGATGCCCCATCCTGCCCACCGTCCATGTCATCAACCTCAACCCCTTCAAGCACAGCAGTGGCAAAGCGGCGAATCTGCTCGGTAGTGCGATAGTTGATACGCAGCTTGCGGCCGCGACCAATGATATTGATGCCGCAATGGCTGAGCGCCGCCTGGCGGCCATAGATCCGCTGGTGACCATCCCCCACGATCATCAGGTCATCAGCCGCTGGCGCGACCAGCGCCCGCACGAGCTGGAGCATCTCGGCACCGAAATCCTGGGCCTCATCCACCACCGCGGCGCGGTAGGGGCGAACCGATGCGCCCTGCTCGAGTAGATCAAGCGCCAGAAAGGTCGCATCCTGGGCGGTTACCCTGCCTTTCTGGTGCAGCTGGAAGCGCATTTCCTCAAACACCGGCCAGATAGCCGCGCGCAAACCACGATTGAGCGCCACACCACGCCCGGCGCGACGTGCCTTGAAGTAGCCGCGCTGGGTCGTGATGCGCTGAGGCAGCACCACCCGCTCAAATTCCTCTGCATAGAAAGTATCCGGGAGCCCAAGGCTGGTATCCGCCAGCGCCATGGCCTGGTCCCAGCAACTCTGCCACCCCGGCTGTCCCGGATAGACGAGACTCACCGACTGGCGCTCGCGCTTGAGAAAGCGTGTCACCCAGGCATCGATATTGATCACCTCGATGGCCTTCATTTCTTCACTGGTGCAGATTTTGCGCAGATTGGCCTCAATATCGGTGGCCAGGTTGCGGGTAAAGGTAGTCAACAGCAGCCGCTCACCCGGTGCCAGCAGATTCCGCACCAGCCAGCGGGCACGATGCATGGCAACCACCGTCTTGCCGGTACCGGCACCGCCCAGTACTCGCACCGGACCGTTCCAGTGGCGCTCAACCAGTCGTCGCTGACTGGGGTGCAAGAAAACACGCCACTGCTCAAGTGGTGCCTCCAGCATCTGGATCAGTTCCAGCTCGTCGTCCACCACATGGAAGCGCCGCTGGCTGCCGGGACGCGTAAGCGCTGTCTCCAGGTCTTCCGGGTCCACCGGCGTGCCGTCGGGCTGGGCGTACTCCCGCATGACTTCGTCGAGCGCCAGCCCTTCGGCCAGAAAATACAGCGCTTCAAACGCCTCCACTGGCAGGCGCGGTGCCAAGGCTTCCAACTGCTCAACACCAACCAGAGCGCGCACCGCCGGCAGGTGACTTTCTGGCACCCCAAGGCGCAGCAGCTCGCGGTCTCTCAGCGAGGTGAACAGCGCCTCACCAGCCTCGCTCTCTGGTTCCACGCCCTGTTCCACGCCCTGGTCTACGACCAGCTCAACGGCCTGTTCAATGCCCTGTTCAGGCGTAGCTTGCGGTGCGCCATGGCGGGTGAGCGGTGTTGAATCGTCCTGGCGGGGCTGTGTCTGCAGAGTCTCGAAGACCTGCAGGCTGCCCGTCTCGGGGTTGACCTCGCAGCGGTGGCGACGCGCCCAGTCATAGGCCGCATCGTGCTTGTCCACCCACAGCAGCAGGTAAACATTGCCTTTCTCTGGGCTAAGCACAATGCCTCGGTACTCCAGGTCGATGCGTACCGAGCGAAAGCCAGGGTGGGCGGCGTCGTTGATCTTTTCGTAATTGATCCCCGGCGAACGTGGGTTGTCCCGGAAATCACTGACAAAGCGATTAACCTTTTTCTGCTGTGCTCGCGGAATATTCGCAAATGCAGTGAAAAAGTCCTGGGAAATTGCTACCTGCAAGCGGTCAGCCCCCTGTGCCATCACGTCACTCCCTGAATCAGTTGTTGCTCAAGCGCTGACAAAAGGCTGTCATTTACCGTCAGGAAGCGCCAGCCCTCCAGCGTTGGCGGCTGCGCATCCGGCTCCAGCTCAACCACTGCCAATTGTTGCTGTGGCCAGCACAGTTCCACATCGGCACCTTCTATCACCACCTCGCCATCGGCGGTGGCGATATCGCTCCCAACCTCGGGCAACGGCAAGCCCAGGTGACTCAGCGCCTCCAACAGCTCCGGCTCCAGCAGGCTGTGCTCTACAGCCGCCAGCCACGCCTGACTTTCATCCCCAACGCCGACGGCTGACGCCTCGGTCACACCCTCTGGCTGCGCCACGACATCAGCATTGTGCCATAACGGCTCAAGCAGCCCAGTCGCCAACGCACGCTGCGTTGCCATGGAAAAGCCCGGCGCAAACTGCAGCTGGTTCGCCGCATGCCAGAACGCGCGCCAGCGCGCCTTGAAGTCGTCATCCAGACCACTGCGGCTATCGTCCAGCCACAGGTGCAGGCGCATCTGGCGGTACACCTCTGGTGGTGTCTGAGCTGAGCGCGGCAACGCCACCAGCAAGGCGTTACTCTGCGGCGCCTCTTTTGCTCCACTGGCTCCACTGGCCTCACTTGCTTCATCGCTGCAGTGATCAAAAAGGCCACCGGGTACCGCCTCGGTAGCGTCGAGCAAGGGCTGTAAAGGTGCCGGCACCAACGCGGCCACGCGGGCCGAAAAAGCAGCGCGGCCTTCGCCCTGCATGGCATCAGGACGCATTAGCGTAACGCCCCGGTACAGCGCCCGAGGCGCCAGCAGCGAGTCGCCCAGCGCAGGATCACGCAACAACGCCAGCAGCCAGTCCAGGCCACCATAGCCATTGCGGGCATTCAGCTCGGCTGGTGCAGGCCAGCCACCGGCATCAGCCAGTCGGGAATACATCTTCACCAGTGGGTTCGTAGCATCGCTCTCGGTGCGCATCACATCGTTACACTGGGGAGCGGCCATCGCGCCGCGCTCGGGCAAGTCGTCCCAGTTCAGGGAGAACACCCAGGCCCACCCCGAACGCAGCAGCGCCTGGCGCTTCTGTACGTCCACATCAACGATCTCATGGTGATACTGCAGCCCGTCCAGATAGACAGCAATGGGCTTGAAGCGCCTGGCATCTTCTGCACGCGCCGGTGTCAGCAGCGCATCTATCTCAGACGCCACCGCGACACCTTCGTTACTACCGACACGCACCTGATGTTCCAAATGCCAGGCCATGGGCCGCCCATCCGCCCCGCTCAGCGTCAGCAGCTGCCCCGGCTTGCCATTGACCAGCTCGGGGGTCATCTGCACACCGGCTACCGCACTCAGGGCGTCAAGAAAACGCTGCTCCAGCTTGCTCTCGACCAGCCCATTGGTGTTGATTTCAGCCAGGCTTTCCACAGGAATCAGGCCATCACGCAGCTCAAGCAACTCGCCCAGCAACTGCTCAGCATCACGACGTGAAATGGTCGGCATACTCCGCCGATGGCGATACGCCAGCAGGCAGCGGTAACAGCCATCCAGCAGCGCATCATCAATACACTCGCAGCTGGCCAGGCGCTGATGGGCCAGCGCCAGCACCTGCATCAAGTGGTCAGGCTCGCGCATCAGCTCCTTGAGATAACCAGTACCGCCTGGAATCCGGTCATAGATCAGCAGATAGAAGCGTTCGCCGCTGTCGCTGTTGGCGGGCTCAGCCATATCGGTCACTTCCAGGTGGTGCACATCGCCACGAAAGTACGCCTTCAGCCCCAGATTCAACGCAGCCACAAATGAATTGAGCGTCACGTCGGAATACGCCACCTCCGACAAGGGCAGCAGGATACGGATCGCCTCTGAGGCCAGCTCACGATACAGATACAGGCTTTCGAAATAGTCGTCGTCGCTTTCAAGCTCGGGGTGACGACGCAGCTTGCAGGTGAAACTGTGCATGATTTCACCACGCCGGGGGCGTTGCTTCTGCACCTTGCCGCAGTGCTTGCAGATGCGGAAGCCGCGCCGCGAGGTGTCATGCCCAGCCACCGAAAAGGTATGGGTATCGCCACCCGCCTGGCCAAAATTGACCTCACGCAGGGTCACCCGGGACAGGAACTCGAAGCCGAACGGCAGCTGCTCACTATCCAGCCGAAAACCACCCCGGTGCCCCTGCTCATCCACATCAACCAGCGTCTGGCGGTTGAAAAATACCGGCTCGCGCTGCTCGGCCTCATCACCAATACGGTCAGCACGGCTATCAACGGTGGCATAGACCTGACGCAGTTTAAGAATGGCGTGGCGCTGGCCGCTGTCGGCCCATTGGGCGCTGAAACAGCGCGGGCAAGCGCTGTGTCGATCAGTGAGATCCACCCGCTCGATATACTGGCAACGATCGCAAAAACGCCACTCTTCCACCTGGGTGAGTTGCAGGTCCACCTGATCGATGGGCATAGCGAAGTCTACCGCATAGAAACGGCTTTCCGGGGCCAGCTCGCCCAGCGCTGCCTGGGCGGAACGCTGCAAGCTCAGGGTGGATTTTTCGTAGGACTTTTCCGCTGGTTTATCGTCCGCCTGCTGTTGCCCCGTACCCACTGGCTGACTGCTTGCCGCACTGCTGCGCGTTGACAGACGCCGCAAAATCACGGAGCGCAGCGTGACCCCTTCCTCGGGAAAGGCATAGTTGGGCAACAGCCCCTCATCGGTAAGAAAGTTGAGCACCAGCTGACGGTTCAGCGACGACAGCAAGGCCGCATGGCCGCCGCGCTCGCCTTCCACTTCCTGGACCTGCTGGCGAGTCGCATCATCCTGGGGTAGACCACTGAGCCGTTCGCGCTCACGGCGCAGCTGCCCCACCTTACGCGCCAGTGAATCGCGCTCTGCTACCAGCTGAGTGAGGCGCAACAACAGGCGCATTTCCAGGCCGCCTTCGTCGCGATGCTGCAACGCTTCGCTCAGGTAACTCCGGGCATCTTCATCAAGGCGCTCAAAGAGCCCGAAGAAGCCCGCCAGCAACACCTCACGCTGCTCAGCAATAAACGCCAGCAGCGTATAGGGAAACTGCGTCTGCTGCTGGTTTTCCACTGCATCCAGCACGTGACGCATCTGCCCGGGAATCGCGCTATCGTCGATCCCCGTGGCGGCCCAGCGGTCCAGGCAATACGCCAGCAGCTGGCGCTCCAAAACGGCCGTGGCCTGCAGAAACACACCCGGGGTCTGCACATCACCGGCCAGCATTTCCAGCGGGTCGGCAAAGAAAAAGTTGTCATGATTCTGGGCATTGGCCACCGTCACCGCCAGCGCATTGCCATCACGCCGCCCGGCGCGACCAATACGCTGCAGATAGTTGGCCTGCGCCGGCGGTACCGAGCACAGAAACACCGACGACAGCGCACCGATATCAATCCCCATTTCCAGCGTTGGCGTGGCCGACAGCAGGTTCACGTCCCAGGGCTCATGGCCATGAATGAAGGAATGCTCAACGTACTCTCGCCTGTCGCGCGGTAGCAGCCCGGTATGCTCGCTGGCTACCAGCCGTTGGGGCATTTGCTGAGCTACCGGGTGCTGGCGCTGCACCAAGGCCGCGTCGCGCTGACGGCCGTCTGCCGCGCGCCCGAAGCGCCCCGTGCAGGTGGGCCTCAGGCAGGCCATATTGTGGCTGGCCGACACCAGTGACGGCGACATAAACAGGGTGTGGCGGCAGTCGCTGCAGGCCAGCACCGCAGGCTCACAGGACACCACCAGCCGCTCAGGGGCGAGGAGCCATAGCGACTGCCCCTGCGCCTCACGCTCCACCAGCCAGCCGCCACGGGTCAGCGCCTGAACGGTCAGGCTCAGAATCTGCTGGGCTTCGGCACTAGCAAACACCGACACCTCGCCCAGCGTTTTTTTCAGCCAGCGCAGCGACCAGCTCTCGCGCCCTCTGAGCAGCAGGGCTTCAAAATTACTCGCCACATGGCCCAGAGTGATGGCCGCGGGGGGCCGTTGTGAGCGCCCGAAACCCGGCATCCACGGCAGCCGGTTAAGCAGGTATTCCTGGCCTTTATTGGCCAGATAGCCGTTAAGCTGCGCGTCATGGATGGCGCCAATCTGGCGCAGATGAATCAGCCAGCCCAACACAAAGCGCATCACCTCGGCATCGTCCAGATCAGCCAGACTGCCCACCTCTTCGCGCAGCTGCCCAGCAAGATTGCTGACATCCGCCATCAGGCGTTCCGGCTCCCAGCCCGGCACTGCCCTGCCGCTACGCTCCAGCGAACGGCCATAGGTCGCGCGCCGCCCGAACTCGGCCACGCATTCCCAGGCCAGTCGGCGCGATACCAGCTGCGCCAGGTCCGAACCGGGCGGCAGCTGGCCAGTTTGCGTCAACTGGGCATAGTCACGCAGCCATTCCATGTTCGGGGCAATGAACAGGCCGCAATAGCGCTCATCCGAGGCCAGCCGCTCACGCCACCAGGCCGGCATCAGCTCCGCCGCCTCGGCCAGGCTTGGCGCTACGGGCTGCTCGGCCAACCACTGATAAAACGCCTGACGAAACAGTTGCCGCCAGGTATTGGCGCCCAGAAAGCCCGCACGATGGGCGGCATCCTGCACCGAGTCGGAAAACGCAATCAGCTTGTGGTCGTCGTTGAACGGCGTATCGAACAACTGCCCGGTCATCACACTGATCAGAGTTGCCGCGCGATAACCCACGACTGTCATGGCATCGCGCGCACCACATTCCGGGCAGTTATGGTGAGCCAACAGCTTTTCACCCTCACCGACCGGCTTGAGCATGTTTGGCAACCACACGCGCAACACCGGCGCTTCGCTGCCCTCCTGGGCCGCGGCAGGTTCGTCGCTGCACTGCGCACAGGGCTGCGCCTCTGCGGCACCGTTCAGGCCGCGCAGCCCCAGGCAATGGGGGCAGAACCCCTGTAGTGGCCCATCGCTGGCCTGCCGCTCCAGGCGTTGCCCTGGCACCAGTGGTACCAGCAGGCGCACCTGAGGATCATTCTGGAACCAGGCCTGATAGAAGTTCTGCAAGTCGCCATTCAGCTGGCTATCGCCCTTGGGCAGCACCGCCCCCCAGGCCGCCAGATGACACTCCCTGCAATGCAGTAGCGGCAAATGCAGCGGCTTCTGAGAATCCTGCAGGTCATCGGAGAAGCGCAACACCGGAGGCTGGCCATCGCCAGGCACCGAACACACCATGCGCCGCAGCTCACGCAGCCACAGCTGCTGGCGCACCTGCAGTAGCGGCTGACACCATTTCTGCGGATCGTCATGGGTGGGGTTTCGCCACTCCCGCGCCGCCGACACCAATGACACCAGGCTCTGCACCAGATGCCGGGCCGACTCCGGCCGAGCCAGGTTCAGCCGCGCCTGCCAGTCGGCGGCCAGGTCGTTCATGTCCACCTGCTTCACGCAGCGCTGGATCAGCTCCTGAAAAGCGCGATGACGGTGCAGCAGCTCGCCGAGTTGCACCGCCGCCTGAGCACGACGATAAGGATCGGCAGCATTCAGCGGCGGCAGCTCAGCCGCAGGCAACTCGTCAAACCACAGCCGCGCCTGATGGAACAAATATTCTTCCACCCGCACATAGTGGCCCGGGTCAAGCCGGGCCAGCTGGTCGACCGGCCAGTGACCGAAACGCTGCGGCTCGGCCGCCGGAGTGTGCATGGCGTCCAGATACTCTCTGGGCGTCAGGCGATCTTCACCCACCACCGCATCAGCATCCATATGGCTGGCAAACACGTCGCGGGCGTAATCCAAAAGCGCTGTTCTTTCACTGCCAATAGTGGCCGAGGTGCCCACACAGGCCAGCTCCTGCCCCGCTTCCAGCCGCGCCTTGAGCCGACGAATCAGGCAGGCCAGATCCGTGCCCTGAGCGCCATCAAAGGTATGCAGCTCATCCACCACCAGATAGCGCAGCCGCCCCAGCGCATTGAAACGCCACAGCCGCTGGTCTTTAGGGCGAATCAGCAGGAAGTCGAGCATCTTGTAATTGGTCAGCAGAATATCCGGCGGATTTTCACGCAGGGTGCGCTGACAGGTAATGACGTTGTTCGGCCCCATCACGGCATCGGCCTGCTGCTGTTCACCGCCAACAAACAGGCCCACGGTCAGGCGCGTCTCCAACTTGGCCACCTCAGCGGCGAAACGCCGTGCCTGGTCGGTCGCCAGGGCATTCATCGGATAGATAACAATGGCCTTGATCCCGCGCTGGCGGTCACTCAGGCAGTGGTCCAGCACCGGGTACATGAAACACTCGGTTTTACCCGAGCCAGTGCCCGTGGCCACCAGCGTTGAACGTGGCTGCTCAGCGCATAGCCGCTCGAACGCATTCAACTGATGCTGATAGGGCCGAAATGGCAGTATCAGCTGATCAAACGGCAGCGGCTTGTCTTGTGGTGCCAGGCGAAACGGCAGCTTGATATCCAGATAAGGGCCTTTGAACAGCGCCTCTGGGCGCTGGATCAACTCATCGATCAGCGCCTGGGTATCTGCAGCGCTATCCGAAGCGCTATCTGAAGCGCTATCCGCACCAGCAGCACGACGGCCACGCGTCTGGAAAAACGGCGTGGCAATGGGAAAGGCGCTGCGCAAAAACTCACGCACAGCCTGCTGAAGCTCACTGGCTACAATGCTGGGTAACACTCACGCCTCCGTGCTGTTTTTTACTGCTGTACTCCTGCTGCTGGCTGCAGCGCGATGGCCATCATTGTCCCTTGTGTAGCGGGATAACGGAACGGCTCGCAACGGTTCTTTGGCAGCACACAACTGGACTGGTTTTTTCAAAACCGCCCAACCTGGGGGGATTGTTCAGTTCACCCAGAAATTCTTCAGAAAACAGCAAAAACGGGATTTTTCTTTAACCCGCACTGAATCTGCCCGGTTACTGCCTTGTTAAAAACTTCCTCAAACTGCCTCACATGTAGCAGATTGCTACACTGGTAACCAAGCGCATCAATAGAGAGCAAAGACATGGCAACATCAAGCGTACGACTGGACCAAGACCTTATTGATAGGGCAACAATCATGGCAAAAGCCTTGAACCGCACACCTCCAAAGCAAATTGAGCATTGGGCAAAAATTGGTGAAATCATGGAAGATAACCCCGACTTACCATACGAGTTTGTGAGGCAGGCGATAATTGCGGAAGCCGAACGGGAAGCCGGAAAGCTGGAGAGTTACGACTTTGGCTGAGGCAAGGAGCGCTGTACAGACACCTACCTTCAAAAAGGCCGTAAAAAAGCTGAAGGCAAACCAAAAAAAGGAGCTGGACAAGGCAGTTAATGAATTAATGGCGCTTGGTTCCCACGAAAAATTTTACCGAGATATTAAACGACACACATAGAGTTGCAACGCCCATATTCACGCACCAGTATCACTGTTCGCGTGTAACTGATTGTTAGAAGACGCTTTATAGTGGACCCCGAAATCAAGACAGCAGAGCCGCCATACCTGACCACTTCGGTCGTCAGCGGGATACCGTGGAAGACCAGAACACAGGACAGCGCTGCGCAGTTGCAACCCAGGCCGAGACGATAACTTAAATCCGGACGTTTTCTGCCTTGACGATGGGGTCCACTTTAAATTCTTTTGGCTTAACGCCCAAAGCAACGGTGCGTAGCATCCGCCTGTCTTTGCTTGTTATGCCACTTTTATAGACCTTAAAAAATTAATAATGGGGTCACTTTTGCATTGAGATGGCTCTATATCAGTAATGAAGGCATGATCATTTCTTTGCATAATAGCTGCAACGTGAACCCCTAATTCTTCTTCATTAACCGAACAAATCATTATCGAGCATGAATCCATAGCAGCAAATCGGTTCATTTTGTGTGCCGCATCAATAGCTATTTCAAGAGCCGAAGCTCTAACTTTGCTATCGACATCAGTTGCACTGAATATTTTCTTCATATTTGAGGCGATATTCTCTGCAAAAGCCCACGAATAGTTTCCACTTCCTACAAAATCTTTATATACCTTAAGGAACTCTTCGATATACGGAGCTAATTTCTCTTGAGGCAATATTGAGAAAAAACGGAGTGAAAGATCCTGACAAATTCTCACTTGATCTTGCCGATCTACTAATGAAAATTTACCGATAAACTCTATGACTCTTTCCGCACTGTACTTAGCTTCTTTTTCAAGCCTATCTTCAATGGTTGTAATCAGTTGATTAACCTCTCCAAGCTGACCACCACGATTTAATATTACATTGAAAGCAAGCTGAAGGGCTTGTTTAAACTCTGAAAGACTCTGGTATCGTTTATTTTTATCTAAAGCGCAAGCTCGCTCAATTACATAGTAAAGCGCTGGGTGAACACCGTTATCCATTAAATATGTTGGATTCTGTTTCGTTAACAATACATAAAAGCTTTTTCCAAGCATGAAAATATCGCCAGTTTCATCTGCATGCTTAAACCCACCATTTTGAAATTCTGGGGGCAAGTAGCCGTGTGTACCCCAAAACATGGAACTACTGGTAAAGCGTGATGAAGAATCTGGCTCCATTCCAAGCCCAAAATCTGAAACCACTATTTCATCGCCGTCTAGCAAAAAATTCTGAGGCTTTATATCTCTGTGATAGATACCATCAGAATGCAGCTCTGATATACAGTCTATCATCTTATTAAAAACTTCTTCCTGCTTGGGGGCATCTGCAACTAACTCATCAATAATATTTGTTAGATCCCCCCAGCATAATATTTCATTACAAAATATGGAGGATCATTGTCCGTATTGCTGTAAACGGTTCCAGCTACCTTTGAATTGCCATTAAACACCTCTTGCAACCTAACTTCACGTTTAAATCTTTTTATGTATTCTTCATTGTCTTCTCGGCAGTATTTAAGCGCTAAGATCCCAGAAAACTCTGCATTACTATCTTCTACAAATATTACTTGCCCCATTCCACCACTATCGCTACACAAGCCCTTTACAAAAAATCTTGCATCAATCAAATCACCAATTTTAAAGTTCAAATTTTACTCTCCATTATTTTCTACGAAGGCTGTGAGGGCATAACGCCCGGCCCACGCGCCGGTTTGTAGCCGCGAAGCGGCGAAAAATCGGTCGCTGTGCAGCCGATTGTTAGCCCAACTCTAGAACAGCGTCTTGGTGAATTTCTCCACTCCGCCTATTAATTCTTGAGCTTCTTCTTTGGTTGGCTCCCGATCTTTGTTGTGATCACACAAATTACGAATATCACCAAGTCTCTGAATTTGGCGCCACTCCGGTGTATCCAGGACGTCAGATTGTTTCAAAAGGTCATTAAAGTCACTGATAGTGGGGTTCTTTTTACGAGTTGTAATATTGTGATTCCCTGCCACTTGAGCCAAGTGTTTCTCTAATACCACTCCGCACACGGCACCAGATGCTCGAACGAAGCCCCGTTTCAACAGTTCTTGCGCCGCAGCGAGTTCAGAGTCGAAAAGATCAGCTTGCACCAACTGTCTTATGTCATATAGCGAACTCTCGAATCTTGTGGACACGGCCTTCAAAATTGCGCACTGCTGCTCAAAGTGCGGAATCGCAGCTTGCGGCCCTACTACCTCCTCTTTTTCCCATCCACGAGTGACCCTCAGACCCTGCAAGTAATCCTCTATTCGGTAATTTTCGAAAGTAATGTCTTTGCGCGGCTTAGGCTTTTCATAATGCCGAGAAAAGTCTGAAAGTCTGTCGGGCAACAACTGCTTTATCAGAGCATTTGAGGCGGAGTACCATTCTTGATACTCAATTTTAAAGTTTGGCAAAATCTTCTTTAGTTTCTTGAAATCTTCACCGTACGCCTCCTCGACGGCTTCGGGATTACAGTCATACTGCATCGCGACGAGAAGCAGCTGCCCCTGGTTTATGAGTGAATCGAGGTCCTTCCTGAATTTCTCTATATTGGCTTGCACACTAGTTTCCCTTGCCAATGGCTAACGCTGAACGAAGCGGCGCGTCTTACGCGTCCGCCTTCCGTGACTTGTTATATTCTTTCGAAAACCGCCTCATTTTAGCGCCTGTCTCAGAGGTAGCAATTTTTCCCAAAGAGACTTGTTCAACGGCTTGTATATATCTCAACCGCTCAGTCGTGATGTTTATTAGCTCTTTCGCATCGTCCTGAGTAACAACCTCAGTAGGTTCTTTGAAGACGCTATTAACTACACCAGCATAAAGGCTGTTATTTTTCATATCGTTAAGGTGAGGAGTCTTTTTTAAAGCGGCCTCATGTTCCCTCACATCTGAGTCATCCGCTCTAATTTCACTTTGGAAATAGTCATGAACATGCATTGCATCAATCTTATCTTGATGCCTCGTCAGGCGCCGATGCAGTTTTCTCCAGTCAACCTCATCTCCATTGACAAGATCCAAGCCCACTCCAACCAACATGTGTATTTTTGCGAGCTCCTCACAGCACAAATGCGCCAAACAGTAGGCACGGGGGAAAAATCCATGTTGATAGAGCAACTGGGATTCTGCAAATAGACTCTTAGCGTTGCGTAAAAGCTTTTCTCGAGCTAACTCAATTTCTTGGATCGACAGAGCTTTCATTTTTCTCTCAAATATAACGCCCGAAAGCACCGGCGCTTCAGCGTCCGGTGATTTTCTTGGTTAGGCCTTCCTCCTCCATCTCAGGAAGGCTCTGAATTAACGCTGATAGCACATCAACAATTGGATATGCTTTTTGATGGAACTCAGCAAGTTCGGCGACGGTATAGGAAACGAAGCTCTTCCTGTGTTTCCTTCCTTTAGGAATACCACCGGAAAGATTTGTGCCAAAAATCTCACCATCGTTGCTCCGTGACCAGCAGAAATGAGCGAACTTATTCCTGGTTGATCTGAGTTGCGTGATTTGATTATTTATATCAAGGACCTGTCTGATCTGCTCCTCGCTGATAAGCTTGTAGCGATATCGATATCGGTGTATCTCCGAGGCCTCTTTGATAGCTTCTTGCCGCTTCGCTCCGGACATATGATCAGTGTAGGTGCGCGCCAAAAACTCGGGCGTTATCAATAACCGAGAGAGCAACACCCCAAGCAGAAACTCAATATTCGACCACTCAACAGTAAGCTTACCGATAGCCTGAAAGTGCTCATCAGTGAGTTCCGCGTACTGTGATGTATGGTTTAACGGCATCACTGCTCCTCGGGCCTAACAGCGTATTAGACAGCACGCTCATTTATTAACTTGAACGAGCACGCGCGTTCAACATTCTTATACCGCCACACCAACCCATTGTTTTTATGAGCGCTTTCGTAGACGTGACTATAGAACACCAATAAACGCGCTTGCTGCCTTTGCCGGCATGGCAGCTTTGGGTCGATAGCAGCCATTCTCACACTCATCATGTGCTTCCACCTGCCCTCCCCCTCTCCTGCCACTGCCACTACTACTAATACAGGCGTTATTCATTTTCTCCCCCATTCTCAAAAAACGCCCAAGCCCGTCGGTAGTCTTGCTCGCGGTCGGGACGGAAGTATGGGGCTTGGTAAGTGGCTATTCAAAATTTATCGTGCGCTCAGACCCGTAGCCGTCGAGTAG